>NZ_CP054705.1:3607605-3909507 GCF_016495725.1 Salicibibacter cibarius | reverse complement strand
TAACCGTGGCATTGCTGGCTGGCGGGCATGTGCTGCTGGAAGGTGTACCGGGACTGGGAAAAACAAAAATGGTGCGCACGTTGGCGGAATTGACGGCGGGTGATTATCGTCGTGTGCAATTTACCCCTGATATGATGCCCAGTGACCTCACGGGCAATGTGATCTTTAATATGCAGGCCAATCAATTTCAAACCGTCAAAGGGCCGGTTTTTGCCAATTTGTTGCTGGCCGATGAAATTAATCGTACGCCGCCGAAGACGCAATCGGCTTTATTGGAAGCGATGGAAGAACGGCAAGTGACCATTCAAGGTGAAACTTATCCGCTGCCGGATCCGTTTTTTGTCATTGCCACTCAAAATCCCGTTGAATCCGAAGGCACCTATCCGCTACCTGAAGCCCAACTGGATCGGTTTTTGTTCAAATTGATTTTGGATTATCCTGCTCAAGAACATGAACAGAAAATGTTAAAAGGGCATGTTCCTTTCTTTCAGGAAGAGGATGACGCGTATGCGCCTGTTTTTGATTGGAACCAATTGCGGGAAAAACGTCGGGCATTGTTGGAAGTGAAGGTGGAAGACTCGTTATATGATTATATGACCCAGATTATTCGAGCCACGAGAGAGACGGGTCGTGTGCAATTGGGGGCAAGCCCCCGGGCGGGCATTGCCGTGTTAATGGCGAGCCGGGCGTTAGCCGTAATGGAAGGCCGGACGTATATTACCCCTGATGACATTAAGTTTGTCGCCCTTCCCGTTTTACGCCATCGCATTATCGTAACTCCGCAGGTGGAATTGGAGGGAGGAAGCAGTGACCAAATCATCCGGGAGATCATGGCCTCCATTACGGTTCCTCGATAAATGGCTGATTCGCGATACGATTCTTCCCACGAAACGGCTATTTTATCTGGCACTTGCCGGGGTTATTTTCATCGCAGTGGCCGGCTTGTGGAACCTTGGTTTTACGATGTTCTGGCTGTATAACGCTTTGCTTCTGGTGTTTAGTTTCATTGATGTCCTCCTTACGCCAACGAGGAAGGACATACGATTGCAGCGGGATCTTCCCGAAAAAGTGGATGCCCGGGAACCTTTTGATGTAACCATCGCGGTGGAGAACCGGAGTAATCATCCAATTGCGATCGAGATTAAAGATGATTTGCCTGCTGAATTTGAACCGTCACCTTCCTTAACCGGGATCGTTAGGAAGGGGAAAAAAACGTTAGCTTACCGGAGCCGGACGAAAGAAAGAGGCGATTACCAATTCCATTATTTATACGCCAGGTATTCGGGGATCATCGGGTTGTGGAAAAAACAAGCGATTGTTTCCGCCGAAGCTAATATTCGCGTTTATCCCAATTTACGTAATGTAAGAGGGAATTTATCTTCCCTGCAGCAACATCTTGTGATCGACGGGCAAAGAGTAAGGCGCAGAACAACTGCCGGTACCGAATTCGACCATATTCGCGAATACGTGCCGGATGATGATCTGCGTACCATCAACTGGGCAGCTTCTGCCCGCCATCGGGAAGTGATGACCAACGTTTTTCAACCGGAGCGCGGGAAAGTGGTAACACTTTTCATCGATTGCGGCAGAATGATGGGCGTGGAGCTGGACAATCACGTCAAGTTGGACCGGTCTTTGGAAGTGGCTTTAACGATGGCCGCGGTGGCCCTGAAACAAGGGGACCAGGTGGCGGTTCTGGCTTTTTCTGCAGAAATAAAAACGTATGTGCCGGCAGGGAAAGGATTGGCTCACTTTCAGACGATTTTGGAAGCGGTCTATAACCTGAAAAGCGATTACAGCGAATCCGATTATAGCCTGGCATTCACAACCCTAACACGTTATCAGAAGCGCCGGTCTTTCCTCGTACTCTTTTCGGATATGGAGAATTATCTGTTTGAGGATCAACTTTTGCCATACTTACACCGCCTTGGAAAACGCCATGCTTTATTGCTGTTGTCCTTGCAGGATCCGTTGCTTTTTCAATGGAAAAAAACCGAAGTGAACGATACGAAAACGGCTTATATCCGCAGTGTCGCGTACCATATGACATTGCAGCGCAGGCAAATGTTGAAAAAAATGGCCAGTATCGGCACGGAAGCGTTGGATGTGCCGGCTGATCAATTTTCGTTAACGGCGGTTAACGCTTATTTGGATTTACGAGAGAAAGAGGCGTGACATTTTTAAGTGATATCACTGCTTCAATCAAAGGAGGTGAATCTATGGAAGCGATTGTTTCGTTGGTTTTTTTAGCCGTCATGGCCGGGGTGTGTTTTTTACCTACGATTATCTCCGTGAAGAGAAAAAATTCAGGAGTGGCGCGATTTTTGTTTGCAATTTGATGGTAAGTTTTCTTTTTTTATTTGTGATGTTTTTGATGGGCCTTATCGGATGGATCATTTTAATGATTTGTTCTTTTTTGCCTGATCGCTACATATAGAGGAGCTATTGAATGATTGAGAGGGATGACTGATGGATTATAAACAATTAATGGCATCGAAAACTTATATCTATTTACACAGCTTATTGGAACCTCGCCCCAATTCGTTAAGGGTTTTGATTGAAAGATGTAAAGTAAGCCGGCAGAAAGAAGATATTGACATTGGGACACATGTAATAAAAGATACATTTCCCATTGTGGTTGATGAAGAAATGCCATTATTACAAATCGATTTTAAAACGTATATATCTTACACCGTCAATGATGAGTCATTTGCTTTTTCACACGTCGCTGAAACATTTGAGGGAAATTGTTTTCGTATCTTTACAAAATCAAGTTATTTAGATTTTATTGACAATAGAACAATCGCTTCTGATATTTATCCGGATGACCCTTATGTACATTATGAAATTGTTGCTTTAGACCATATTATTGATGTTATTTCTTATGATGATCCAACCATAACTGAGATTAAAAGAGAGTGCTTTTAACTTATATCTATTTTTATGGAACTTATTTTACCGAGAGAGGTGGATATAATGGACGTTATTTTTAATTTTTTATTAACGGTTGCCGCGTTAGTTGTGAGCGTCGGCTTATATTTTTTGCCCACAATCATCGCTTTGGTGCGAAAAAAACGAAGCAGCGGTGCAATCATGGTTTTTAACCTGATTGTATTTGGTTTTCTTATGACATTGGGGCTCATAGGCAGTATCGGATGGATAATATTAATCATTTGGTCTCTTTTGCCGGATAAGGAATTCTAAGATGAAAGCATATACATAAATTCATTAGAAGACAGGCGCGTTGATTTACCTTAAAATACCTTCACATAGGTCACCTATATGTTCGATCACGCAGCAATCCAAGGCATCTTAGTGCAAATGTTATCTATCGAAAGTTTCTAATGATAGAAATACCTTTCGGTATGAAACGAGAAACCAATGCTTAGTATCAAATGAGTCCTCAGGAACAGGATCTGCGGCCTCAAAGCGTTGCTCAGAAGCCAAATGAGTCCTCAGGAACAGGATCTGCAGACTCAAAGCGTTGTTCAGAAGCCAAATGAGTCCTCAGGCTCGGGTTTTGGGGACTCATAATGGTAGCTGAACGCCAAATTTGTCCGCAAATAACAAAAAAATGGTATGTTTAACATCCTTTTCATCTTTAATAGGGCTTCACGAAGCGTTATATTCGTGTAAGCTATTTTATCGGATAAATTTGGATAATCAACGCGCCTGATTAGAAGACTCCATTTGGATCACACGTTTTGCAAATGGAGTCTTTCAATTGGCAGATCATCGCGATTCGGGGGCCATTTCTTTTCGTTTATATATGCCGTACACGTAATACAGGACAATGAGGGCAAGTGTCATCAAGGCAAAGGCATATTTCATTTCCGGGGAAAGTGTCGTGGAAGGGGTCACGTACCCTTCAATGAGACCTGCAATGACGAAGAGCGGAATGGTGCCGAGCAACAGTTGAAGGGACTCGCTTGCCGCGCGACCGATTTGGTATTTGCGCGGCGCAGTCCCCGGCACGAGCATCCGGTATCCCATATAGAGACCGGCCCCTCCGGCTACAAAAATAATCGCCAATTCCAGGATGCCGTGCGGCAGAATATATGCCCAAAACATATAGGTCTGGCCGGCTTGCCAAAATACGGCTGCCATTGCTCCGATAATCAAGCCGTTGAAAAGTAAAATATAAACGGTAAAAATGCCGAAGGTAATCCCGCCCAGGAATGCCAAGATGGCTACCTGAATGTTGTTCGTCATAATGGTAGTAGCCATGAGCGGTTCGCTAATTTGATCATGTCCTTCCCCGATCTGTTCGGGATCTATCCCGGCAGTCATTTCCGGCGGAAGAATGAGATACAGGTTGAGGGGGTCCATGGCTATGGAGACAGCCCCAAAGGCTCCCCCTAGCGTAAATAATAGGAATGCCAGCACGATGAAAAAACGACGTTTATGAATAAGCGCGATAAAATAGGATTGAAAAAAATATTTCAGCTGCTGTGAGCTGCGGTTTTGCTCTTGATATAAAAGGTGATGAGCACTTGAGACCAATTGATTCAGATATAGGGTTGCCTCATCCCGGGGATCAATCGTTTTAAGATAAGCGTAATGGGAAGACACTTTTTTGTATGCCTGGGTAAGCTCATCGATATGTTTGCCTTGAATCTCTTTGGGTCGTTTCCGAAAAAACGCGACCTTCTCTTCCAAGTCTCTCCACGTTGCTTTATGTTTTTTAATAAAGTCCTGTATATCCATCATGAATTTCCGTTCCTTTTTTTGTTTTACATTCCTTAATCTATGATAACATAATAAAGGGAATATATTGGATCTTAAATAATAGGTAGGGAGTATGAAGGATGACAGACCAACGCCAAAGCCATGTCCATGTTGATACACCGGAACATATACGCCTACAGTTTCTGACCGCAGGTTTAGGCAGAAGGACAGCCGCCCAACTCGTTGATGTTTTGATACTCGGGTTGATCAATATTGTACTCATTCTCGCGCTTATTTCGAGTACCGCCATTCTGGGGGATGGCCTTTGGTCAGAATATGTCGTTGCCATCGGCATCGTAATGGTGTTTTTTTTGAATGGGCTTTATTTTGTTTTGCTGGAATATTTCATGAGAGGCCAGACAGTGGGAAAAAGGATGATGGCATTAAGAACGATTCAGAATCAGGGGCAAAGTATGACGCTCCTCTCCAATCTATTGCGTAATTTTTTTCGCATCATTGATTTTTTGCCGTTATTTTATTTTCTTGGAGCCGCTGTGATGTTATTTCATCCCCGGGATAAACGAATCGGGGATTTGGTGGCCGGTACGGTTGTCGTGGTGGAGACAGATGGAGACAGGGTTCGGAAAAAGCAGAAGGCCAATAAAATATTACAAGGTTATGATGGGGCTTTGCCGAAGCTGATCTTGAGTGAAAGAACGAAACAAGCGATTTCCCATGAAGATTGGAAACTATTATATACATATATCCGGCGATTGCCCACATTGACCGAAGAAAAGAAAAGAGCTCTAAGTGCCAGAGTGATGGAACGGTTTTTGGAAAAACCGGGCCTTGATGAACCGGAAAAACACAATGGATGGAAACGTAATCCGGAGGCATTTTTGGTAGCATTATATCGGGAATTAAGAGAAGAGCGAGAGTTATAGATTCTATTGATCTTTGTAAAGGCACTAGTGCAGGGTGGTTGAATTAATCGGTTACCCAGCATCGGGCGCGCTAGTAATCCCTCTGCCGAAGATCGAACTGCTCCGAGAGGAACAAGAGAGAGAAGGTAATCCCTCTGCCGAAGATCGAATCGCACCGAGAGGAACAAGAGGGAGAAAGTAATCCCTCTGCCGAAGATCGAATCGCACCGAAAGGAACAAAGTAAGCAATATCATCCCGTCCCTCTCATCTTGGGTATGACCACCATCGGGGGAATATAGATACGGACAATTGAGGATGTTTCTTTTCTTAGGGACGCTGGAGCTGCCAGTGTACACCTGTTTGAGAAATCATTCCAAATTTGATGATTACACTTTAAGGATAAATGCACCATTTTTTGACGAGATGTCACGTTTTTCTAAAAAACATATACCCTTTGGATCGTTGGGAAGCGGTTCACGATTTCAATCCGGATATCCCCTATCCCGATGAACTCATTTCTTCAGGGAAGTGGCCTGAGGTTGGGGAGTATTTATCGAGACTTGATACCAAGGTAGATTATGAACTATCAGCGTATATCTTTAACGGAACTATACGTGACGACCGGACAGTTGAAGAGGTCGCCAATGGAGTGGAATGACCTTATAAGGCAGGGATTCATCAAATCTTTGTAACGGCATGAAAACTATGATAATTTATGGATGTAAAAAGATTTACATGGAAAATGCTACATTGAACCAAGCTTTTGAAAAAGGGTGATGCTCATGTCCGAAGAACGATTACGCTCGCAAATCAGTTCGGCTGAAGGCACGTTGGCATCTGCGAGAGAGGACTTGCAACGTTTGCAGGAATGCCGTGCCCGCCTAATCTCCCGACAATCGACCTTGGATAGTGCCAAGTCGGATTTTAAGGAACCGGAACTTACGGCTGACACGTGGCACGGGGAACATGCAACTAAGTTTGATGATATAAGGGATTCCGGTATTGTCACGCCTTATGACAATCTTGCTGACGTGAAGGTTCCGGAAGCCATTGACCAAGTGGATGCGCGGATTGACCAAACAAATAATTTAATAACCCAACAGATCACGCAATTAGACGGTTTGAAAGATTCATTGGAAAAAGAGATCAAAGAGGATTAAACATGAAGACATTTCTTAGCACCTATAAAGAATCATGGTCTGAACTCATGCAAGGAATAAAAGATTTGAAATCGGATGGATTTGCTGCATTGCCTGCCGTTGCGGTTGCATTGTTTTTTGTTTTTGGATTTACATTTTTTGTTTTAGCAAGTGTAGGATTTACGGTTGTTGCTTTTGCTGTGCATTGGAGCGCATTATCAATTTACTTATTTACCATACCGGCAATCACGGGATTAATTCTTTATAAAAAAATGTTCTATTCCAAACAATAATTACTGTTTTACCCCTTTTCATTCTTTTCTTGGTATTTTATGCTAGAGATTAGATCAATCGAACGGACGGAGGAATAATGTGAATGAAATAAAGGTCACGTATGGATCGGTCGAGCATGGGCTGACGACCATTTCAGCCGGTGCAAACCAGCTTAATGCCAATTATTCTTCAAGTGTGGGCCAGAATAATGTCTTAAATATGGTGGATGAACTTAATGAAATGTGTGCGTTGGCGAATGATCTTACGAATAGTTACCGAGCATTGTTGACGAGTAACGTACAGACGACGCAAAGCCATATCTCGACATTGAAGCAAACGGATACCTCCTTGGCATCGTCAATGAATTAAAGAATAAGAAAGGACTTTAATGATGAAACGATTGGAAGTAGCCCCATTAAAGGAAGGGATCGATGACGTACTGGAGAGTATCGCCAGCAACCGTGACCAGTTGGTGCCGATTCGGCAAGCCGTTCATCAGTTCATCGGATTGCAAGGCGATTTAAAAGGGCAAGGTGGGGAAGCTATACGCAGTTTCTTTGCTGACTGCCACGAACCGTTTTTGGCATTGTACGACAGCGTATTGGAAACATTTGAGATGACACTCACGGACATTCGTTCACGCATCGACGGCTTTGAACCGGCATCCAACGGGGTGATTGACCGGAACTATTTGGAACATGAATTACATAGCGGATTGCAAAACATGGCCAACCTTGTGGAAGACCTTACGTCGGAGACGAATGATGTGTTGCGAAGTGTGAATGATATCGTCTATTTGGAACCGCTGTCGGATGCCCAAGTCATGGAAGGCATCGATCAAGGAAATCGTCATCGTGTGGAAACGATTCAGCAACTGGATGCCTTTGACGCCGAGCAAACGAACCTGCTCTCCGAAGTGAAGGAGAATATGTTGCAAATGCAAACGTATCTTGCCGACATCAGCGCCAACATTAATGACGGGAGTCTTGGCGTCGTCGGTTACCAACGCACGCAGCTTTCGGACTTGGATGCGTACCAAGCGCTCGAACCTGCCATGCATCAGGCGGCGGCTCAAATGCCGGGCGTGAGTCAAATGCATCCGGCGCATCATTTGCAGGCAAGCCCGTTTGGGTTCGCCCAATCTCCGATGAACGCCTTTATTTCCGATTTTCAACCAGATAATCAAAATGTTCAATCCCAAATGAATTTTAACGATTTTTATTTTATGAACACACAGATGAATGGGCATGAGGCGCCTCATTTGAATCCGTTGCTTATGGGGTCCAAGGGTAACAATCAAGCTATGAGCCAACATGGGTTAAGTAACGATTTTTATAGGAATATCGGTGTTGAATCTTCGGACCCTACCGATGTCTTTCAAGGCGAAATAGGTGGCTCATGTATCGCTCATGACCCAGGTCATAACTTTTTTGCCGGAGAAGAAATTGAGATTAATGAGAACTGGACAGCACCTGTTGGCGCTGGAAGGTATGATATTGAAGAAGAATATATAGGCGGGAGTGCCGAAGGTTCAGCAGTGCATGCAGCTATTGAGGGTGAGTATGATAATACCACTGTTGACGGTTCCTATTCTTTGGCGAATGGATCAGCAGAAGCATCCGTGAAAGAAGTTGAATTTTTGCCATTTGATGTTTATGCTCCTACGGCAAGAGTTGACGGATCACTAGTTGAGGGAAGCGCTGGAACGAGTTGGGATCCTGATTTTTATGATGGAGAATTTGGAGGCGAGGCCGAGGGCCAACTTCTACAAGCAAGAGCTTTTGTGGGAGTAGATGAAGACCGCATTGGAGCGGGAGCCCATGCATCGTTAGCTAGCGGGGAGTTATCGGGTTCGATGACAATTCCATTTACCGATACAGATGTAGAACTTACTCTAGGCGGTCATGCAGGGGCAATCGGTGGAGAAGCAGAGTTTGGAGATGGCGGATTTGAGCTAAGTTTAAGCAAAATATTAGGCTTTAAATTTGGAGTGAAATTTGATTAAGGTAATCGAATGTGGCTCAAGATGATGATTCATAGTTTGTAACTTCCGAAAAGAAATGATGTCAATGTCACAAAGTAATTATGCATGGGCAGAAAGTGAAAAAATGTTAGATCAAGATATATTCGGGATTATGTAACCTACCATTACACTCGAACCAAAATTTCAAAAGAGAAGAAAGGGGAGTTGAGGTTAAGAGTTTATTAAATATAAATGAAGAGGGGTATCAAGACGTGAAAACATTACTTCATATGTATACTGGAATTTGGAAGGAGCTTCGAGAAGATATTGGCGTGTTAATAAATACAACATCAATGAAACTAAGAACCCTAAGGATTAAACTGATCATGAATAACATTGTATATTTAATGGCTTTTACGCTTTTTGGTTTAAGTGTTGTATACTTTATCGTTCGATCGATTATCCATGTAAATCCGAGTTTTTTAATACCTGTTGGTATTGCTTTATGTTTATTAACAGGTTTTTCACTTTTACGGTTGTTTCACTATCCTAAGGCTCGAACAGAAGTTCTGGAAAGCATTGAGGAAAAAAATAGAATATAAAGTATTAGCTATGTCATAGAGTGATTTGAGTATATCGTGTAAATGAAGTTTTGGCATTGAAACATAGTTTGGTGATTATGGGTTTGAAATAAGCTTAACCAAACATGCAGACTTTAAACTTAAAATCAATTTGATTAAGGTGATCAGATAATGAATCAGGAAGATCATATTAATAGTTTACAACTTCCAAAAAGTAAAACGTTGTTGCCGATTGGGACCGTTGTAGAAGTGAATTTTGTAAAACAAGCAATCATGATTTATGGCAGAAAACAAAGGAATATCGACCAGGACAACAAGTGGGATTACGTTGCCTGCCCATATCCCCAAGGGCATATCTCAAACGATACAAATGTTTTTTTTAATCATGACCAAATAACGAGAGTGATATTTAAAGGATTGGAGACCGAAGGAGAGCTAGAATTAAGAAATATTTTAACCGAGGAGGAAGATCCTAAAACGTGAAAACCTTGTATCATATGTATGATGATATATGGAAATAACTTTGGGGAGATATAAAAGTAGTATTTCAAACGACAACCCCGATGAATGAGTACGGCGGACAATTCTTACCACTTGTGCGGTCTTTTTTACCACCTTTTGCAGGAAAATGTACCACTCAATGCGGATCCCTTTACCACAGATGAAAAGAACGGCTTGAAATAAGATATTCCCCGCCCATGGGCGGGGAATATCTTTAGCCATTAAAATGGGAGTCTCCCTAATTCAAAGTCAAGCTCACATTTCAGCTTATCAATCTTTTTTTGTAACTCTTCCACTTTTTCCTCGAGTCTTACGATTTTGGTTTTATCACTAATTCCTTTTTCATAGGGTGTTCCAACACGACTTAAATCGACCAAAAACGATAATACTGCTGGCTCTGTAATATTGAAATCTTCTCCATTTTCTGTTGCTTCGATTTCACCTTCAGCGATCCATTTTCTAACATCTAATTCATCGCAGTCAATCTCATAATTGTGTAGGAGATCGAGAGTCTCCGCGAGTGTCATGTATTCCCTCATTTTAAACACCCTTTCATTTCTAGGTTTTTTATAAAAAATTGTTGTTCTCTTTATCGTTTGCCGTTTGTTTTTGCACACCAAGACGTTCGCGCATCGACACTTTTCCGTCAATGAAAATATCATAGGAATCATGAATAATTCGGTCGAGAATGGCTTCTGCCAAGGTGCCATCTCCCAGTTTCTCGTACCATCCATCAATATCAAATTGAGAACAAAAGATGTTGGATTGTTTTGCCTGACGTCTTGCGTTTATGATTTCAAGAAGGAGAGCTGCTTCTTCATTGGTTAAGGCGTGAAGCAGCCATTCATCAAGAATAAGAAGATCTACCTTTAGAAGCTTTCTCATGAGTTTGACATAGCTGTCATCCTGTTGATATTTTGCAAGTTTAAATTCCTCTAATAGATCAGGAAGCCGTGTGTAATGTACTTTGAAGAACTGTCGGCACGCCTGTACGCCAAATGCGGCGGCCATCCACGATTTCCCGGCTCCAGACACGCCTTTAAAGATAATATTTCGCCCATCCAGAATATAGCTTCCGCTGGCTAAACGCTGGAGTAAATCTTTGTCTAGTTTCCGGTCATCATAATACATGATCTCTTCGATTGAAGCCGGTTCAGGAAACGCTGCCTGTTTGAGAAGACGGTTGAGTTTATTACTTTTCCGGCGGGATTCTTCATGGTCAATTAAGATGCCGAATAATGTATCAAAATCCATCTCTTTATTTTCTGCCTTCGTGAAAAGAGATTCATAGGCTTCTGCCATCCCTGATAGTTTCAATGTTTTTAGTTTATCAATATTCTGCTGGTTCATTTGTTTTTCCCTCCAAAATAGGAAGCCCCACGTGTAAACGCATGCTTATTTTTGACGTTCTGTTGCTTCTGTGTGAAAGCTTTCTCTGCGTCTGCTTTTTTATTGTTCTTGATGAGCGTTTGAATACTTTTTACTGTAGGCCGATTCGTGATCTGGTGGACCATTTTACACGCACGTTCGATATCATAAACCGTGTAGGTGCGTTCCAATTTCTTTAAGGCAAAAACAGACTTCAGCGCTTGTTTTTCAACCCCGTAGCTCTCCAACAAGAACTTCACCACGGAAAGCGTATGTTCCCCAACATCTGTAGCCCAATCTAATGCATTTTGCGGCGTTTGTTCCACGTAATGCTTATGGTTATCCGGCATATGATCTTTCACAGTAGAATGTTGGCCGTATTTCCCATATAATGTTTGATGTGAGGCAATCCTCATGTGATCGAAATAGACTTCGATCACATGATCTGAGACTTTCACATCGACGTGCTTTCCGATGTATTCATAGGGAACGGAGTAGAACATGCTTTTCACAGAGATGTGATAATCAGGCTGCACCTTGGCGGTTCGCCACTCAGACATCTCGTAGGGTTTAACGGGAAGAGGAGTAAGGGCGAACTTCTCTTCTTCCATAAACGCTGACCAGCGAGAGCCTTCTTTTTTTGTGAAGGGCCGGTGGTTAAACTCCCCTAGCTTCTTTCGGATCTCTTGGTTCATTTCCTCCAACGTAAAACATTGGACATGCCTTAACGCAGCGATAATCCACGTCGACACCGTGTTCACCGAACTTTCCACACTCGGCTTATCTTTGGGTGAACGCACGCGTGCTGGCATGACCACGGAGTGATAGTGGCGGACCATTTCTTCATACGTCTTGTTTAACACCAGCTCTTTGGAGGTATGCTTGGTCACCCCTGTCCTTAAATTATCGGGCACAATAATTTGGGTGGTGCCTCCCATGTATTCAAACGCGTGTTGATGAAGCTTAATCCAAGAAGCTAAATCCATGGATAAAGAGCCCTCCACATAGGAAAGCTGAGAACACGGTAAAGCTGCCACAAATACATAGACTTTCACTTTTTCCCCGGTATCGGGATCAATGATAAATAGGGTAGAACCTGCCCAATCGACTTCTAACAATTCCCCTGGTTTCCGCTTAATTCTCATGGTCGCTTTATACTTCTGGGCAAAATTGTGGTAGTGTTCCGTAAAAGTCCGATAGGCATAGGGAATCTTCGCTTGGTCCCGGGCTTTCCTCACATATTCCTCATGAAGCAATGTCAAAGTGACATGGGGCTTGGCCAACTCCTCATGCAAATAATCAAAATCAATCATTTGCCGTCCAGAAGCTTCTAACTTTTTCTCTGGATATAGAAAATCTTCAATCCAAGCATCTGTCATTTCCTCATCGAGCGGACACTTCAACCCTCTTTTCTCCGCCAAGCGTATGACTTCCGTTACTTTTTGCCTTGAACGGCGGGTCATAGCTGCGATACTTCGTAAACTCCTTTCCTCGTCATGTAATTCCAGCATCTGTCGATATGGGAACATAAAAAACCTCCTGTATTCCTAATGTCATGCCGTTTGGCATGCCCATTAAGTATACAGGAGGTGGTGTATTGGTAAAGGCTTCCGCAATAAGTGGTAAATATCTCCGCACTTGGTGGTAAAAAAGATTGCAAGGGTGGTACAAACCGAATGCAATACTCACGATGAAAGCTAGAATGGCAAGAATAACACTGTTCATGAACAATATTGTGTAGTTGAGGGAGTGATTAATTTAAATCCGATGGCGCCTATTTTATTAGGTAAGCTTGGTGTTGCTTTTATTAACTGCATTTACACTATTTCGATTGCTTCACCATCCAAAGGTCAGGGCTCAGCTTTTGCAGAAAAAAGAAGGCTCTTTATCTATGAAAAAATGTTGAGCAATCTGTTGAAAAATGAATATTGAAAGGACAATTTTAAAATGAAGTTTCTCGATCTGTTTTTTGGCAAACGCGTGGTTCATCACGTGGCGTACACTGTCATCTATTGGGCTGTATTCGTGTTCTATTTATTGATACTTGCAACATTTATTTTTGTAGGCGATATTCATTGGATGATCGCTTTAGGGTGGGCGATTCTGTTCCCGCTTATCGTTCGGCTTTTTAATCTACTTTTTTCTATTTTTTACAAAGGATGGACAGGCGATTCCCAGTCTCGTGTGAACGCGCGCACTGTGTTAAGTTTTGTGGGCGCAGCAGGTTTAATGAGCATTTCGTTTATTACGGTTATTTTTGCCTTGGCATTCAGCCTTCCTGGGGGATCGGTCGTGATTAATGCTTCGAGCAATATGACCGCTAATGATGAATATGAATTATCGATTGGAACGTTACGGGGATCCTTCGACGACATACCGGAAATTGATATTCCGTCTCAGAATCCGAACAATTTTCTTCCCGTTTATTATGAGGCATCTGTGGATGAAGGCACATTTGACCTCATCGTTGAGCGCAGGGGCGACAATGAAGTCGTGTGGAACGAAGAGGTTTCGGGCGACATGGACGGTATCATGGAAATACAAGCCATCGAAGGTGTTTATGATGTTCGAATTGAAACGGAAGAGGCAAGTGGCATCGAGTATCGATTTGCGATTCAATAATGGGCAATGCATTTGTCATTCGTAGAGGCGTGGGTACTTCTCATCGTGAGACGGTGGGGAGTAGCCACATTATTTAATTACGTGGGATCATATTTAATCACGAGCAGAGTGAAGCGATTTGTCAGAAGGAGAATCGTGAATGTTTAGTAAGCTCATCCATCTGTATAAAGAAATGTGGGAAGAGTTTGTTGACAGCATAAAGCTAGTCAAGAATCAAAAGGACAGAAGAAAAAGAATGGCTTATATGCCTATCCTATATTATAACATAATGTTCCTAATCATTTATGTGCTCATGTTTTTTGTCTTTTTTGTGACGATCGGTGCGATATTGGATGATCCTTTCTTTTTTATTATACCCCCATTCCTTATTTTATTTTTCTTTGGGCAACATTTATTAGAACGAAAGCCTATCCCAAAGTAAGAGAAAGAGGGGAAGGGGTGAGTTATCAGCAACTATTCACCGATGACCAATCGGTCAATTAGGAGATCAGACGAAAAGTGATGAAGGTGTTCAAATAATCGGCTTGCGGCCTTGAAAACAAAAAGAGTCCGCAGCTATGCTCTCCATGCCATGCTGCGGACTTACTTTTTGCTGTATATTAATTTTCATCCATCGTTGATAAATCTCCGGTTGGCAGGTTAAGCTCCCATGCTTTGAGGACGCGGCGCATGATCTTACCGCTCCGGGTCTTCGGCAATTTGTCCTGGATATCCATTTCGCGGGGTGCCGCGTGGGCCGCCAAGCCGGTTTTTACGAATGATCGGATCTCTTCCTTCAGTTCATCCGTCTCCTCGTATCCTTCCCGAAGCGCCACGAAAGCTTTAATGATTTCACCGCGTACCGGATCCGGCTTGCCAATCACGCCGGCTTCACCGACCGCCGGATGTTCCACGAGCTTACTCTCCACTTCAAATGGACCGACACGCTCACCGGCTGTTAAAATCACATCATCGATCCGGCCTTGGAACCAATAGTATCCATCTTCGTCTTTATAGGCGGAATCGCCGGAGACGTACCAGCCAGGAAATTCAAAATAGCCCTTGTATTTTTCCTCGTTATTCCAAATGGTTCTCATCATCGATGGCCAACCTTCGCGTAAGGCAAGGTTCCCCATTCGGTTAGGCGGCAATTCATTCCCTTGGTCATCCAAAATAGCGGCTTGAACACCTGGGATTGGTTTGCCCATGGAACCGGGTTTCACCGTTAATGTAGGGAAGTTCGAGACCATGATGGCGCCCGTTTCGGTCATCCACCATGAATCATGAATGCGCAAACCGTAGACGTCATGCCCCCAGCGCACAACTTCCGGATTTAAGGGTTCACCTACGCTCAGTACATGCCGTAAGTTGGAAAGATCATAGTTTTTGACGACTTCATCTCCCGCGCTCGCCAACATCCGAAACGCCGTCGGCGCGCTGTACCAAACCGTCACCTTGTATTTTTCCAACGTCGAATACCACGTTTCGGGGCTGAACCGCCCGCCGCGAACGACATTGGTGACGCCGTTTAACCAAGGCGCGAAGATCCCATACGACGTTCCGGTGACCCAGCCCGGATCGGCCGTGCACCAATAAACGTCATCGTCTTTTAAGTCGAGCACCCATTTGCCCGTTTGATACTGTTGCAGCATCGCCGCATGTACATGGAGAACACCTTTCGGTTGTCCGGTTGAACCGGATGTATAATGCAAAATTAATCCATCTTCAAGATCCACCCATGTGATGGCATGAGTTTCCGAAGCCTGTTCCATCCGTGCTTTCAAGTCAATTGTTGCCCCTTCTTCGGTGACTTGATCCCCTTGGATAAAAACTTTTTCCAACGCAGGTAAATCAGAGACCGGCACACGTCCAACAAGGTCGGGGGTTGTCACGATCGCTTTGGCCTCACTATTTTGCAAACGATCCTTGACGGCACCCTCCATGAACGCTTCAAACAAAGGGCCGATAATCGCGCCCAGCTTGATGGCTCCAAGCGCGGCAAAATATAATTCCGGTGAACGTGGCATGAATATGAAGACGCGGTCCCCTTTTTCAATGCCTTCGTCTTTCAATACGTTCGCCGCTTTATTTGACATTTTCTTCATGTCCGCAAACGTATAAGTTTCATCCCGGGTGTCGTCACTATAATAGAGCGCGACTTGATCTTTTTTAACGTCGTCTTCCGCGAAACGGTCAATGGCTTCATATGCCATATTCACGTTCCCGGTTTTATGGAATGTAAAGGCTTCCTTCACTTTTGACCAATCAAAATGTTGTGCGGCTTCTTCATAATTTTTGAGGTTATAATCTTCACCCTGTGGGGAGAGTGCTTTTAATTCCATAACTTATCTTCCTTTCTGGATAATGGATCTACGCTTTTTCATCTGAATCTGAATACCCTGTGTTGGCTTTAATTTTAACTTCTCGATATTTTTCTTTATCCAATGGCGCTTTAGCAAGGTAGGTACCAATGATTGCGCCTAAGAAACCGGCCGGAACAGATATGATTGCCGGATTTTCAAGCGGAAAGAGCGGCGTGCCGACAAAAATCGCGTCTCCGTCCGGGGATAAAACACTCGGGCTGACAATCACGAGCGCAAGCGCCGTAATCAAACCTGACAAGATTCCCGTTATTGCCCCGGTTGTATTAAATCGCTTCCAATAGATCGTAAAAATAATCACCGGTAAATTCGCGCTGGCAGCAACAGCAAACGCTAAAGCGACGAGGAAAGCGACATTTAAGTTTTCCGCTGCAAGCGCTAGGATAATCGACATCACTGCTACGCCGAAAGTCGCGGAACGGGCAGCGATCACTTGTTGTCTTTGGGTCGCCTGTCCTTTTTTAATAATGTGGCCATATAAATCATGGGCAAAAGCTGAAGCGCCTGATAATACAAGCCCTGCCACAACGGCTAGAATTGTCGCGAAAGATACTGCAGCAATAAATGAGAAGAGCAGATCTCCGCCAAGTACATCAGCGAGCATTGGAGCGGCCATATTCCCGGCTGGATTCGTCTCAATAATAGTACTGTGTCCAACGAAATAAAGCGCGCCCATGCCTAAAAATACCGTAAGGAGATAGAAAAAACCGATAATCCAAGTGGCTACAACGACTGACGTCCGTGCCGTCTTTGCATCTTTAACCGTGAAGAATCTCAACAAAATATGGGGCAAACCGGCAGTCCCCAATACAAGCGCAAGCATTAAAGATATCGTGTCCAAAGGCAGTTCCGATTGAACGCCCGGATTTAAATACGCATCTCCATGCGGGGAAGCATCCCTGGCAGATGAAAACAGTTCAACAAGATTAAAATTAAAGTAAAAAAGAACTAAAAGGGAGAGGACGATCATTCCGAACATCAACAAAACGGCTTTAATGATTTGCACCCAGCTGGTGGCAGTCATCCCTCCGAACATCACATATGTTGTCATCATAGCTCCGACAATAACGACTGCCAACCAGTAATCAATGCCAAATAGTAATTGGATTAATGCTCCGGCACCGACAAGCTGGGCAATCATGTAAAACGTAACAATCGTGATTGTGCTCAAAGCAGCGATCCCGCGTATTTTTTTCAAATCAAAGCGGGCCGTGACCATATCTGCGATTGTGTACTTCCCAATATTTCTCATTGGCTCAGCAACAATAAAGAGTACGACGAGAAACCCGACAAGGTAACCAATGCTGTAATAAAAACCATCATACCCATCAAGCGCGATCGCCCCGGCGATCCCAAGAAAAGAAGCTGCGGATAAATAGTCTCCCGCGATCGCCAAACCATTTTGCCAGCCGGTAAGCCCGCCGCCGGCCGTGTAAAAATCACTGGCCGTGCTCGTTCGTTTCGCCGCAAAATAAGTAATCACAAGTGTTGTTATTACAAAAACAAGGAATAGTGTGATAACGGTTAAGTTCATTTTTGCTGCTCTCCTTCCTCATTCAACACTTCTTGGGCGAGTCGGTCAAAACGTGCAGCTTTGCGCGTATACATAATGCAAAGCGTCCAAGTCATAACAAATTGCGCAAACGCAAGCACCCACGCCCAAGTAATGACGCCTATGGCTTCTCCGTCTAGAAGCGTCGTGTAAGATGCGAGCGTTGGCAAGGAAAAATAAAAGAGAAAAAAGAAAATGGAACAAGGAATAATAAACTTCTTTTTCTCCGAAATCAATTGCCTGAAAGATGAACTTCTATCTACCCGTTCATAGTTGATCCCGTGACGTTGTTCAGATGACTTTTCGGCACTCATAAAAACCCTCCTTGTAAGCGGATACAAAATTATTGAAATGGGGCACAGATCATTAAACATCATAAATTATAGAGCAATTTAATATTTTTGTGAGTATTTTTCGACAAACCATGATATTCTGTTATGGGAAAAAATAATTGATGATTAATCTACTATATAATCGATTGAGGGGGCGAGACGATGAGCACGATTAATATTCAACAACTAACAACATTCATGAAAGATTGGGCGCCTGATGAAGCCTCGATTGCCGTTGCCACGGAAAATAAATACCTCGATTATTATGCGGGCAGCCATGATATTCAACTGTATCCTGAACAACCTGTTCCTTTTGGCAGTATTTCATATGAGGTAGCCCGCAAAAAAAGGCGCGTCGAAGCATTCGTTGACCAATCAGTATTTGGCCTTTCATATTACGGAATCGGCTACCCATTTGAAGAAGAAGAGGACAGTGACGAAGTGATTGTGACAGTCATTCTCCCGCCGGATTATTTTTTTAGGAAACAGTTTTCTTATTTAACGGGAAGGTGTGGTGACATTTGGAAACCGATACCGATCGAAGAAATCACCTATATTGAAAGTCATCAAAAGAAAACATGGATTTATACGGCAGATAATCAATATTGCACGATTTATTCCTTAAAAACGTTGGAACAACACTTGCCGGATTCCTTCCTGCGCATTCATCGATCCTATATTGTAAATATCTCATTTATCCAACAAATATTTCGTGATCTGTCTGCAAATTTAGTGATCACGCTAAAGAAAACCGAACACCCGCCACTCATCGTAGGTCAAACATACGTGAAACACGTAAGAAGAATGCTCGGCTTTTAACACTAAAATCTATGGCTGACAAATAGATGTAAGTATGAACTAACCGTTACGGAAAAACACGACGTTTTCCATTGGGCCAGAAAGGACTTTTGAAGTGTAACACTAGTCTAAGGTGGATTAATCAATTAAGGGGTCAGTTGGAAGAAATTCGGTCGGCAACGCTTCTGGATGGCTCCCTGATGGACAATTTACTGCATCATGGCGACCGAAAAAGCGGTCGGTTCTCGTGTTCGGTCGCCATAACCGTTTTATGGTGACCGTAATGGCCTGAATCGAAAGCGTTCGGGCGTCATAGCCGCTTCATGGAGACCGAAAAGGTTTGTATCGAAAGAATTCGGTCGGCATGGCTGCCTCATGGCGACCGAACTAACGACTGGTTTTCGTTTTCGGTCGCCATGAACCGTTTCATGGTGACCAGGGAGCCTGCTTCGCAAGAAGATATTCGGTCATTGACGATAGCCTTTGATACCTTAACTTGGGCTATGGCCGTTTAATCCAATCGATCACCAACCCCAGTTTGAAGCCCTGATTCGGTCTTCCGATAGCCGGTGTGAACAGTCTGCATTGTATCAACGATAAATTTTGGTAAAGAGTCCCATGAAAAGTGTACATTTTTTAGTGCGTTCCCACTCTGCCTTTAGTGCTTATATAATAGATGAAAGAAATTATGGACATTTCATTCCCTACATAAGTATTTTTTCTATTTAGTTACTGAGAATTTATAATGATTAGAAGATAATTTTTATGAATAAATATAAAACAATGGCTGCATATAAATTCCATAAATTAGTATTGAAAATTATTAGCCTTATATTCTTAGAATGGGTCAATATATTCATGTTCTTAATAAAATAATTTTGGTAATATTTTAATGGGTCATTCATTTCTCTAGTCTTCAAGGATGAAGGGATTCAACACAATTTTTAATCCAGACATCTTAGATATTACATAAGGTATCGTGTCGGATCTTAATTCTTTGTATGATTTTGAGGAAAATATTACATTTCTCTAGGAGGTTTTATGGTTAGGCAAGCGTCTATATTGATGCTGGCTGTCGTTTTGCTTTTTTACCCGGGGAACGCTATGGCCGTCGGTAATGGCGGGCAGTCAGAAGATGTAGAAGACGTTGTCGGCGAAGAAGATGCCGGCAGTGACGAAGAAGTAGAAGAGAGCAGCAACGAGGCGTCTGATGAAGCTGATCAGGCCAGCAATGAAGAGGAAGACGGCACGGAAGAATCAGAAGACGGAAACAATGAGGACGAAGACGGAGCTGAAGAATCTGAGGAAGGCACCAATGAAGACGAAGATGGTGATTCCGAAGAAGGTAATGAAGAAGACGAAGTAGAAGAGGATGGCTCTGAAGAAGCCACTAATGATGAAGAAACGGAAGATGGTTCTGAAGAATCCGGTGAAGGTAACAATGAAGATGATGCGGAAGAAGGAACTGAGGAAGATGAAGAAGACGGTGGTTCTGAAGATGCTACCGAGGAAGAAGATGGCGCGGAAGATTCAGAAGAGGCGAATGACGATGACGTTAATACGTTAAATGATGAATTGGATCTTGACAATCTCAATGGCGTAGCAAGTGGTTTTATTGAGTTTGACGAGGAAGTTGGGCATTTTGTGCTCGATTTACAAGCTGGTGTGCACAACCATTCAGATATCGATGTGAATGACAAGTGGATTGCGTTTGAATTGCCAGCAGGTGTGAATGTTCCTGATGGTCTTATGCCGGACGGTGTATACTCGGTTACACTAGAGAATGGCAACCAAGGTCTTGCTGCAAAATTACCCGATATTATTGGAGCAGGTGACTCAGAGTTTTCCCACTATGATATTCCGTTAGAGGGCGATCCTGCTGATCCTGATCCGCCGCATTACACTTTATATCTATTTGATATCAACGTAGAGAATGATGATGCTCAAAGTCTAGGTAATATAAACTATCAAAGAAGTATCGAGTTCTCAGATATGGATGAAGACAACGGAGATCCAGGTGATCCAGAAGAACCCGGAGATCCAGAAGACCCAGAGGATCCCGAGCTTCCGGAATTAGACATTGAAGGCTCCGTAGACGGATCAGTATCTGAGTTCGACAGTGACGAACGACAGTATACACTCGATGTAACCGTAGATACAGCAAATAATACAGAGGAAGAAATCGAAAGTCTTTATACCGGATTCGAGCTGCCGGAGGGCGTTTCTGTTGGTCTCGACGTCCCTGAAGGTGTAGAACTTTTAGATGTTGATGGATCTGATGTCCTTGGCTTTCAGTTGCCTGAAGGAGACGGTGAGGTAACATACGAGGTTCCGGTTTTTGGACAAACGTCTGAATCTGTAAACGAAGATAATCTAAATGCATATGTCGTTGACGGCCAATATGAAGACCTCGGCCCAACCGACGTCTCAGCCAATGTTGATTTCTCGGACATGGACGATGAATGGTATTTTGACGCGGCAAGCCAAATTGTCCCGGATTTCCCGGGATTAAATGATGATGAATTTGCAATGAACTTTGGCTTTGATGTGCAAAATATAACGTGGGACGATGTTAATGGTGTGAACATTGAATTTGATGTTCCAAGCGAGATCACCGTATATGAACCGGATGAGTACGAAGAAGGCGAGATCCCTGATGAGCTTGAGGACTTTTTTGATGAAGAAGGTTTTGGCATGGGTGAATCCCTTGATATTGAATGGGATGGCAATACAGCGTCCATAACTTTAGACACACTTGACGGGGGTGAAGGATATCAAGGGTTTTTCAACGCCATCGGGGAAAGTAGCGTAGCACTTGAAGAACTAGAAAACTTGACTGCGACCGTTACGCTGTTTAGAGATGGTGACGAAGAAGTCATGGAAATAGACGTCCCATTTGAGTTGGTGGATTATGATGGCGGAGAGCCAGCTCCAGATCCAGAGCCGGATCCTGAGCCAGAACCTGAACCAGAACCGGACCCGGATAACGGAGGAAACGGTGACGGCGATGGAAATGGAGACGGAGAGAACGGCACCGGCAATGGAGAAAATGGTACAGATAACGGAAACGGTACCGGTGATGACAACGGTACTAAAGACACTGTCCCATCCAAAGACAGAGACGCAAGCGATGATACGCCCGCCGGTATCGATGACCGCGGAACGGGTGACGAAATAGGCGGCGAGCTGCCGGACACTGCAGGTAACAGCATGCTCATGGTACTCATTGGTACCCTAATTGCTGCAGCTGGTGTGACTGCGTTGGCTTTACGCAAGAAATTCATCATGACTAGCTAAAGGAATTGGGGCGGTTTTCACCGTCCCTTCTTTACGCTAATCGTGCTGTCACAGAATCCTTGTCGAGCAAAGAATAATGGATTTTGGCTCTTCACCAAAATCTATCGTTGATATCAGTGAATAGTTATGGTATTAACACGAGCTAGTGCAACGTTTCAAAGATGCTTTCCTGCACAAAAATCCAGCCAAACGATGATCAACCACGGCAACTGAAAACTCAAAATGCAGTTTTTGCCCCCACTCAGTCCTCAGATCAGGCAACTGAGGACTCAAAATGCAGTTTTTGCCCCCACTCAGTCCTCAGATCAGGCAACTGAGGACTCAAAATGCAGTTTTTGCCCCCACTCAGTCCTCAGATCAGGCAACTGAGGACTCAAAATGCAGTTTTTGCCCCCCAATCAGTCCTCAGATCGGGCAACTGAGGACTCAAAATGCAGTTTTTAGCCCCGCTCAGTCCTCAGATCTGACAACTGAGAACTCAAAATGCAAATTTTGACCCCGATCAGTTTTCAGAGAATCGGGAGATATGTGAATAGGGGTTTTAGAAAGAACTTCTGATATAGACCACTAGCGGAGGAAAAACACGGAGACTGCGGGAAAGCGCAACCAAGGCTTTCGCCATAAAAGCTTGTCGAAAAGCCAAGTTTTCAAACGAGGAGGCTGAGCGCAAGTCCACGGAAAACGTCGTGTTTTCCGTAACGGTTACCATAGCCCATACTTAAACCTATTTGTCAGGCATAGATTCTAGTGTTGACCCTGGATTTTTCTCCATATTTTGCGCAGCATATGCAATTCAGCTTCGGATAGACACTCTTTTTATTTGAGTAAATTCTTTTAAAGTGAATACTGAGTCTAAAAAACAGAGGAAGTGGATTTACGGAAGGGTTTGCGGGGGCTCAACAAGTAACACTTGGTGAGGCAGGCTTTAAATGATTGAGAAATGGGTACACAAGAGAAGCGCCGGCAAATAATTTGTTTATTATTGCTGAAAAGCTAACATATACCGAGATTTCAAGTTATAGTGTAGTATGGCTGTACGGTAGAATCTGAAATTTCCGTATGGTTTTGAATTCTTAACTACGAATAATGTCCCTTGGAAATGAGCTTAGAAAATGAATAAAGGCAGCTCATTGAGGTTTCATGAAACAGGACAGAAAGACGGTCTATACCTATGAAGCGATTAATTCCAAGTTTACTATTATTATTTTTGTTCATGGCCGCGAGTGCTTGTGGTAAGCCCGAATTAGAGATGATGACATCATTGGAGTTTTCCAAAGGGGGATATGATGCACATGATCATCAGATCTACATTGATGCTGACAACAAAAGTATAAAGTATGGGTATAGCGAACTCGGAAGCCTCCCACTCGATATTCATGAAACAGCCCAAGATGAGCTTGAACCGGGGCAGGAAATAAAAGAGATTGTGTTGACTTCCGAGGAATGGGATCGCTTGTTAGAAGCGTTGACAGCGTTGAGCATTGAACAGTGGGATGATAGTTATCATGATCTTGACATCATGGACGGGATACAATGGCGTTTAACCATTCAATTTCCTGAAGATCAGGAGATGCGTAAGGGTGGCAGTAATGATTTCCCGCCGAATTGGGACGAATTTTTAGATGTGTTGGAAAAATATACGGGTGAAACGTTGTAACTCGTTCGCTAATAATATTGACACTCACACTAAAAATTTTCGTGCATGAAATGATTTGAGATTATGAGCATTTTCCGCTATGATTTAGAGAGTCATTGCCAAATGAAATTTATTACATATTCAAGGAGGTTTATAAATGTTGAAAATGAAAGGATTTGTGGCGGCATCTGCCTGTATGCTGATGCTGGCAGCTTGTGGAGATGGAGACGCGGATACCGAAGAAGCCGAGAACGATACGGAAGAAGTTGAGGATGGCGAGACGGAGGGCGTGGAAGCTACAGATGAAAATGGCGAGGAAGATGGTTCAGACGACAGTGCTGAAACAGACCCAGCAGAAGAAGAGGAACAGAATGCCGAAGAGGTATTAAGCCAGTCCATCGAGGCTATGGATCAATTAAACAGTTACAGCACAGAAATGGATATGAACCAGTCCATAAACGTAGACGGTGAAGAAATACCCATGGATATGACGATGAGCATGGATGTTGTATTAGATCCGATGTCTTTTTCGCAAACAATGACGACACCTAATCCAATTACGGAAGAAGATATGGAAATCGAACAATACATGGACGAAGATGGCACGATTTATATGCTGGATCCGGAAATGGATGAATGGATCATGATGGACGGAAGTGACTTTGGAATGGAGGACATTCAAGATTTGGAGATGTCCCCGCAAGAACAGTTGGAGATGCTCCAGGCATTTTCAAGTGAACTAACTGTGGAAGAAGAAGAGGATCACTATGCATTAACGATTGAAGGTTCCGGTGATGAGCTCATTGAACTCACCAGGGAATTTGCAACGATGCAACAGGGAGATCCACAAATGCAGGATGAAATGGATCAATTATTAGGGCAGATGGAGATCAATACGCTGGACTATGTCATGTACATTGATAAGGAAACTTTCTATCAAGATGAATTGGAAATGAATATGGAGATGGAAATGGAAGAAGAAGGACAGACAATGGAGATGTCTCAAGAAATGCATGGGACTTTCTCCGATTTTGATGAAATCGATGAAATTGACATTCCGGAAGAAGCCATCGATGAGGCGGTCGATTTAGAGGAATTGGAAAGTGAAATGCAAGAGCTGGAAGAGGAAGATTTGGATCTT
The DNA here is from genome assembly GCF_016495725.1 of Salicibibacter cibarius. NCBI lineage: Bacteria > Bacillati > Bacillota > Bacilli > Caryophanales > Bacillaceae > Salicibibacter > Salicibibacter cibarius. The sequence continues at coordinate 3,884,352 of NZ_CP054705.1, read as the reverse complement.
TAAATTCATACCAAGCAAAAAACAACCCGGGTTATAAAAGAAGCCCGGGTTGTTTTAATAAAACCTTTCATTCGTGAGATTACCGGCATATGTACATGTAGTACTACATAAGTAAAAAAGAGTAATAAGTGGTGAATATATGTACAAATGAAGGAGCGGGATTGAGTGAAGAAAACCTCCTGTCTGTTGTTCGCCCTCGTTTTACTTTTGGCCGGTTGTTTTGGGGTGAGTAAGGACGTTGCGTATGATGATGCGGAGGAAGTGTTGATGCGTGAACTTCAAACCGAAGGAGTGACAGGAGTCGAAATTGCTTCTCAAGAAGCCACGTCCATCATGGAACAGGGCGAAGACCATTATTTGGTGCAAGGGCAAATGGAAACCGGCTATGGACCCGGAGAATACCAAGTGGATTTGGAATATGATTCCGATGGGTATTGGTACGAGATCCATTGGGTGATTTATTAAAAAAATGTGGCCAGTGTTGGCTGCATTTTTTTATTTTTTGCAGGATTTTTGCTTTAAATGGCGAAAGCATAATTATTAAGCATAAACGGGGAGGATCACTGATGGGGGTAAAACAAGTTTTTTATCGGCAGTTATCCGCTTGTCATGATGAAAACCATTGGTTCGCATGCCTTCAGCAGGCGCTCGCGGGAGTAACGGATGAGCAAGCAAATTGGAAACGAGAGGAAACCGACCATAGCATTCATGAAATCGTCAATCATCTTATTGTATATAATAATCGTTGTCTGGAACGGTTCAAAGGTGAGCCTGTTCCCCCTATTGAGGAAGGGAATGAAACGACTTTTCGAAGCGGGGAAAATCGGGATTGGTCGGTCACCGTGGCCCAGTTAACAACGATGATGGATGAATGGCTGCACACCATTGATGGGACAACGGAATCCGATTGGCGAGCGCCCGTTCATGGAGAAAGCGGTGAGACGTGGGGGACGGAGCTCGCGAATATGATGATCCATACGAGTTACCACATCGGACAAATTGTATTTATTCGAAAACAGCAGGGGGCGTGGGATGTGGAAGAGGAGGCGCGTTGATCGTATTTAGCTGATAAATGGTTTGTTTTGGCTGATAAAACGGCCGATTTGGCTGATATATTCCGCTTTTCGGCTGATATCCTGCTGATATTCAATTGAAAGGGGGTGAAAACACTGATTGTCTTAAAAGAGCGAATACCACCCAAACAATTAATGGCACTGGAAGCAATGAAGCGACGTTTGTTGGAAAATCACCCCAGAATGGAGAAGGTATCCCGAGATCATCGTATGTGGGAAGTTGGCTATAAGGGCGAATGTTCTCTGGATTTTTACCTGAAACAGCTACCGGAAGGTGAATACTGGCTATTTTATGGGTTGTGCCTGAAAACGACAGATGGTGAGCAGTTTCAAATCGATACCATGTTGCTATCGAAACGGGTCGCCATTCTTTTGGAGATTAAGACGATTGCCGGGGAAATTTTATTTGATGAAGATATCCACCAATTTTCACGGACCTATCAAGGCGAGGTCAAAAGTTTTAGTCACCCATATATCCAGGTGGCAAGGCAGAGAACATTGCTCCGTCAATGGCTGAATGCGAGAGGCTATTTCAATCTGCCGGTTGCCCCTCTCGTCATTTCCGGCAACCCGTCAGCAACCTTGACCTTTAAAAATGCCCCGCGTCACTTCATGCAATCCATCGTACGTGCGGAGGTCTTGCCACAGAGAGTTCTGCAACTGAAAAAAGAAAACCCTGCTGATCAGTTATCCTCCTCTGCGCAAAAGGAATTATCACAGCAATTGCTTGACGGTCATCATGAGCAACCTGACAATGTCGTAGAAGCCTATAACATCAGTCGGTTCGACTTGCTCACCGGTGTTCACTGTCCGTCTTGTTTCAAGTTGTCCATGCAAAGGATCCATGGAAATGGATGGCATTGCCCTCGGTGTTCTTTTCGCCATAAAATGGCTCATGCTGAAAGTCTGAAAGACTATCGTATACTTTTCCAACCATCTATTTCGAACCGCGAAGCGCGAATTTTCCTCGATATCCCCTCTGCTTCAATTGTCCGCAAACTCCTCACCCAATTAGAGCTTCCCATACAAGGAAAAAATAAAAGCCGGCGGTATATGCTTACTGACCTTTAAATGGCTGATATAATGCTGATTTTCGCTGATAAATTGTCCGATTTGGCTGATATACGCCCGGTTTCCGCTGATATACGCCCCTTCCGCCGATAAAAATTGACGTATTTTCCTGGTTGCGTGTATAATATAGTTAAATAAGCATTTCTACTGGGGGTGCCCTGCCGGGGCTGAGATGAGGAGAACCTCGAACCCTTGGAACCTGATCTGGATGATAAAGCCAGCGGAGGAAAGTAGATGAAGAACGGGAATCATTCTTTCTGCTGTCCTTTGCTGTCTCAAGGACGGCTTTTTGTCGTGCCTTGAAGGCTGGTAAGGAGGTAAACTGTGACTTGGCATTTAATTACGACGAACAACCTGCCGTTTCACATGCAAATAAGGCAGTTACGGCATGCATTGAAAAATATTGACATCGTTCATATTCGCGATAAGGAAGCTTCGCTGCAGCGGTTGAAACAACAAATTGACCAACTTTGTAAAATTGGCCTGCGGCGCGAGCAAATTATCCTCAACGAGCATGCAGAGGCAGCGGCCGCGTGGGAGTTAGGGGGTGTGCACTTGCCGAGCCATTCCCCGCTGACGGCAAAAGAAATAAAAAAAGAAGCGCCGCATTTGCAAGTGGGGGCGTCGGTTCATAATCTCGGGGAAGCCAAAGCCCGGGCTGAAGAAGGTGCGGACTATCTTTATTACGGGCATGTATATCCGAGCGCGAGCAAACCCGACGTCCCGCCCCGGGGGGTTGAGGCATTGCAATCGGTTGTGCAAGCGGTTAGCGTCCCTGTGCTGGCAATCGGAGGTATTACCCGTGACCGTTTAGGCGGGATAGCCCATACCGGCGCTTCGGGCATTGCGCTGATTTCAGGTTTTTGGGAAGCGGAAAAACCGGAAGAAGAAGCAAGCCATTTTAATCGCTTCGGGCAGTTTAGCTATGAAACGATATGAATCCTACGATCTGATAATCGTCGGTGCAGGGATAATAGGACTTGCGATTGCGTATTACGGCACACGGGCAGGGTTGAAAACACTAATTCTTGACCGTGGAAATGCGGCAAAAGGCACAACTTCGGCAGCCGCCGGTATGTTGGGGGTGCAAGTGGAACTGCAGTCACGGACGCCTTTGTACCCCCTTGCGAAAAAAAGCCGGCAATTGTACGCGCAGTTGGCCGAGGAACTAATGGAACAAACGGGGACCTCCATTGGCCGAACGGTTTCCGGCGCGATTAAACCGGCTTTTTCGCCGGAAGAATGGAAAAAATTAACTGAAATTGAACGATGGCAAACGGCTGCCGGGGAATCGGTGCAATGCTTAACGGCTGCACAATTGTACGAACATCTTCCTTTCCTTGCCGATGGGGCAACGGGTGCCCTTTATTTTCCCGAAGAAGCGCACGTGGAACCTGTGCAAACAGCCGCTGCCTTTCGACAAGCAGCGGTCCTTCAAGGCGCTGAATTGAAAACGTATACCGGCGTATGCTCGCTGCTTCAAAATGGTGATCAATGCGAAGGGGTCATGTCGACAAGCGGCGAGGAATTTTATGGCGAACACGTTGTTTTGGCAACCGGTCCCGATTTGCTTGAGCTTTCCGCGGATCGAACCCTGCCGATTGAAGGGGTGAAAGGAGAGGCGATTCGCGTACAAGGGAAACGCCCGCTCGTAACGAAGACGTTGTATCATGAACACTTCTATTTCGTGCCGAAGCCAAATGGCGAAACGCTCATCGGCGCGACTTCCGGCTTATCACGCGATCGAAGAGCAACGGTGCAAGGCATCGGTGAAGTGCTTCGGCGGGCGCGACAACTCGTTCCTGAAGTGGCGCGCGCGGAAATCACGAAAATGTGGGCGGGCGTTCGTCCGCAAACGACGGATGACCTTCCTCTGATGGGGCCTCATCCGTCCATCCGTGGCTGTTGGCTCTGTAGTGGCCACGGACGTAACGGCATTTTATTGGCGCCGGCTTCCGGGAAGGAGATGGTTGCCGCGATTACGAGTGGAAAGGCGGAAGTTTTGCAGGCGTTTCAGCCTGATCGAAACATTAAAGGGGGAATGAATCGTGAATATCAAAGTCAATGAAGAAACGATGGATGTTCCTGCAGATGTGGAAACGATTGAAGATTTTCGCATGTATTATAATTTAGCGGATAAAAAGGCCATGATTGAACACAACGAGGTCGCGCTCAAGCCTGACGAATATGAAAAAACGGCGCTCGCCGAGGGTGATCAAATACTCGTTGTCCGTTTTGTAGGGGGAGGATGAACATGTTGAAAATAGGGGATCGAACGTTTCGGTCACGATTGTTATTGGGGACCGGAACGTTTCCGGATGTTGATGTGCAACGGAAAGCCGTGCAAGCGTCGGAGACGGAGATTTTGACGTTTGCAGTCGCTAAAATGAATTTGGATGACAGTGATGATGATCTCGTTTCGGAGCTGCAACCGGATACGTTTTCCATGTTACCGAACACAGCCGGGGCAAAAACGGCGGAAGAAGCCGTTCGCATTGCAAAACTTGCTCGCGCTTCGGGATTGAGCGACATGGTTAAAGTCGAAGTGATTGGGGATGATCAAACCCTTTTGCCTGATGCCGTTGAAACGTATCGGGCGACGGAAATGCTTTTGGAAGAAGGGTTTATCACCCTGCCGTACATTGCCGATGACCCCGTGCTTGCCCGCAAGTTGGAAGAGTTGGGTGCGCATGCGGTGATGCCGGGGGCTGCGCCTATCGGCACGGGGCGCGGGATTTTGAACCCGCTTCACTTATCCTACATCGTGGAACAAGCGAACGTCCCTGTGATCGTCGACGCCGGGATCGGCGCGCCGTCCCATGCTTCATTGGCGATGGAAATGGGAGCGGATGCCGTGTTATTGAATCGTGCGGTTTCGCAAGCCGATGAGCCTGTGAAAATGGCGGAGGCGATGAAGCTGGCCATTCAAGCGGGGCGTTTAAGCTATGAGGCCGGTCGCATTCCGGTGAAACGTTTTGCGAAGGCAAGCAGCCCTCAGGAAGGTGTGTTCCATGGTTGATCGTTACGACCGGCAAACGCGTTTTGAGCCGCTCGGAACAGACGGGCAAGATCGCATTCGCGCCGCGCATGTGCTGCTCGTCGGTTGCGGCGCGCTCGGCACGTCCATTGCCGATACGCTTGTGAGAGCGGGAATAGGTAAAATCACAATCATTGACCGTGATTATGTAGAGCTTCATAATCTCCACCGTCAGCGGCTTTTCACAGAAGAAGATGCCGAGCAAAAAGTGGCCAAAGCCAAAGCTGCCGCCCGCGACCTCAAGAAAGTGAATGCGGATGTGGAGATTGACGCCTACGTCCGTGATTTCCAGGCGGACGAAGCGGCTAAGTTTGTGCCCGAGGTTGATTTGATTATGGATGGTTCCGACAATTTTGAAGTTCGAATGTTGCTAAATGATGCAGCTTACCGGTACGGTGTGCCTTGGATCTATGGAGGCGTCGTCGGTAGCTATGGGTTGTCCCGTGCCTTTATGTTAGACGAAGGCCCCTGTCTCCGTTGTTTGAGCCCATTTTTATCATTAGATGAAACGTGCGATAACGACGGGGTGATCGCGCCGGCTGTTCAGATGGTAACGGCGCTGCAAAGCGCAGAGGCGATAAAAATCGTAAGTGGCAACGCACCTGCCGTTGCCGAGCGGATGCGTTCATTTGATCTTTGGGAGAATGAAACTTCTGCGATAAACGCAACTCGTTTAAAAGATGACAATTGTCCAACCTGTGGCACGAATCCGACTTATCCGGCGCTGCTCGATGAGGCAACGGGCAAGCAAATTCGGGTGTTGTGCGGCGGCGACACCGTGCATGTGCGGCCGCGGGAACGAAAAACCGTGCAAGTGGAGAAACTGCAAACGGTTGAGCATGCCATGCTTTCTTCCGTTCGTTTGCACGAAGATGTTGCCACCCTTGATTACGAAGGTTGCCGGGTCGTCCTGTTCAAAGATGGACGGGCGCTTTTGCACGGCATTGACGAAGGGGAGCGGGCAGAGAAGGTGTACGAACACGTTTTGGCATTGATCGATTGAGACATTTCGAACGCGTTGGTCCTCCGGTTTCAGCGTTTTTGCCGGTCTCTTTTCTCGATTTCTTCGGTCACGGCCATCGCCAGGTCGCTGTTTCCAAACATGGAGAGGACGCCGAGGACCGTTTCATCTTCGATATCACCGGCCTCTTTTTTTGGAACGGTTAATTCCAGTGTTTTCTCCAATTCTTCGTTCATTGGTTGATCCGGGTGGGCGCGTTTGTATAGGTTGTGAGGGTCCAGGTCTTGATTGATGCACCATTGGGCGAAGACGAGGATCATCATGTTTTCATCTTGCTTATATTGGTCAACGACTTGTTTTTCAATGTCTGTTTGGTCCAATTTGAGGCCTCCTTTTTGATAGTGTATCTTTGATAGTGTATCAATGATGTTGATTGAATCATAGTGCCCTGATCGGGCATTTTTTTATGTGTGTTGACGCACTCTACAGGGTGGAGGTGTTTTGCTGTGCAAGTGGATGTCATGATTATCGGCGGGGGGATCGCGGGTTTGCAGGCAGCGATTCAATTAGGGCGTTATGAGCGCGCGGTGACGGTGATTGATGAGGGGAGCGGCCGTTCCACGCTCTGCCGGCAATATCGAAATCTTCTCGGTTGGCCGGACGGGATCAGCGGTAGGGAACTTCGGGAGGCTGGAAGGAAGCATGCGAGCCATTATGATGTTGATTTTATTGATAAGAAAGTTACCCGCTTGGCAAAAGAACCGTCGGGATTTCAAGCGCAAACGGAAGACGGGGGCACGTATCGCGGGAAGAAGCTGATATTGGCTACGGGGGTGACTGACGCCAATCCATTTCCGGAGCTTGAACCTTGTTTCGGCTTGAGTGTATACATCTGTCCGGATTGTGATGGCTATGAAATCAAAGATAAACGGTCACTTGTGCTCGGTTCCGGGCGCGCGGGTGTGCGGATGGCGCTCGATCTTGTGAGCTGGACGGATCAGTTGATGTATGTGAACCATGGGGGGCAGTCGCCTGTGACCGCGGAGGAAAAAAAGCAATTATCGGAAGCCGGCATTGGTCTTTACGAGGGAATGGTTGAACGTGTTCATATGGAAGGGTCTCAGTTCGCGGGCGTAACGCTCGGCGATGGCACAGCTTTGCAAGCTGAGAAAGCGTTTATTGCTTTTCCCGGCAATGTTGTTCATTCGGAGTTAGGAAAACAAATTGGCGTCGAACGCTTGGAAAATCATCACGTCCTTAATGATTCCCGTACAAAAATGACGAACATCCCGGGTGTATGGGCAGCCGGTGATATCGCCGTGCATTCCGAGCAGGTGACCATTGCCATGGGAGAAGGGGCGCAGGCGGCCGTTTGGGTTCAACGATCGTTAATGCAAGAAGAACCTTGAAAAAAGCCGTTGTTCACGGCTTTTTTCACTTTAAAGATTGGTTAAAGCATAAGGGTTTCATCATTTTTGGCGGGAAGTCAAGTTTTTCTAACGTGGAGGGATGCGTTGAATTCGGTAAAGGTGGGGGCTTTTTCCGTATCATAATGGAGCGTGATTTCGATCAACTTTAGCATCAATTCTTGGCGAAGGTCGTCTCTTTCCCCGGGTGTCGTTTGCCATAGGCAATTTCTTATTCTCGGTTCAAACTGATGAATCAAAGTCGCGAGTTTTTCCCGGTCTCCGCGTTGTGCTTCTTTTACATAGTGACGGATCATTTAGCGATTTCTCCTTTCTTGTGCTGCTTCGTTGTGGAGGATGTTTTCCAATCGGTCAATCCGCCGTTCAAATCGATAAAAGAGATAAACCGCGAGCAAAAACGGCAAGCCGAATTGCCCTAAAAATTCAAGCATCATTTTCCCACTTCCTTTGCAAAATAGTGCGAAGACGTTTGAGCGCGTGTGCGTGCGTCCGGGAAACGGCTTGTGGGCTTACGTTCAATAAACGGGCGATTTCATTGTTCGTTCGCTCGTGGCCGTATCGTTCAATAATAACGAGTTGTTGGTTGTCGGTTAATCGACGCAATGCGTTCGTCAGTTCAACGTCTTCACTCCACGTGCCAAGGTCGCTCGTTTCGGTAATGATGTCGGGGATATCTATACATGGATAGTAAATCGTTTCGGTTTCGTGGAGGTTGTCCGCCATGAGACGCTGATTATCCCTTTGTTCCCGTCGGCGTTGGTCATATTGAACGGAAGTCCAGTACAATGTTTTTGATAAATAGTGCGTAAATTGCACATTTGCATAATGGTCTTTAAATGCTTCGTTCAATGCCTGGAATGCATCATGATTGGGAAAACAGACCGCTTGGATGAACATGTGCCGATATTCGTCGTGTTCAAGAAAACCATGAAAGATTTGCTGTTTGGCCAGTTTAGGATTGTTGTCGAAAAACGCGGCCATCTGAGGACATTTCTTTTTGAGTTGCTCTATTGTGTCGTGATTCATCCGCTCACCCTCCCTTGTGTCTATAGTACAGAAAGGAAAATTAAGAAGCTTTTTTCAACATAATACGAACATTAGTTCTAAAATTATAATTCCTCGAAGAAAAAATTGCAACCCGTTAGGGGAGCGGTTCTTTCTACCTGCATGAGGAGCGTATGGTGCCCGAACTTGATCAAAGACGGTCATTTCGGACACCATGAAGGGCCTATGACACCCGAATTTAATTGATGCGAAGCTTCTCGGTCGTCATGATGCGGTTATGGTGCTTGAAAACGAGGGCTTGTCCCTTTTTCGGTCGCCATGAAGTGGTCAACAACCCGATTGAGGGGCTAATTGTACTGTTTCAGAGCTCTTGCCTCGCAAAGGATAATAAATTTTCATCGAATTTCAACATAATCATAGGCATAGCAACGTTTACATAAAAAGTGTAGCCCTCGAAATTGGGGGTCTGAGGACTCTTTGTGTTGGGTGGGCTTCATATAAGTCTTCAGGATGGGGTTTAGCGGACTCTGTCTGCACCCAAATGAGTCCTCAGAATGAGGTTTAGCGCACGCATCATGGTCGCCGAGCGTTCGTCTGTAAATGCAACAAAACACGGGAGGGATGTTCGACATTTCCTTTCCGTCTTCTTTCCATGAGTGTTGGCGGGCGTAAAAAAAGCGATGTTGGTTCGGCGGAAGGAAATGTTGAAGGGGAGCACAAAACTAGACGTGAGACAGCGCAAAAATCTCTGTTTTGAGAAAAATTCCTTGACAAATATTCTTATTGATGGTTTAATATTAGAAATAACATCCTTTTGACCTCAACCCCTATATTTATTCAATATTAAAAATAATTAAAAATAATAATAGGAAGCGTGTGATGCACATAGGGATAATTATAGGAAGGTGACAAATATGAAGATGCAACGTTTGTGGTTGATATTGGGCGCGATGGCTGCCTCAATATTCTTTTTCTTTTTCGGTCTCATTACTTCCCTGGAAGTCATTAGTGCGATCGCCCAAATTGTTGGTTTCTGCGGCATTATTTTTACAAGCCTGTATGGTTTGTTGAGCAAGAGGACGAAAGAAGAAATCTATGAAGAAAATAAAAAATTGCAACTTTGAAAAAGGCCCCTTTGCCCAGGGCCTTTTTCGTCATTAGTGTGGCATATTGCCGGAAGGAAGTTGGCTTTTCATGCCCGAATATTCCTGGAATGTTTGTTGAATCGTTTGTTGCGGGGCTCCCTCGAGGGCGTACCATCCCTTTTGAAACATGGTGTTAAATAAATCGCGCGCGCATTGGTCGGTTTCGTTACAAATGGAATTGATTTCTTGGAATAATTTCGTATGGCCCGCTTCATTCATAGCTGTCCCATACGAAGCTGACATGTATTTTTCCGTGGACAAAAGATCGGTAATAAAATCTTTATCATTCATTTGCTGCGTGTTTGGGACGTTTGTTTGCGGATTTTGTATTTTTTGTCCTGAAATGGTTCTCATCTCCTTTATTGGGTGTGTTGTTGCAAGTGGGAAAGAAACGTTTGATAATGGTGTTCATGCATTTGCGCGACGCGTTGACAAGCGCTTTTAATGTCGTTGTCGTTACATTGCTCTGCATAAAAATTTGCTTTTTTTGCCGCGGTAAGGTTCCAGTTCAGCATATCCGACAGATAAAGCTGATCCTTTGTGGAAAGCGTTTGCGGCGGTTCCATCATCATGTTTTGCTGCCCCGATTGGCCGGGTTGTTGTTGCATATCCATTCGCAGTTCCTCCTTTATCCTTGACTAGTTGCTAGCTTCACCAAACGATAAGGAAATATGTATTGCTAAGTCACGAAAAATCTTTTATAGTATAGATAGATATCGTTTTCATGTTTATCACAAAAGGCATATTAGCTTTTTGTGAATGCTTATTAAGCTTTAATGAATGAACATTCATTCAAAAAAGGGAGGCTAATGATGAAGAAAAATATTCAACGTGCAGCCGTTCTGGGTTCCGGTGTGATGGGATCCGGCATTGCCGCGCATCTTGCCAATTTAGGCATTCCGGTATTGCTCCTTGATATCGTTCCTAATGAATTAACCGATGATGAAAAAGCAAAAGGATTAACCTTAGACGACCGCGCCGTCCGCAACAGGCTTGCGGCCGAGAACAAGAAAAAATTGTTCAAACAAAACCCCGCACCGCTGGCATCAAAAAAGAATGCAAATAAAATTGAAGTTGGAAATTTGGAAGATGACATTGGACGTCTTGCCGATGTGGATTGGATTATTGAAGTCGTCGTGGAAAAATTGGAAGTCAAACAGCAACTGTTTGAAAAAGTGGAGCAACACCGCTCGCCCGGCACGATCGTCTCGTCAAACACATCCGGGATTTCGGTCAATGCCATGGCTGAAGGACGGAGTGAAGAATTCCGGCGCCATTTCATGGGCACCCATTTTTTCAACCCGCCTCGCTATCTTCACTTGCTCGAAGTTATCCCGACAAAAGATACCGATGCCGGTGTGCTGGCTGATATGAAAACGTTTGCTGAAGAAGTGCTCGGGAAAGGTGTTGTGGAAGCGAAAGACACGCCAAACTTTATCGGCAACCGTATCGGAACCTACGGCCTTCTCGCCAGTGTTCGGAAAATGCAGGAACTGGGACTGTCTATCACCGAAGTTGATTCCATTACGGGCCCCTTGATCGGCCGTCCGAAAAGCGCCACGTTCCGAACGCTTGATGTCGTTGGCCTGGACACATTCGTTCACGTTGCCCGCAATGTCTACGATCAAGTGGAAGGCGAAGAACGAGACATTTTTGACCCTCCCCAATTTTTAAAAGATATGGCGGAAAAGGGTTGGATCGGCGCAAAAGCCGGCCAAGGTTTTTATTTGAAAAAAGGAAAGGGCGACAACAAGGAAATTTTGGAGCTTGACCCTGAAACAATGGAATACCGCCAAGGCCAGAAATTGAAGGCGCCCTCTGTTCAAGCTGCGGAACAAGCAAAAGGAAAAGCGGCGAAAATTCAAGCGCTCGCGTATGCCGATGACAAAGCCGGTAACTTTACCTGGGACACATTAAAAGCTTCGTTGCTTTATTCGGCGGAAAAAAGTGATGAAATCGCCAATGACATCGCGGCGATTGACAACGCCATGAAGTGGGGATTCGGTTGGGATCTTGGCCCATTCGAAGTTTGGGATGCTCTCGATGTGGAACGTTCCGTCAAAAAGATGGAAGAAGAAGGCGAAAATGTGCCCGCGTGGGTGAAAGATATGCTCAATGCCGGCTATAAAAGCTTTTACAACGCCGCCGGTGACTTTTATCACAAAGGCGCTTATCAAAAACCGGACATCAATGAGAAAGAGATTGACGTAGCAACACATCTGAAAAACGAAAAGAACATCATCACGAAAAACGCCGGTGCTGTTCTCACCGACCTCGGTGACGATGTGGCGGCACTCACATTCACATCGCCGAACAATTCGATTGGGTTAGACGTCATCCAAATGGTGAACAAAGCACTTGATGAAGTGGAGAAAAATTACAAGGGGCTCGTTATTGCCAACAAAGGAAAGAATTTCTGCGTCGGCGCGAATCTTATGATGATGCTCATGGAAGCGCAAGATGATGCGTTTGATGAACTTGATATGGTTATTCGACGCTTCCAAGGCATGACATCGCGTATTCGTTACAGCGGGAAACCGGTCGTTGCCGCACCTTTCCAAATGACCCTCGGCGGCGGAGCGGAAATTTGCTTGCCATCGGCGAGTATTCAGGCTTCAGCGGAAACGTACATGGGATTGGTGGAAACTGGCGTCGGACTCGTTCCCGGCGGAGGCGGAAATAAAGAATTATACATTCGCGAACTTGAAAAAATGCCCGAGGATGCCGGAATTGACCTGCAACCGGTAGCGAATGCTGTCTTTGAAAAAGTTGCCATGGCCAAAGTGGGAACATCGGCTCAAGAATCTGCGGAAAACGGATTTATGAGCGACCGTGATGCCATTATCGCCAATAGCAATCACACGGTTTGGTATGCGAAACAAAAGGTTCAGGAGCTGTATGAAAAAGGATATCAGCCCCCGGTTCGACAACCCATTCCCGTTGTCGGTGAAACCGGTTATGCAACGATGCTGCTCGGTGCCAAGTCAATGCGTACTGGCGGACAAATCAGCGATCACGACTTAAAAATCGCGGGTAAACTTGCGTTTCTGATTGCCGGCGGACGTGTGCCGAAGGGAACGAAAGTCGATGAAGACTACTTGTTGGACCTTGAAAGGGAAGCATTTTTAAGTTTAATTGCCGAACCGAAAACGCAACAGCGTATGCAGCACATGTTAAAAACCGGAAAACCTTTGCGCAATTAATCGGTTTGGCAGTTCGTCTATGAAAAAAGATACAAAGATTGGGAGGGGAAGCTGTTGAAAGAAGCGGTTATTGTAGCTGGAGCACGGACACCCGTGGGAAAAGCGAAAAAAGGAACGCTGGCGAATACAAGGCCGGATGATTATGCAGCGGTCACGATTAAAGAAACATTAAAACGGGCAGGGGATTATGACGCCTCAAAGATCGATGATGTCGTGATCGGGTGTGCCATGCCTGAGGCAGAACAAGGCATGAACGTGGCACGAAGTATTTCCGCATTGGCAGAATTGCCGCACACCGTACCTGCCGCAACGATAAATCGTTATTGCGCTTCGGGCTTGCAAAGCATTGGTTACGCAGCCGAGCGCATTATGCTCGGGCACTCGCAAGCGGCAATTGCCGGGGGCACGGAATCGATGAGTCTTATTCCGATGGGCGGGCACGTGATCGCTCCAAACGCGAAACTCGTGGAAGATGCTCCGGAATATTACATGCAAATGGGCCATACCGCCGAACAGGTGGCTCAGGAATTTGATGTGAGCCGCGAGGATCAAGATGCGTTCGCTGCACAAAGCCATAAGCGGGCGGCGGCAGCGATTGAAGCAGGCCGATTCGAGGACGAAATCGTTCCGGTGGAAGTCAAACAACGCTCCGTCGGGAGTGACAATAAGTTGCAGGAGAACACGATTACGTTTTCCCGTGATGAAGGGGTGCGCCCGGATACAACGGCAGAGAAACTGAGCGGCTTGCGTCCGGTGTTTCATCCGAAAGGGAGCGTGACCGCGGGAAATGCCTCGCAAACGAGCGACGGCGCAGCTTCCGTACTTGTCATGGACCGAGAGATGGCTGAAGCCGATGGCCTAAAACCCCTTGCCAAGTTTCGCGGGATGGCTGTTTCCGGTGTGCGTCCCGAGGTAATGGGCATCGGCCCCGTAGAAGCGATTCCGAAAGTGCTTGATATTGTCGGGTTGAGCAAGGATGATATTGGGCTTTTCGAATTGAACGAAGCGTTTGCTTCCCAATCCTTGCAAGTGATTCGCGAACTGGGCATTGATCATGACAAAGTGAATGTCAATGGCGGAGCAATTGCGCTCGGGCATCCGCTCGGTTGCACGGGCACGAAACTCACGCTTTCATTGGTTCACGAAATGAAGCGCAGGAACGAGCAGTTTGGCATTGTTACGATGTGCATCGGCGGCGGCATGGGCGCAGCAGGCGTGTTTGAATTATTATAATCGTAAAGGAGAGGTCATAAATGGCAGAAACTCTGAAAACAAGCATTAAAGGCGGCGGCTTTTTACTGGATGAAGTAGACAAGCAGGATGTGTTTACACCGGAGGAATTTACGGAAGAACACACTATGATCGCGAAAACGACGGAAGACTTCGTTATCGGAGATGTGGGCCCGCAGATCGATCGCATTGAAAACCATGAATTTGACGTCTCCCGGGATCTTTTAACGAAAGCAGGAGAACTCGGACTTCTCGGTGCGGATGTACCGGAAAAATATGAAGGGCTAAGCCTTGATAAAATCAGTTCAACACTCATTACCGAGAAGTTTTTCCGAGCCGGGGGCTTTTCGCTCAGTCACGGCGCCCACGTTGGCATTGGTTCCCAACCGATTGTATTTTTTGGGAATGAAGAACAAAAGAAAAGGTATCTTCCGGATCTCGCGAGCGGAAGAAAAATTGCGGCTTACGCGTTGACCGAACCAAGTTCCGGCTCCGATGCGCTTAGTGCGAAAACAACAGCCGTGTTAAACGATGCAGGTACCCATTACGTTTTAAATGGGGAAAAGCAATGGATCACGAACTCGGCTTTCGCGGATGTATTTGTCGTTTATGCGCAAGTCGATGGCGACAAATTTACGGCATTTATCGTGGAGCGTGAATATGATGGCGTCTCGACCGGTCCTGAAGAAAAGAAAATGGGCATTAAAGGATCGTCGACGCGAACCTTGATCCTCGAAGACGTTCAGGTACCGAAAGAAAATGTGCTCGGTGAAATCGGACGCGGGCATATCATCGCTTTTAACATCTTGAACATGGGCCGTTATAAACTCGGTGTCGGTTGTCTCGGGGGAAGCAAACGCGCGATTGAATTAGCAGCGAGCTACGCGACCGAGCGGAAGCAATTTAATACGCCAATTGCCCGTTTTACAACGATCCAGGAAAAACTGGCCTCGATGACTGCAAAAACGTATGCCCTTGAAAGCTCCATCTACCGCACCGGCGGGTTGTTTGAGAAACAATTGGGCGAGCTAACGGAAGAAGAACAAGAAGATGGTTCGCGAATCGCAAAAGGCATTGCCGAGTACGCCATTGAATGTTCACTAACGAAAGTCGCAGGCTCGGAAACCTTGGACTATACGACGGATGAAGCCGTTCAAATCCATGGCGGCTACGGGTTTATGGCGGAATATGAAGTGGAGCGTATGTATCGCGACTCCCGCATTAACCGTATATTTGAAGGGACGAACGAAATTAACCGCCTCCTCGTTCCCGGGACGTTAATCCGGAAAACGATGAAAGGGGAGCTTCCATTCCTTGAAAAGGCAAACGGCCTTCAAGAAGAATTAATGGCTTTTATGCCGGAAGAACCGGGAGACGAGCCGTTGGAAAAAGAGAAGTATCTCCTCGCCAATGCGAAGAAATTATTCCTCGTGGGAACCGGAACTGCCATGCAAAAGTACGGAGAGAAAATCGAAGATGAACAAGAACTTCTTTTGAACACGGCAGATATTGTAAATGAAATTTACAATATGGAATCGGCGATCGCCCGTACGGAAAAAGCGATTGAGCAAAATGGCGCGGAAAACGAAGCGATGAAACTTGCGCTTACCCAGGTTATTTGCGAAGAAGGGTTGCAGAACATCGAAGCGGATGTCAAAGAATCCCTCATTCACATGGAAGAAGGAGACAACTTGCGCACCATGCTTTCCATGGTAAGAAAACTTACCCGCCGCACACCGATCAACGTGATTGGCGTGAAGCGCGAAATCGCCGACAGAATCATTGATAAGAAAAAATATGAGGTTTAAGAGGAGACCCCGCGCCCTTGGGATGGCGCGGGTTTTCATTTGAGAACAGTGGTTAATAAAAGGTTCCGAATAAACTGAACATGTGGGATCGCTGAGAACGGAATAAGACTCGTAGCTACCGTTGAGGATTTTGGACGCGATTTGGAGTACCCTGTGGATGCGACTGCACCTTATTAAGGCATGTAATCTTGGAGCAACTTTTTAAATAAAAACCCCTAACCAAATCGCGTTAACGATGGCTAACAGCAGCATTATTTTTTCACATGCAGACACTTGTTGATCGTCGTTGATGTTCATTTTTTTAAGTAGGGTGATGGAGGTGGCGACGATCGCGAGCAATCCTAAGGCGGCCCATAGCCGGTCCGTTCCTAGCCAGAATATGCAACAGCCGGTCAACAAAAGATAGAAAAAAGCCGGAAAGCGGCTAAATTCGTGACCAAACGTCTCCATCGACCATACAATGCTCGTCCGCTTCATGGGTATCGCCTGTTGATCGGCGTAGCGGTCGGGGATATGGTGGACCATCACCCAAGCCACGCAAAAGAGGGCGTTGATCGTTGCGTTTTGCAGTGCCCACATGGGGATGTCATCCAGTGCCAACCATGCGCCGGCCAAGCCGAGGGCCAACATGGATGGAAACAAGCTGAACACTTCCCCGGCAAACGGGCGATAACTGAGTTGCAATGGAGGACGCGAGTAAGAAGCTGCGGCCCATACACCGATCAATAGCAGGATGGAGAGCTCATGGAGACCGAGGAAAGCGAGCGCGATACTTGTAAATACAATGGCTAATATGAGTTGTTTGCCAAGTTTTTCGAGGGTAATGATGGTGATATGCCCATCTTGCGATACGCGGCTGCCGCCTGAAAGGATTGCCGGGCTGTGTGCATCTGTTCCTGATTTATAGTCGGTAACATCATTTAATATATGGGTGAGCACCCCATGGATAAGAAGTGCTCCGCTGATTAGCAACAAAAAAAGCGAAATGATAAAATCGGCAGATATGGAATAATGTAAAATAAGCGGCAGCAAGGTAGAAAGAATCGTTGCAAAACTGGAAGAGGCAACGGCCACGAATCGAAGCAATTGCCAGCTCGCCTGCATAATGGATAACGCTCTTGCAACCATGGTAGAAAACTCCTTTTGTCTATGGGTGCATTCATTATAATATATTTGTTCGACAAAACGGGGAATTTTTTAACCTTCAGAGTATAAACGTTTGCAAAAATATCGTATAATGAAGATGAATCGTTACGGTACATAAAGGAGGTTAAGATTTGCTTACCGTTTTTAGTTACCCACCGTGCGGCACATGCCAAAAAGCAAAGAAGTGGCTGGATGCCGAAAACATTTCGTATGACGAAAGACATATTGTAAAAGAACCGCCGACACGTGAGGAAATCCGGGACCTAAAGGAAAAGAGCGGATTGGAATGGAAGAAGTTTTTTAACACGAGCGGGAAAAAATATCGCGAGATGGGCTTGAAGGACAAGCTTCCGGATGCGGATGAAGAGACTATCATTGACTGGCTATCATCGGACGGCATGCTTATTAAACGGCCGATTGTGACCGATGGACAAACAGTCACGCTCGGGTTTAAGGAATCTGAGTTCCTCGCTAACTGGAAAAATCAATAAATAAGGAGGAAATATCATGGCTTCACCAAAAGAATTAAAGTATTCGGAAGAACATGAATGGGTGAAAGAAGAAGGGGATAACGTCCGAATCGGAATTACATCCTTCGCGCAAGATGAACTTGGCGACATCGTATTCGTTGAGCTTCCGGAGGTGGGTGATGAAATTGAAGTGAATGAACCATTTGGCAGTGTGGAATCGGTAAAAACCGTTTCCGAACTTTACGCGCCGGTAAGCGGCAAAGTGGTGGAGATCAACGAAGAACTTGAAGATTCTCCGGAATTCGTCAATGAATCCCCCTACGACAAAGCTTGGATGGTCGTCGTCGAGCTTTCCGATAAGGCTGAATTAGATGAATTGATGAGCGCCGAAGCGTACGATGACATGGTTGGTGAAGAATAAAAACTCAACTTTCGGACATGACTAACACTCGTAAACCACTGATATAAAGGGATTTAAGACTAATTCACCCTCGAGAAAGTAACGGTTTTCGCAAAAATTCCGGCAAGTTATCAAGCAAGCGATCCAAAAACGGCTGAATTTGCTCGTCCGTGAGCAAGTGTTCTTCCGCGAGCATCGACCCTAACACGTCAAGGATCATCAAGAGTGCTTCAGAAAATCGAAGATCCTCTATCTCATCACAACACATGAAAAACAGCTGACCAATCGTGCGAGGATCTTCTTCCTCCCGCGAGCTCACAGCGAGCATCATGTAGCGGAGGAAAACGATTGATGTGTGCGCAGTTAGCGCATCATAACTGCGGCATTGGAATTCCTTAGCCAATCGCAAATGAGACTTGGTCACTTTGAAAAAACATTCAATGGCCCAACGCTTGCCATAAATGCGGACAGCATCTTCTTCGGTATGATCCAGGTTCGTCGTGAGAATGGCTAACCACTGTTTCGAACGGTTACGATCACGAACAAAAATGATGCGAGCTTGAATCTCTTGCCCATTTTCATCCGAACCTAGACCAACAAGAATGGAAGCAAGGATTTTTGCCCGGCCTCGTTTCTTGCGCACGTTTTGGTAAAGCTGGTTCAACGTATAGGATTCCCCTTCGTAGGTATAGTGAATCTTGGGGGATCGCTTGATCATACACACAACATCCAGGGGATACTCGGTGACCACTCGTTTGATGATTGAAGGGTATGCAAACCAACTATCGAAAAGGAGTGTTTTAGCGCCAAGCTTCACAGGGTTGATGTCATCCAGCAAAGTGAACAACGTTTCCGTTCCTTTTTGTAGCGCTTCTTGTCGGCGGCGATAACCCACCGTTCGTTTGTCGATGTTCGGATTTACCTCCTGGAAACGGTTTTTTACATTTCTCGAACTGAGTAGTGAAAAGGCCAGAGGCAGAAATGTTGTGCCATCTGACCAGCCGAGCGTGAGCATCCGAAAGCCTTTAAAGTAGGCGCCTGTGGTATGATCTTTAACACGCGCGAGAAGTTCGACGGCTTTACTTCGATTACGGTCATAGCTCGAGTCATCGACGATTAACACACCATCGCGATTGGTTAACGGTCGGAGGTAGGTCTCAATGAGATGAGCGCTAACCAAGACGAGAAATTTCCGCCAGTTGTACGTTGAGCGTTTCATCAAATCGTACACCGCATCCTTTTCCGGTGCATCAGGGAGACGGTCAGATTCAAGCGTCCGGTAAAGATTTTTCCCTTGAAGAACGAGAGAAAAGATAAATTGCACAAGCACGAGCGCAGTTAACCCTTTTTCTTTATGAATATTGGATTGATGCAAAAACGTACCAACTTTGGCCTGTTTGAAAAAGCGCATCACCCGAGATTGTTGTTGGTCATTTTGATAGGAATCTGGTACCATGGAAGCCACAGAAAACATCCTTTCTTTGGTTTTGGTGGTTGTACCTTTATTTTACCAAAGAACAGGGTGTTTTTTGCTTTTTTCGGATAAAAAATCTGCTGAAAATCCTGATTTCACAAGGGTTTACCTGTGATTTTTAGCTCCGAAAGTTGAGTTAAAAACATGAAAATGCTTCCGCGAAGGCAGTGCTCTTTAGCGGAAGCATTTCTCGTTGGCAGGGATAATTGAAGGGTCTTTACCCCTCGGACGGAAAACGAACTGCTCTGAAGAAACAAGAAAGACAAAGTAATCCCTCAAACGAAGGTCAAACTGCTCTGAGAGGAACAAGGGAAGCCAAGTAATCCCTCAAACAGAGGTCGAGCTGTTCCGAGAGGAACAAGAAAGACAAAGTAATCCTTCAAGCGGAGGTTAAACTGCTCCGAGAGGAACAAGGGAAGTCAAGTAATCCCTTAAACAGAGGTCGAGCTGTTCCGAGAGGAACAAGAAAGACAAAGTAATCCTTCAAGCGGAGGTTAAACTGCTCCGAGAGGAACAAGGGAAGTCAAGTAATCCCTTAAACAGAGGTCAAGCTGCTCCGAAAGGAACAAGGGAAGCCAAGTATCCCCGTCCGTTCCTTTCGGGGGCGATGACACATGAGCTTTGTCCTTCTTAGGGGGATATGGATATGGTGGGGCAGGAAGTCGTAAAAGTCGGACGATGACCACAAGGAGAAATGAACATGAATTTTCATCGTAAACCAACGACGTTTGTTGAGCATGTGACCATTAAAGTTGAAAATTTGGCACGTTCCATCCAATTTTATAAAGAAATCATCGGCTTTAAAATCCTGGTACAAACAAAAACAACCGCTCAGTTAACGGCTGATGGAAAAACCAGTCTCGTGTCCATCGAACAACTTGAAGAAGCCGTGCCAGAGCCGAGCAGAACGACAGGGTTGTATCACTTTGCATTACTTTTACCTCGGCGTGCCGATTTAGCGAATATCATTAACTATTTTATCGAAAAAGGCGTCCGTGTTGGATCCTCGGACCATTGGGTCAGTGAATCCCTTTATTTATCGGATCCGGATGGCAATGGGATCGAAATTTATGCAGACCGCGATTCATCGACATGGGAATGGGAAAATGGGCAAGTCGCGATGGCCGTTGATCCGCTGAATGTCCCGGGTATTCTTTCCGAAAAGAAAGAAGGGGAGTCATGGGAAGGGCTGCCTGCCGGCACTGTTATGGGCCATATCCATTTACACGTCGCGGATCTGCAAGAGACGATGATATTTTACACCGAAGGGCTTGGTTTTGACGTCGTTTCCAAACTGGGAGATCAAGCCCTTTTCATCTCCAGTGGCCACTACCATCACCATATTGGCTTGAATACTTGGGCTGGTGTTGGCGCGCCCGCGCCACCGGATCATAGTTCCGGCTTGAAATTTTTTACAATAAATTTGCCGAATGAAGCAACGAGGGAACGCGTCGTGGCGAATGTTGAGAAGACCGGTGTCACTGTGGCAAAAGAAAACGGCGTTTTTGTCACGATGGATCCTTCCGGGAATCGTATTCACTTAAAGGTTTGAATGCTCCCGCTCTTGAACAACATCATTCCCCTTCAAAATCTACGATTTAGTGGGGGTTAGGCGCTCTTTTTTAGTTTCTTGTTCGTAATAAAAAAGATTTCTAAAAAGACTAGATTTAGGAACAAACGTTTGATATAATGAATTTATCGTATAAAGCAACGCCCAACAAGAGGCATGGACTTTATATTCGCTCTTTGATAATTGGATATATGAGGTTGTGTCGAAAAAAGCGTTCGACATGTAAAATATCCGGCGTTTAAAATCCTTGTTAGAAATAACGAGGTTCGCATTATAGACAAAAGTTTCTATGCTGCGAATAAGGACATTTCGGAACTTGTCTTCATTCATTAGCTTAAATCTGGCGTAGGTCTTCTCGAAGGGAATGACAATGCGAGATATTGAGCTGTATTTAAGATAAGGGATGCTCCATCAAAATCTTTGATTTAGGTGGAGAGGTTCAAACCGTCTGACATCTTTATCAGCCGAAAACGCATCGATATCAGCGGAATTTTGCAATATATCAGCCAAAACAAACGGTTTATCAGCCATTTAGAAAAATTCACTCCGGGTCCACGCGAATGAGGAACATTGTTAGCAACGGATAAATGAATGCCGGGATCAAGCCCAGATAAAAGGTGAACAGCGGTTCTGATAGTAAATTATTGGAAAAGCCATAAACAAGCATAGCAAGTGAAAAACTTACCGTCACATAAAATATCAACCGACTCAAGTTAACCAGTGCTTTGTCAAGCTCATTTTCCCGATAACAGTGGGGGCAAATGAGCTTGGTGTCTTTAAATCGTTTTTTGGCCCGTGTTCGATATGGAATTTTTTCCTCGCAATAATTGCAATATAAACCGGCCACACACGCTCACCCCTGTGATTCAAAAGAATTGTCAAATAGCCGCGCGGTCACATCTCGAATTAACCCGGGCAGCACCTGGAAGCTAAATGGTTTATAAAGACGCTCGCTCCATTGATGGGCGTCTTTGCCATAGACGCCCATGTTGAGCGCGGGGATGTTCAGTTTGCGTATTTCATCGACGGGGATTCCATAATCCTCGTCCCAACGCGGGAAGTTATCAATAAGTGCCGCTAGCTCGTCGTCGCTTTCATGGATAGCGAGGTAGCTACTGTCGGAGATAAAAGGAAAAAATCGACGTATTCGATAGTTTTCGCCGCTTGCTTTTGCAGATGCGTCGAGTGTATCGCTGAGCGCTTCCAATACGCGTGCATGATGTTGATTGCCTTCTTCCAAGTGATTATGAGGGAGAAACGGCGGTGCGAAGAAAAGAACCACCCTTGGTTTCCGCGCCGGATCCAGTGCTTGCAAAGCTTCCGCGATCTTGAAAAAGCGCTCGCGGACATCGAGATGCGCGAACGTTTGCGATGTCTGTTCCATTACATCAGTAACCGGCGCGTTCATCGCCCGCAAATATTTTTTAAAATCATGGAATGTAATGACTTCGATCGACCAATCGAGTGTTTTCGGCTCGCGACCCATCCGTTTCATATAATCGAGATAGCGTCCTTCATACGCAACCCTTACCATTTCTGCCGAAGTTCTTGCGATGTGTAATAATTCAACAGTTGCTTCATCTACGTTGCGTTCATATAGGCAAAAATTAAAATACATGTAAGCGCTCGTTGCCGTTTGTACGTCGTACGTTTGCTTGTTATCACGTTGATACAAGCACGTTGGCGGTAAAATAAATTCATCGTCAAGGTGCTCAGTGATCCGGATATTATTATGAAGCTCGAGATTGAGTTGAGAAGCGAGTGATGTCGGATTCAATCCCGTCAGCGTATCACCGACGTGGCTTTCTTTACCGGCGATATAAAAACAAGGCAGGATTTTTCCACACGCGCCCGTGTACATGTAACGTGTATTATCCCCCTCATATTCTGGGGCGATATAATCGTCGTTGATGGCAGCGATGTAGCGGAGCCCTTTTTCTGTTTGTAGATGTCGAAGCTCTGTAACGGCTGCCGTCATGCCCGCGTGCTCGCTTTCTTCGTCAGCGCTGATGAGCAGGAGTATATTGCCGTATGGACGCTCGTCTTCCGCGTATCGAAGCAGGTTTACGAGATGAACGGCAATTCCGCTTTTCATGTCCGTCGCGCCTCGCCCGAACAACCACTCGCCGGATGCGGCATCTTCCCGTATTTCTGTATTATTTGTTTCTTCGGAAAAATAGGCGAGCAATGCCTTCGGATCGAATGCTTGCGCACTTAAAGAGCCGTAATCTTCAATGCCCACCGTGTCATAATGGGCGTGATAAATAATCGTATCTTTTGCATGCGCCGTCCCCGGCAAAAAAGCGAAAACATTTCTGCGTTCATCATTTGGAATCGTTTGTAGCCAGACGTGTTCCGGGTGTTTTTGGAAGTATGGGAACGAACGAATAAGCTTATGTATATAATTGGGTATTTCGATTTCCCCCATGCCTCCGTTCGTGCTATCCATGGAGACGAGCGTCGTCGTTAACCATTCGGCCTGTGCCTCTTCACGCAAAGATGATAGCTGCTCGTACATCGTGCAAAACTCCTCTCGATGACTTTTCTACATCTTATTGTAACGTGGCAATTTTGATAATAATAGTTTTTCGTGTGGTGCCAAATAAAGGAGGCGCGCCAGAAATTCGTTTCCCCGACGGCGCCTTCTATTTCTTTTTCAGGAAAAACACGACCGCTGCTGCTATTATCAGTAAAGGTACCAGTACAGGGGATAAACCGATCATGACTACGACCAAACCGGAAAAAAAGGAAACCAGCACATTGATTGTATCCGTGAAAAGGCTGGTTGCTTGCCCCCATGTATTCAATGATTGTCGGTCTTGTAAGGTGGATGCAGCCATCTCTTGCATGTCAATGTTCACCGTAGAATAGGCGACGTTATTTTCCAAATAATTCATGCGCCCCTCGATTTGTTCGATTTCTTCTTGGGTGGTAGCCAGGTCATCGGAAATATCAAGGAGATCTTCCGTGTTTTCTGCCTCTTCCATAAACGTCAGTAGACGCTCTTCCACAGTTTCCTGGGATTGGAGGCGTGATTCCAAGTCAACATATTCTTCTGTGACATCATCTCCGTAAGTGGAACGTTCCAACACTTCTGTCCCCATGGCTTCCAATTCATCCAGAAATGGAGTGAAGTTTTCTTGAGGAATCCGTACGGAAAACGTCCCACTCTGATTTTCATTATCATGGTCATGGACAGTAGATTCAACGACGTAGCCGTCCATGTGTTCCACGTGCTCTTCAATTTGACGTTGGGCCTCATTGAATTCATCCACTTCAATAGCGATGTCTCCATTGTAAATAATCATTTGGTCGGACATATCAACGTCTGTTATATCTTCCGAGCCGTCGCCCGTTTCTTCATCACTCGTTGCAACCTCGCCTTCGGAATCTCCCGCGTCGTCTGCTTCTTCCACTGCAATTTCGGCTTCATCATCACTATGCGTGTCCGCTCGCTCCTGTTGAGCCGTTTCATCATCATTGCATCCCGCGGTTACGATCACTACAAGAAAAATCAATGAATAATAAAAGATTCGGCTACCGATAATGCCCCTCCCCTTTGTGTATCTTTTCTAACTTAGACGCATGGCAAGTGTTTAATGTTACAAAATATTGAACTAATGCGGGAAACCACAGTCGTTGACAGCCTGTAAAGCCGGTGCTAAAATAAATGCATTCATAGACTGCTATTCTTATCTGGAGAGGTGGAGGGACTGGCCCGATGAAGCCCGGCAACCGGTAATGGCGATTACAAAGGTGCCAATTCCTGCAAGGTGTTCATCCTTGGAAGATGAGACAGAAATGATGCGTAACCTTTCTGCTCATCGTAGGGCAAAAGGTTTATTTTTTTGATGAAAAAATACTGAACTTATCAGGATAGTAGAGATAAAAAGAAAGGAGGTTCATTCGCTGATACATCTGAATAACGTCTCGAAAACGTTTCAATTAAAAGGACAATCCATCGAAGCGGTAAAAGAGATTAATCTGGATATTGAAAAGGGAGAGGTTTTCGGAATTGTTGGTTACAGCGGTGCAGGGAAAAGCACACTCGTACGTCTCTTTAATCGACTGGAAACGCCCACGAACGGCACTTTAAAAATTGCAGATCGTGAAATGTTGCATCTATCCAATCGGGACTTGAGGGGCGCAAGACAAGAAATCAGCATGATCTTTCAACATTTTAACCTCTTGTGGTCTCGAACCGTTCGTGAAAACATTGCTTTCCCCCTTGAAGTTGCCGGTGTTTCAAAATCAAAACGCTACGAGCGTGTGGAAGAGTTGATCGAACTCGTTGGTTTAAAAGGACGGGAAGCATCTTATCCTTCGCAACTGAGCGGCGGGCAGAAACAACGGGTCGGTATCGCCCGAGCACTCGCCAATGAGCCGAAAGTGCTTTTGTGTGATGAGGCGACTTCCGCACTTGATCCGCGAACGACCGGAGCGATTCTCGATTTGCTCCACGATATTAATCAAAAATTAGGGCTCACGATTGTCATCATCACCCATGAAATGCAAGTGGTTCAAAAAATTTGTTCGCGTGTTGCTGTTATGGAGGGTGGCAGGATTGTTGAGCTAGGCAATGTATTGGATGTCTTTCGGCATCCTCAACAAGAGATTACGAAAACATTCGTGAAACAAGTCACCGACCCGGAAGATTCCAATGAAGCCATTGAAGAGCAGCTCAAGCGGGAAAAGGGTACCGTCATTCGCTTGACGTTTGTCGGGAACGATGCAGAAAAACCGGTCGTATCCGAATTGATCCGCTCGTTTGGCGTAACGGTGAATATTTTGCAAGGAAATATTGCCAAAACACAACACGGGAGTTATGGCAGTTTGTACGTTTCCATCGAAGGGGATGAAGCGCAACTGAAAGAAGCTATTCAATTTCTTCACGGCCACCGGGTGGAAGCAGAGGTGATTGCCGATGCTTGAAAACGTTGATTGGGGAAACATGCTGGAAGCCACGTGGGAGACCCTCTATATGAGTGGGATCGCGATCGTGTTTACTTTTTTCCTTGGCATTATACTCGGGCTCATTCTTTTCTTATCTTCAAAAGGACAACTTTGGGAAAATAACACTGTAAACATTGTCACTACTGGATTTGTGAATATTTTCCGTTCCGTGCCATTCATCATTTTAATTATTTTGCTCATTCCGTTTACGAATGTGGTGATGGGAACAATGCTTGGACCGAACGCTGCTTTACCAGCACTCGTGATCGGTTCCGCGGCCTTTTATGCCCGCCTAGTGGAAATCGGTTTGCGTGAGGTGGATAAAGGTGTCGTGGAGGCGGCCAGATCGATGGGCGCGAACCAAAGGCAAATCATCTTCAAAGTGTTTATTCCGGAATCGTTGCCTGCGCTCGTGTCCGGCGTTACGGTCACCGCGATATTGCTCGTCAGCTATACGGCGATGGCTGGTGTCATCGGCGCCGGTGGTTTAGGGGATCTGGCGTTTCGTGACGGTTTTCAGCGCAATAGCACGGATGTGACGATCGTTGCGACGATCATCATCTCAGTCATCGTTTTTATTATTCAAGGCATCGGGGATGTCGTCACGCGTAAAATTGATAAAAGATAACAAAAGGGGAGAATCAAATTGAATAAGTTTTATAAACTGATTGCTTTAGGAACATTGACAACCGCCCTTGTCGCCTGCGGGGCAGATGAGGAAGACGGCGATGAAGCGGAAGAAGGTGAAAACACCGAAGCCGCGGATGATGAAGAACCATCTGAATTAGTCGTTGGTGCCACAAACGTCCCTCACGCTGAAATTCTTGAGTTTGCGGAAGACCTTCTCGAAGAAGAGGGGGTTGATATGCAAATCGAAACGTTCAATGATTATGTCATTCCTAACGAAGCGTTGGATAACGGTGATTTAGATGCTAATTTTTATCAACATATCCCGTTTCTTGAAGATCACATTGACGAGTTCGGGTTTGATTTCGTTGATGTTGGCGGTGTTCATATCGAGCCGATCGGCGTATACAGCCAAGATTACGACAGTCTCGATGAATTGCCGGAAGGCGCGACCATCCTTATGAGTGATTCCGTTGCGGATCATGGCCGTGTCTTGACGATGTTCGAAGAGGAAGGCTTGATCGAATTGGCGGAAGGGGAAGGGGTCGAAGCGACGTTGGACGATATTGAAGAAAACCCCCATGACTTCGAGTTCGAGGCGCAGTATGAACCGGCTTTGTTACCGCAGGCTTATGAAAATGGGGAAGGAGACGCAGTTTTGATTAATTCCAACTTTGCCATCGACCATGACTTGTTACCCCTTGAAGATTCGATCGCATCAGAATCAGCGGATGCCGATAACCCGTATGTAAATGTCGTTGTGGTAAATAGCGAGGATGAAGACGATGAAGACATCGCCACCCTCATGGACGTTTTACAATCGCCGGAAGTTCAGGATTATATGGAAGAAGAGTATGATGGAGCAGTCGTTCCCGTTGAAGAATAATTGTTTAAAGCGCCCCCTCAAAGGAGTATCTCATTGAGGGAGGCGCTTTTTTTAAAATGTATTTTTTTCCTTTTCCTGCACATCCTAAGCGGAACGACTTTCGCAAAAGGGAGATGAGCAGATGGCACAAGGAGACTCATTCATTGAGGAAGCTTTGCAGGAATATAAAGATGGGATGAACTATTTATCGGGGCAATTGCCGAAACTTACACGAAAATTCAATGCGTTTACAGACGCGTGTTTTGCGGAAGGGGAATTAAAAGCAAAAGACAAATATCTCATTGCGCTTTCGATTAGTGTTTGTATGAACGAAGAATATTCGATCATTAACCATACGAAGAACTGTATCGATGAGGATTGTAGTGAAGAGGAAATCATGGAAGCTGTTGCGGTGGCGGTTTCTTTTCGGGGAGATGCCGCTTTAAGCCAAGCGGTCACAGTGGTGCGTGACGCCGTCGACACGTTTGACACCGGTTCTTGATACGGACAATTGATAATGAATGAGAATCAGAAAGCACGTCTGGTTGCCTATGGGTCGGACGTTTTATTTTTTTGCCATTTCAGTGGTTATCGTTTGAAACGTATCGAAAAAACCTTCATACTAGGAAAACGACAGTCTAATCATGTGTCTGGCGTCGCTTTATTTTAAAGCATTTTGCCTTAAAGAAAGGAGAGGTGATCTGACGAAGACATAGCGCTAATCCCTTGAACGAAGATTGAATTTGTTATAAACTAATAATGATGATAGATTGAGAAACATTCGCAACGGCATTCGTTGCAGTATGATAAACGGAGGTTTTAGAATGGCTGGATCAACGTTGAAAATTAAAGATTTACACGTTGAAATTGAAGGAACTGAAATCATTAAAGGTTTCGATTTAGAAATAAATGGCGGTGAAATTCATGCCATTATGGGCCCGAACGGTACGGGGAAATCAACTCTTGCTTCGGCTATCATGGGCCATCCAAGCTATGAAATCACACAGGGAAGTGTCGAACTCGATGGCGAAGACGTCCTTGAAATGGAAGTGGACGAGCGCGCGCGAGCCGGTATGTTCCTCGCCATGCAATACCCAAGTGAAGTGACAGGTGTCACAACATCCGATTTTCTACGTACATCGATTAATGCGAATCGTGAAGAAGGCGATCAAATTCCATTGATGAAATTTATTAAAAAAATGGATAAACAAATGGAAACGCTCGATATGGATGAATCCTTCTCGACCCGTTATTTAAACGAAGGCTTCTCCGGCGGGGAGAAAAAGCGGAATGAAATTTTGCAGCTTCTTATGTTGGAGCCAAAAATCGCGATTCTGGACGAAGTGGACTCCGGTCTTGACATTGACGCTTTGAAGGTTGTTTCGAAAGGCGTAAACAGCATGCGTTCGGATAATTTCGGTTGCTTAATCATTACCCACTATCAGCGTTTGCTTAACTATATTGAACCGGATTACGTACACGTTATCATGCAAGGACGCATTGTTAAGTCGGGGGATGCAACACTTGCCCAGCGCCTAGAAAATGAAGGCTACGACTGGATCAAGGAAGAACTCGGCATTGAAGATGAGCGTGTAGGGCAAAGCCAGGAAGCGTAAAGGTAGGAGGTGACAGACGATGGCTGTTGAAACAAAATGGACGTTTGACAGTGAAACCGTTAAACAGTGGTCGGAAAAAAGAGGAGAACCCGCTTGGTTAGCGGATAAAAGGGTAAAAGCATTGGCTGAGGCAGAGGACCTGCCCATGCCGGACCCTGATAAAACGAGTTTAAAAAGATGGAAGTTTACCGACTTTGAAAAGATCGAAGCCCCCGAACCGGAAAGTCAACGTTTTTCCGATCTCCCTGAAGAAGTGACCCGTCTGGCGGGAGAAGAAAAAGATGTGCAAAATCTAATCGTTCAGCGGGACGGAAAAACGGCGTTTAATAAGGTTGAACAAGAGCTCGTCGATAACGGGGTTATTTTTACGGATATCGAAACGGCCGTTCAAGAGCACGGCGACCTCGTTGAGAAATACTTGATGAGCGGTGCCGTAACAACAAACGAAAACCGTTTGACGGCGCTAAATACAGCGTTGATGAACGGCGGGGTTTTCATTTACGTGCCGAAAAACGTGGAACTTCAAACCCCGATCCAAACAATCTTTTGGCAAGACGATGTGAAAACAGGCCTTTTTAACCACGTGCTAATGGTCGTTGAAGCGAACAGCAGCCTGACGTACTTGGAAAACTACGCATCGTTTACCGAAGACCAAGCCAATGTCAACATTGTATCGGAAGTGTATGGGGCTCAAGGGTCGAAAATTAAATACGGAGCGGTCGATAATCTCGAAAGCGGCGCAACTACGTATGTCATTCGACGTGCAACATTGGATAAGGACGCTCGGATTGAATGGGCGCTCGGCCAAATGAACGAAGGCAATACCATTTCCGAGAATACCACGTATCTTATGGGAGACGGTTCATACGGTGATACAAAAACCGTCCATGTCGGCCGTGGAGACCAAACGCAAAACTTTACGAGTGACGTCGTGGCGCACGGGAAACAAACCGAAGGTTATATCCTTACCCACGGGGTTATGAAAGATAACTCGACCTCGATATTCAACGGGATTAACAAAATCGAAAAAGGCGGCACGAATTCCCATAGTGAACAAACGGGCCGCGTGCTCATGCTTTCGCCGAAAGCGCGCGGAGACGCCAACCCGATTTTGTTAATTGATGAAGATGAAGTAACCGCCGGTCACGCGGCTTCTGTCGGAAAAATTGACCCGATCCAAATGTTCTACATGAAGAGCCGTGGGCTTTCCCAGACAGAGGCCGAACGGTTAATTATTCACGGATTTTTGGAACCGGTTGTCGGTGCGCTGCCAATTGAAGCTGTTAAAACACGGCTTTCGGAAGTCATTGAAGGGAAAGTTTATTAATGTTGAACGTACAAGATGTGCGTGAACAGTTTCCGATTTTGGACCAAGAGATAAATGGCAGCCCATTGGTTTATCTGGACAATGCGGCTACATCCCAAAAACCGAGAACGGTCATTGAAGCGATGGAAGATTATTACCGCCGTTACAACTCGAATGTCCACCGAGGTGTGCACACGCTCAGCTCGGTGGCGACCGACGGTTACGAAGGCGCCCGTGACAAAGTCCAAATGTTTATCAATGCCGGCCGGAGAGAAGAAATCGTATTTACGCGCGGGACGACGACCGCGATCAATACCGTTGCCGCAAGCTACGGGCGAGCCAACTTGCAAGAAGGGGATGAAATCGTTCTTACCCCTATGGAACACCATAGCAATTTAATTCCATGGCAGCAGGTCGCGAAGGCAACCGGAGCCGAGTTGAAATACATTCCGTTGCAACCGGATGGCACTGTTTCCGTAGAGGCGGCGCGTTCCGCCATCAGCGAGCGCACGAAAATCGTCGCGATGGTGCACGTGTCCAATGTCCTCGGGACGATGAACCCGATCAAAGAAGTAACGAAAATAGCCCATGAAAATCAAGCGATCATGGTCGTTGATGGTGCGCAAAGCACCCCACACACCCCTGTGGATGTTCAAGACCTTGACTGCGATTTTTTCGCATTTTCCGCTCATAAAATGTGTGGACCGACCGGCATAGGCGTTTTATATGGAAAAAAAGCGTTGCTGGAAGACATGGAGCCGTTTGAATTTGGCGGAGAAATGATTGACGAAGTCGGCCTTTATGATGCAACATGGAAGGAAGTCCCTCATAAATTTGAGGGAGGCACTCCGATCATTGCCGGAGCGATTGGACTAAATGCAGCTATTGATTTTCTAAACGATATAGGCTTAGAAACTATAAAAAACCATGAACAGCAGCTGGCCAGCTATGCGATGGATCAGCTCGGCCACCATGATGATATTGAGGTTTACGGTCCGCCGGCGAATGAACGGGCAGGGATTATCACCTTCAACATCCATGGCGTTCATCCTCATGACACGGCCACGGTTCTCGATACGAAAGGCGTAGCTATACGCGCCGGCCATCATTGTGCACGACCTCTCATGAACTGGCTGGATGTTGCCGCGACAGCTAGGGCAAGTTTTTATCTTTATAACACAGAAGCAGATGTAGACGCGCTCGTAGACGCGCTCGTTACGACAAAGGAGTATTTCGGCGATGTCTATGCAGAATAATAATCTTGATGCGCTGTATCGACAGGTGATCATGGATCATTATAAAAATCCGCGCAATCGTGGTGAAATGGATGCCGATGCGCTGACGGTCAATATGAATAACCCTTCCTGTGGAGATAAAATACAACTTCACCTGAAAGTGGATGACGGTGTTGTGCATGATGCAAAATTCACCGGTGAAGGGTGTTCCATCAGTCTTTCGTCAGCATCGATGATGACCGAGACAGTTAAAGGCAAGACGGTTGCCGAGGCGCTGGAGCTATCCGATATTTTTTCGGAAATGGTTCAGGGGGAAGATTATGATGACGAAAAATATGAACTTGGCGATATTGAAGCGTTGCAAGGCGTTACAAAATTTCCTGCCCGTATTAAATGTGCAACATTAGCCTGGAAAGCAATGGAAAAAGGGTTAGATGAAGAATGATTTGGGCAAGGATGTTTCATCCTGCACTATTAAAAGGAGGTCATTCACATGGCAAAAAAAATGCCTGAACTAGAAGAATACCAGTATGGTTTTCACGATAAGGATGTTTCCGTATTCCGTTCAGAACGTGGCCTGACTGAAGATATTGTAAGGGAAATCTCCGAGATGAAAGAAGAGCCGCAGTGGATGCTGGATTATCGTTTGAAAGCATTAGAGGTGTTTTACAAAAAGCCGATGCCTCAATGGGGCGGTGATCTCTCAGAATTGGACTTCGATGACATTACGTATTACGTAAAGCCATCGGAACGCACGGAAAAATCTTGGGATGAAGTTCCGGAAGAGATTAAAAACACCTTCGATAAATTAGGCATTCCGGAAGCTGAACAAAAATATTTGGCCGGTGTGTCCGCCCAATATGAATCCGAAGTTGTTTATCATAACATGCAAGAAGACCTTGAAGAACAAGGGATTATTTTTAAAGACACAGACACGGCGTTAAAAGAGAACGAAGATCTTTTCCGCAAACACTTTGGAACAGTCATCCCTCCGAGTGATAATAAATTTTCGGCGCTAAATTCAGCGGTTTGGTCCGGCGGATCGTTTATCTACATGCCAAAAGGCGTGAAAGCAGATTCTCCGCTGCAAGCGTACTTCCGAATTAACTCTGAAAATATGGGCCAATTTGAGCGTACGTTGATCATTGCCGACGAGGGAAGTTCCGTGCATTACGTTGAAGGTTGCACTGCACCTGTTTTTTCAACGGATTCCCTTCACAGTGCGGTTGTTGAAATCATCGTGAAAAAAGATGCTTATTGCCGTTACACAACGATCCAGAATTGGGCACCGAACGTTTATAACCTTGTAACGAAGCGTGCCACCGCGGATGAAAACGCGACAATGGAATGGGTCGATGGAAATATCGGATCCAAGCTCACGATGAAATATCCGTCCGTGATTATGAAAGGCGAAGGCGCACGTGGCAATGTGTTGTCCATCGCGATTGCCGGTAAAAATCAACTTCAAGATGCAGGCGCCAAAGTGTACCATTTGGCACCGAACTGTTCATCGACACTCGTATCCAAGTCCATTTCCAAACATGGCGGCAAAGTATCATACCGCGGGTTGTCCCATTTTGGACGTAAAGGGCGCGGATCGAAGTCAAATATCGAATGCGACACATTGATCATGGATAAAGATTCTACTTCCGATACGATTCCTTACAATGAAATCTTAAACGATGACATCACACTTGAACACGAAGCAAAAGTATCCAAGGTTTCCGAAGAACAACTCTTCTACTTGATGAGCCGTGGCTTGAGTGAGGAAGAAGCAACGGAAATGATTGTCATGGGCTTCATCGAGCCGTTTACAAAAGAACTGCCGATGGAATACGCCGTCGAAATGAACCGTTTGATTCGCTTCGAAATGGAAGGTTCGATCGGTTAAGAAACACATTAAAAACCTCTCGCTTTTATGGGCGAGAGGTTTTTAATTGTTTTCGCAGGGTAAATGAAGCGATGCGCCCGATCCGTATCATTAATGGTGATCGGATTGAAGACATTCATTCTGGATATGATAAGGCGGATTAACACTCATCGCACCTCCGAGCAGTGGTTACGGCCTTTTTAAGGGCTACAATGTTCCCCGAATTTGCAGAAATTGCTGATATGAGGTACATTGAAAGATCCAACGTCCCCGAAGCGGTAGAAAACACTGATTCGGGTGCGTTGAAAGGTTCAATTGGAGGTAGAATGAAACCTTTTATCATACCCAGGAGTAGCGCTTTTTGTATATGTGGTACATTGTGGTTTTTATCAAAAATTCTTTCCAAAACTTCTATTTCACATATCTACCGATCCTTTGAGGACTGATCGGGGATGAAAATAGCATGTTGAGTCCCCAGTTGCCAGATTTGAGGACTGTTAAAGCCAAAAACCCATGTTTTGAGTCCTCAACTATCACGCCTGAAGACTGATCGGGGGCAAAAGCAGCATGTTGAGTCCTCAGATGCCAGACCTGGGGACTGCTAGTAGGGGCAAAAAACCATCTTAAGAGTCCTCAGCTAACATACCTGAGGACTAATCGGTGTCAAAAACAGCATGCTGAGTCCTCAGATGCCGTGGTTGATCATCGTTTGGCTGGAGTTTTTGTGCAGGAACTTTTGAAACGTTGCACTAGTATCCTTTTTCACGTGGAAACCGTTTGGCTACAATAGAATGTGCTTCCTTAATCAATCGCTTTTTTTTCAACATTATCATCGGCGGGATTAAGGATGCACATCTGCTCGTTTATCCCCATGTGAATACGTTGATATGCTCTTTTCAGCCGATCGCGCGTCCAGCCGACATTGATGGACCCGGTTTCACTGATGTAGCGATGAATGTCGGTATTACTGGCTTTGGGAGCAAGTTTATTTTTTGTGGAAGTGTCATGATCTTGATATTATGCAGAAGGAAATAAATGTTGAATGAGAGGTGTTTGCTATGAAGAAATATTATGCCATTGTTAGTGTCGTAATGCTTGTTGCATGTAGCGCTGATGATGTAAATGAAAGTAGCAATGTAGATGAAGGCAGTATAACAGAAAATGGTGAAGAAAACGTTGAAACGGAAAATATAGTCGAGGATGACAGTAGTGAGGAAAATGAAAACATGGGTGAAAGTGGTCAACCGTTCTTTGAAAATCATCGAGATGAAATGTCTGAGCTAAGTGTTGTAGAGGAAGAAATCGGGATGGAATTTGATGAAGTTGATATACAGAATGACCAAGGAGGGAGCCGAGTCATACTTTATGAAAATGATGGTATTCCAGAGTATAAATCTATTTATATACAAAACGATCAACGCCTAAAAATTATTAATTTAAATGACCAAGATGAAGAAAACGGTTTAATTTATCAAGAAATTATATGAAAAACAGGTCAGCAAGAAATGGCTGGCTGACCCCATAATACGAAGGGCTATTATAGAGAGTAACCTGGTAATTTGATTTGATGAGAGGGGCACACAATGAGAACATTCACAAAAACAGCATTCACGATGTTTCTAAGTATGGCATTTTTAGTTGCTTGTGGAGGTGATGAAGAGGAAACGACTGGTGATGATGTACTGGACAATGATGATGACGTAAGTGAAGATGAAAATGGAGCTTCAGACGATTTTGCCGACGTCGATAAAAACAATGGTAATGAAAGCGAGAACGATGATTCTAATAACAACGAGGAAGAAACAGATGAAAATAACGAAGAATATTCACAAATGACAGAAGATGAGGCAGAGGCGCATGTTATTGATTATATAAATGAAAATAAACCTGAAATAGCAGATTTTCTGGATGTGTACCAGTTCTCGGTGGAAGAAAATGATGATATATATCAAGTAAACATGTTTTCAGCTGAATCTGATGACGAGAGAATAGGGTCTCCATTAATGTCGAGTTATGAAGTTGACCGAACAACAGGTGAAGTTGAAGAGGTTGAAAATCAAACCAATGAAACAGAATCTCAACTCAGTGAGATTGTTGATTTAAATCAAGAAGAACGACGCGCCCACCATGAAGAACTTGCGGTTAAGCCTGAAGAAATTTCAGATGAAGTGTACGTAGATCTTCTATTATCAGGTATTCATGAAAACACGGAAGATTATAATGGACGGGTGAATTCTGGTGATACAATAATGTTCGAATTTCCAGATGCAGAGAATAGTGCTGATCGCTCAACAGAGGAGGCAGAGGTTTCTGAAGATGGTTACTTTACCATTCATGTAAATTCGCACGAATTTAAGGCAGGACAAGATATACGTGTTTATATTACAAATGGATACTCGCATGAGCAAGTTTTTGAATTGCCTGTTCACGAAGCTGAAGAAGGTATGGAAGAAATCCGTGTAAAATAATCGGAATCCTAAACAAGGAATTCTATAAATGTTCATCAATCATGGCGCATTTGCGGAGAAATTATAGCGTTGTTATTTGCCTTTTTGGCTATTTTCCGGAATAAAGTGAGACGTAGCAAGTAGGAGTCGTAATGGTGGAGGGCTACTTGACCGAGAAGAAAGGGGAAAACACTTGGCAAGGTGTTTTCCCTCCGCTAGCTCGTGTTATTACCATAACTATTTACTGATATCAACGATAGATTTTGGTGAAGAGCCTGCAATCATTCTTCGTTTCTTACGTAGTGCTTGTCGGTCAAAAAACAGATGAAAAGACCTCTCGTTGTCGATGGGTGGGGGGTCTTTCATTGGAAGGTAATAAAGTACAAACCAACTTTCTTACCTGCATAAGTGCAACTAAAGCTTTTCGCCATCAAAGCTTGGCGAAAGCCAATTTTTCTAATCAATGTTGTGTTTCATTTTACGGCCAAGCGGGAAGTTATATTTTTGAGGACACTGTTATGAACCCGATTGTTTTGCGTCTAAACGGCAACCGGCTTTTAATGGAGCGGGAAGGACGACTAATGTGCGGGGGATGGATCATGAATAATTTTTCAAGAATAGACTGCATCTATGCCATTCAATTGGTGTGTGAGGAACTTGGTGAAACAACAATTGATCAGGACACTTACGAGCATTTTAGGAACATGGTTCAGGAAAGTGAAATCATCGCTTCGTTGTTCCCTGATATTTCTAAAATAAAGGAAAAATGCGGGTGTTTTGAGCGGGCAATGCAAGAATCAATGTTAACTTCAGCGGAAAAAGGCTAGACCAACCGTATAAAAGACCTCTCGCCAATGATGCGAGAGGTTTTTAAGTGTTTTGGAGAGCTATGAATGTCGCGGAATTAATCCGCACCATTGTGATAAAAATTCGGCATAAACTTTCGTTACTTGCTTGACACTATCCAAATCTACCCATTCGTCGATTTCATGAAAGTTGCCGCCTTCCGGGCCGTAACAAGTTGCGGGGGTATCATAGTATAAATTAAAGAAGCGAGCATCGGTCGTGGACGATAAAACGTTTCGTTCAGCCGGTTGCTGTAACACGGTTTCATGAGCATCATCCAGTGTTTTGAAGAAAGGTGACTGGTCATCCATCTCAACCCCTTCGGCATGAAATCCGAAGAAAGTGATTTCCGGCGGTTGTTTGGAAAGCCACGGATCCTCGTCTGCTGCTTCCAACACCCACTCTCTCAACTCTTTTTTCACTGCGTTGATCGATTGCCCGGGGTATAATCCAACCCTTCCCTCCATCACCGCTTTCACGGGAACATTGGAAGGGAAATCCCCGGCATGAAATCTCCCGATGTTAATATCCACCGGGTGGGGCATATCTTTAAAGGCGTCATGCTTCGGACGCTCATTCATCAGCTTCTCATATTCCTGTAAAGCAGAAATGATCAATTGGCTTCTCTCCACTGCGTTCACAACTTGATTGATGTTTTTGTCTTTTAAAGCCGTGTCGATGTTGATTCGAAACCAGAGGCTTCCAACTTGGGCTTTCGCTGCTTTTAAACCGAAAGGCTCTGGGATGAGTGCGCCATCGGCTGTATACCCTTTATTCAGAGTGGCCAGCGCTCCGTTCCCTGTCCTCTCCTCATCAACGACACTTTGGATCATAAAATCAGCGCCAGGTTTATACCCTGCAGATATAATCGCTTTGTAGGCAAAGATCATAGCGGTGATGCCGGCTTTCATATCTGCTACACCCCGGCCGTACATTTTTCCGTCACGAAAAATCGGGACCCAAGGATCACTGGACCATAAAGATGTGGGTTCCGGGCTGACGACATCTACGTGTCCTTGGAAAATAAGGCTTTTCCCGATTGGAGTTGTTGGCCCGGCTTGTTTGGCAATTACGACATCACTCTCTTCATACCCCCATTCAGGAGGTGAGAAGCCCGGATGATTGGCAATTTCTTTGATATCCGGTGTAAATCGGTCCACGTCCATATTCAGTTCTGAAATCAAATAATCTGCTATATACGCCTGCAACGCTTTTTCTTTCCCGCTGACGCTCGGGAAGCGACTGATCTCCTGTAAAAAAACAATTTCTTCAGTCCATAATTCATCTATTTTTTGAGAAATAGGATTCGGTATTATCGTGTCCATGATGCGATCACCTTTCCGCCTTGGTCTCCAAACTTAATTCACTGATTCCCCCATATTTATTTGATGAAACGTCATCCATTGACGGTTGCTCTCCGGTTATTTTATTTAGCTATATCCGCCTTTCCGTGATAAAATTACTGTAGAGTTTAGGTGGTGGAATCGAAGCTGAATCGATTGGGGGAATTAACAATCGGTTGCCTGCAAGGGACGGTGATGGCAATTCATGGCCGAACAAAAACAACTTTACATTTATCATACGAACGATTTGCATAGCCAGCTGAACCAATGGCCCAAAATCGTGCATTATTTGGAAAAACAAAAACAGCATCACCAATCGCGCGGCGAAAATGCTTTGTTTTTTGATATCGGTGATCATGCCGATCGAGTGCATCCAATAACGGAAGGGACGTTGGGGAGAGGGAATATTGACTTGATGAATGACTCTCCCATTCAATATGCAACGATAGGGAATAACGAAGGGGTCACGTTTGCGAAACATACACTGGAACATCTGTACTCGCCTGCCAATTTTGACGTTCTTTTAAGCAACTTATATAACGAACAAGGAGAGCTGCCATCATGGGCCAAGCCGGCGATGACGATGGAATCGAATGGCCTTGTCATCGGAATGATTGGGCTAACGGCATCTTTTTACCCTTTTTATTATGCAATGGGGTGGGATATTCAAGACCCGCTTATGATTTTGGACAAAGAATTGCCGAAGATTCGGGAACAGGCGGATATCGTCGTGCTCCTTTCCCACTTGGGGTTATTTCGTGATGAGCAAATCGCCGCTTCCCATGATATCGATGTGATTCTGGGGTCCCATACCCACCATCGTTTAGATCCGGCTCCTGTCGTTAACGGTACGCTGATTACGCAAACCGGCAAGTTAGGCACGCATGTAGGAAAAGTACAGCTTACGTATGACACCGGGAAAAAACAAATGGCCGAGACCGCCGGGACGCTCGTATCAATGGGAGGGGTTGCCCCAAAGGCCGGGCATATCACAAAAAAATTGCAGGAATTGCAAACGGAAGCAGAACGGAACTTAAATGAAGTGGTTGCGAATCGGGAAGAACCGCTCGCCATTTCATGGACCGAGCCGTCCGCTTTCTCGACGTTTCTCGCCCGGCAATTAAGAAGTTGGTGTGGGACAGATATCGCCATGATCCATTCGGGCCTGCTGTTGGCATCGTTACGGGAAGGCAATGTCACAAAGCATGATCTGCATCGCCTTTGCCCCCATCCGGTCAATCCTTGTGTCGTCAACGTCAAAGGGCATCAACTTACGGAAGCCATCCACCAATCGTTTACGGAAAAAATGATTCATCTCCCATTAAAAGGTTACGGTTTTCGAGGGCATAAACTTGGCCGTTTAGCGTTTGCAGGGTTGGATGTTGATGTTGAAAAGTCATCGGCAGGCTTCTATCAAGTGAACGGCGTTTATTTCAAAGGCCGGGAAATTGATGAAAACGGAGATTACGAAGTGGCTACGGCTGATATGTTAACCTTTGGCACGTTGTATCCTTCTATTGCCGCCGCCAAAGATAAACGCTACTTCACACCGGAATTTATCCGTGACCTTATTACGTGGGGATTAAAAACAGAAGATACGGTATAGATAAAGTGAAACTTCCATCAGAGGTGATTTACCTCTGAATAAGGAAGTCGGCTAAAACCGTCACATCTTGTGACAACGCCGACACTAGCCCGTCCTGGGCGTCGGAACGAATCGGGGTGTTAGTCGCCCGTTTAGCCAGAAGTCAGATTTTAGATGCCAGAGGTCGGAAAAAGCATGATTTTCCGATTTCCGACGTCTGATCCCCGGAATAGCGGGCGCTTATCATCGGGATAAACGTTTAATTAAACCGCCCTTACGTTAAAAGGCATGCGCTCATACACTGGAGAGAGTATTCGGAAAGGGTGGTTCTGAGCGATGTTGGAGATGGAACCGGTAAATATAGATGGTGTAGGCTTTCAGGCGGTGACGATGAAACTGCCGAAAACGAATTTTATGGCCGTGGCCAATGATGTCGGCTATATTATGTGCGGCGCTTTAGATGTTCAATTGCTGAATGAGAAGTTGGCTGACCGTGAAATTGTCGCCGGCCGCGCGGTCGGTGTCCGAACGGTTGACCAACTGCTTGAGGCTCCTTTGGAGTCGGTAACGCTTGCAGCTGAAGCCCGGGGCATTCACGCCGGGATGAGCGGCCGTGAAGCTTTATTGAGGATGCAGGAATAAAAGAATGCTTCTGTGCTTTGCACGGAAGCATTCAGCCAAGGAGGGCAATAGGATGAGCCGAAGTGAACAGCAATACCTTGATCTTCTCACGGATATTCTTGAAAACGGAGATCAAAAAATGGATCGGACAGGCACAGGCACGCGCTCGACTTTCGGCCGTCAGATGCGGTTCGATTTAAGCGAAGGCTTTCCGCTGATCACGACGAAACGCGTTCCCTTTTCGCTAATTAAGAGTGAACTG
Organism: Salicibibacter cibarius; assembly: GCF_016495725.1. Classification (NCBI taxonomy): domain Bacteria; kingdom Bacillati; phylum Bacillota; class Bacilli; order Caryophanales; family Bacillaceae; genus Salicibibacter; species Salicibibacter cibarius. The sequence continues at coordinate 3,843,756 of NZ_CP054705.1, read as the reverse complement.
CTGTGGTTTATAAAAGGGGACACGAATATCCGATACTTACTGAAACATAATAATAATATTTGGAATGAATGGGCGTTCCAACGTTATGTGAAAAGTGACGATTACCAAGGGCCGGATATGGCGGACTTCGGCCGGCGTTCTTTGCAGGATGATGAATTCCGCAAGCGCTATGAAAAAGAGCTGGATACGTTTAAAGGACGCATCCTCAATGAAGATGCATTTGCCGCGAAATATGGGGACCTTGGCAATATCTACGGCCGTCAATGGCGCGCCTGGAAAACGTCGAGAGGGGAGATGATTGATCAGCTCGCAGATGTGATCGAGATGATTAAAAAAACCCCCGATTCACGGCGTCTGATCGTTTCTGCCTGGAATCCCGAAGATGTTCCAACGATGGCTCTCCCTCCTTGCCATACGTTATTTCAATTTTATGTGGCAGACGGGAAACTTTCCTGTCAGTTGTATCAACGGAGCGCAGACATGTTTTTAGGCGTCCCGTTCAACATCGCGAGTTACGCGTTACTCACCCAATTAATCGCTAGGGAATGCGGGCTTGCCCTTGGCACGTTCGTCCATACGTTGGGAGATGCCCACCTGTACCAAAACCATCTCGAGCAGGCGTGTACCCAGCTTTCACGCGAGCCGCGCGCCTTGCCGACCGTTGCTGTTGCCGGCGGGTCACGGTCTATTTTCGACTTGGAGACAGATGATATTACGTTAGAAGATTACGCACCACATTCGGCGATTCGTGCACCAATCGCTGTGTAGAGGGGGAATTCTAATGCTATCCATGATGGTTGCCCACGACCGGAACCGTGGAATTGGGAAAAATAATGCAATGCCTTGGCATTTGCCGGCAGACCTTTCTTTTTTAAAAAAAAATACAGTCGGCAAGACGATTGTGATGGGAAGGTCTACCTTTGAAGCGATTGGGAAACCGTTGCCGGAGCGACGAAACATCGTTTTAACGACGCAAAAAGACTTTGAAGTTGAGGGTATCGAAACGGTTCATGCTATTGAAACGGTTCTGGCAGAAAACGAGCGTTTGGATGAAGAGTGGGTTATTCTCGGCGGGAGTAACGTGTACGAGCAAGCTTTTCCGTATGCGGATCGGCTTTACGTTACCTATATTGATGATTCATTTGATGTTGACCGTTTTTTCCCCGCGTTTGATCAAAATGACTGGGAACTTATATGGCAAGAAAAGGGAACGAAAAATGATAAAAACCCGTATGACTATTGGTTCCGGATGTATGATCGAAGAAAGTAATATAATCTTAAACAATAAATAAGGTTAACCCGTCCTCCGCTGCATATATATATAGCAGGGAGGGGGAAGTATGGCTTTAAAATTACCGAATAACCAAAGACAGCAGCGTAAGGGAGGGCCGCTCCCTTTTCGCTATGTTTTGCTTATTTCATTTGTGATTTTTATTTTTTTAACGGCACAAGGGCTTTATTTCATTGACCAACATGTTCGTCCGGCGTTAATGACGATTGCGACAATCGAAACGCAGAGGATCTCAACGCAAGCGATTAACCAAGCGGTGTCACGGGATTTGACGGATCAGGAACACCTGGATGATCTTGTGCTGATAGAAACGACAGAAGACGGCGACATTTCATCTTTGGCTTTTGATGCGTCTGTCTATAACCAAGTTCTTGAAGATGCGATCGATCTCATCCATTCTTATTTGCAAGAAGTGGAGTCTGGGATGACGGAGGGAGAACTTCCTAGTGAATTGGAAGCGGAAATCGAGGACGCGGGGGTTGGTCGTGTGGAAGACGGCGGGATTTACAATATTCCGCTCGGAATGGCGACGAATAACGCGTTGCTTGCGCAGCTTGGGCCACAAGTGCCAGTCAGTTTTTCTGCCGTCGGTGATCCCCATGTGGATATGGAAGAACGGGTGGAAAATGTCGGGATCAATAACACGTGGCTGCGTATCGGCCTTTCCATTGAAATGGATATCCGTGTCGTCATTCCTTTTGGGACGGAGGAAGAAACGGCAACCACATTTGTTCCGGTAGGAATGGTGTTTGTGCCCGGAGATGTCCCCGATTATTATGGCGAAGGCGGCGGAATGCCTATTCCGGCCATAACCCCGAGCGGCGATGAAGAAGAAGTTGAGATGCAGGCGCCGGATGCCGAAATCGAGGATGAACCAACGGATGAGGAGGACGAAGCAAATGTACCATGATCATAAAGTTGTTAAAAATAAGCACAATCCTTTAAGGAAATGAATTTGCTAAATTAATTTAGACAAGATAATGGATTAATTTAACAACAAACTAATGTGAAAAATGTCTATAGTCCTTAACAAAAACCATTCATATTTTTGACATTTGGACATATTTTAATTATAATTTTATAAATATTCATTTTGAGGAGGTCTTTGGATGCAAGGGAGAGAACAATGGGCGACGCGTGTCGGTTTCATGCTGGCCGCTGTAGGCTCGGCCGTCGGTCTGGGAAACATATGGCGTTTCCCCTACATCGCCGGTGAGTACGGAGGCGCTACTTTTTTAATCGTCTACCTCGTCTGTATTTTAATCATCGGTTTACCTACAATGATTGCGGAGTTTTCCATTGGAAAACGGGGGCAACTTGATGCCGTTGGCTCGTTTTCCAAAACCGCGCCCGCTAAACCATGGGTCATTGGCGGTTGGTTGGGCGTTATCACGTCGTTTTTAATCGTTTCTTTCTATGCCGTGATTACGGGTTGGGTTTTATATTATATGTTCAGTTATTTGACCGGAAGTATACAGCAAGTGGAGACCGGGGGCGTTGAAGATTATTTCGGCGGGGTCGTCGGAGATGCGATTATCCCCGTGATTTGGCAATTGATTGTAATGGCTATTATTGTTGGTATTTTGTATTTCGGGGTTCAAAAAGGGATCGAACTTAGCAGTAAAATTTTCATGCCTTTGCTTGCCGTTATTCTTTTGGTTTTGGCAGGGTACGGGCTAACATTGGATGGCGCAGGGGAAGGTATGTCGTTTTTGTTCGTTCCCGATTGGAGCGCATTAGGTGATCCTTCCCTTTATTTGGCGGCTATCGGCCAAGCGTTCTTTACGCTATCCCTGGGGATGGGGATTATGGTTACCTATGGCGGCTATCTTTCAAAACAAACAGGCAATCGTTTGCCGGGCACTGCAACAAGCATCGTGCTTTTGGATACGCTGTTCGCGATTTTGGTCGCAGTGGTGATTTTTACAGCTGTATTTACGATAGGCGCCGATGCGGATCAAGGACCGACATTAATCTTCGTCGTCTTGCCGGAAGTGTTTAATCAAATGGCAGCAGGCGGGACATTCTTTGCCGTATTTTTCTTCTTCCTTGTTTTTATTGCCGGTTTGACCTCGGCCATTTCATTGGCGGAAGTCAGCATATCCTTTGCAATAAGGCAAGTAAAATTAACCAGGAAGAAAGCGGTGCTTATTGTCGGAGGGTTGATCACGTTATTGGGGATTCCTTCGGCGTTGAGCCAAGGCGGCCCGCTCAGTGATTTCACGATCGCCGGTCTGCCCTTCCTTGATTTTGTCGATGTTCTGACAGACAGCTATTTCCTCCCGATCGGCGGTTTAATTGTCGTTCTTTTCGTTGGCTGGGGATGGAAAAGCAAAGCGGCTCTTGAAGAAGCAGACTTTAAAAGTCAAGCGTTCGCAAAGATATGGCTTTTCTTGATCCGGTTTGTCGCGCCGCTCATGATCATCATTATTTTACTTGCGAACCTTTTCGGCATCGAAGCATAGGCGATCAAAACCTTTCCAAAAATAAAGCATCCGCCGTGATAAGGAATATCGCGGTGGATGTTTTTTGGTGCGGGAGCGGGAAGATAGGTGAGGATAAATTGTTGTCCCCCAAAAGATGCTTGGCCTGCTCCTAAGCGTGAGTTGCCCCTCAACGGGTGTTCGATCTGCTCCTAGAGGAACAACCAAGCGTGAGTTGCCCCTCAACGGGTGTACAATATGCTCCTAGAGTACAATAAAACGCAAATTGTCCCTCAAAAGGCGTTCGCTCCTACGATGTTCAAGTCGAGGCCGCAGACCAATTCCTCACCCCTTTTGACGCTCTTTCTTTTCCCAAGAGTTCAAGAATGGATACGGGTCAAACGACCATTCGGAATACCCATTGTCCCGATAAAGCCCATAGTGGAGATGAGGCGGGAACTTGCCTTCCGTTCCAGGCTTCCCGTAGCCGGAGCTTCCGACCTTTCCGATTTCCATCCCGGGCTCAACAATGCTGCCTTCTTCAATGCCTTCTGCGAAGCTGCTGAGATGGGCATAATAATGATACACATTATCTAAATCGCGAATGCCGATCCGCCAACCGCCGTAGGTATTCCAGCCTTTTAGTTCAACGACTCCGTACTTCGTTGCCCGCACGGGAGTGCTGTGGCCGGCAAAAATATCCGTACCTTCATGGATTCTTCTTCCTCCCCATCCACGCGTGTCGCCCCATGTGCTATGGTACGTGTAGTTGTATTCAAGAGGAACGGGAAAAGCAGTTTCATCCAAAGCAATCGTTCCGTATTCCTTAAAAAGTTTCGCGTGGCCGCTAATAATACGCACAGCTTGATCGCGTTGATAATGCTCCCATAATGCGATGCGAATATTCTCATCATCATAACCATAAGTAGAAATTTGCCTTGCCATTGTGTACAGCACATCCCGGTCTTCTTGGCGATTTGCTTCTCCATCATCATCTCCGTCAAGGCCAACACCGCCAAATATGCTGATGCGCGCCGCGTTATTATCTTCAAGATCCGGATTTAAAGCCCCTACCCACTCACGCGGAGAATAGTAAATATCAATTAGGCCTTCGCGGTCGTTCCGATCGTCGCGAGCAACATTCAATCCCCGTTCATGCGCATCGATTGCAGCGAGCCAATACCAGGGAACGTGAGTAATTCCATCCATTTCTTTATAAAGAATCATTCGCTCATGAGCTACGTCAATGGCTTCCTCATCTTCAGCGGCACTCATTTCCGGTGAAAACGTTAGTGAAAAGCTGATAACGAGTAAAAGGAGGGGGAGCGTTTTTTTGTTCATTGCACTTCTCCTCTCTGGCGTTTTCGATGTTAACGGTTGTTCCATTAGGTCAGCGACTATCTTTTATTTTGCAACAATTTCGCAGAATTATAAGCGCCAATGTTGTCTTTTATAGGGAATATCCACCATCTGTTACATTTGGAACCGTGCCGGTGGTGTGTTAAAGTAAAGGCAAAGGATGTGATCAAATGGGGGAAAAAGAAACGCACGTTCGTAAGCCGGATTGGCTAAAAATAAAATTAAATACAAATGAATCCTATAAAGGCCTTAAGAAGATGATGCGCGAAAAGAAATTACATACGGTCTGTGAAGAAGCGCGCTGTCCAAATATTCACGAATGCTGGGCCGTAAGAAAAACAGCCACATTCATGATTCTCGGTGATGTGTGTACGCGCGGCTGCCGATTTTGCGCGGTGAAAACCGGACTGCCCAATGAACTGGATTGGGGCGAACCGGAACGAGTCGCCGAGTCCGTGGAACAAATGGGATTGAAACACGTCGTCATTACGGCTGTTGCACGCGATGACCTTAAAGACGGAGGTTCAAATGTTTATGCAGAAACGGTTCGCGCCGTCCGCCGCCGCAATCCGCTTACGACGATTGAAGTATTGCCTTCGGATATGATGGGGCTGCATGACAATTTACAAACGCTTATGGAGGCGCGCCCGAATATATTGAATCACAATATTGAAACGGTCCGGCGCTTAACGAAAAAAGTTCGCGCACGCGCGACGTATGATCGTTCCCTGGAGTTTCTTCGCTATTCCAAGGAGTTGCATCCCGACATTCCGACGAAATCAAGCCTCATGATCGGCCTTGGGGAAACGCCCGAAGAAATCGAAGAAGTCATGGATGATTTGCGTGCCCACGATGTGGATATTATGACGATCGGGCAATATTTGCAGCCGACGAAAAAACATTTGGATGTGCAAAAATATTACACACCCGAAGAGTTTGCGCGTTTCAAAGAAATTGCCATGCAGAAAGGGTTCCGTCATTGCGAGGCAGGGCCTCTCGTTCGTTCTTCTTATCACGCCGATGAGCAGGTCAACAAAGCACAAGTATGGCAAGAAGCCGCGAAATACCAAGGCAGCGAGGCTTCTGTGTGAGTGGGGGGATAATCGATGGTCCAAACCCATCATCAACGGTTTGAGCTCGTCGAAGAAGCAAAAGCCGGTTGGGACGAAGAGGCCTTTTTAAAACGATACAGCGAGATTCTTGATAAGTATGATTACATTGTCGGTGACTGGGGTCATGAGCAATTGCGTCTTCGCGGTTTTTTTCATGATAATAACAAAAAAGCAAGCGTTGACACGAAAGCAAGCACCATCTATGACTACTTGTACGAATACTGTAATTTTGACTGTCCGTATTTTATCGTGAAAAAAGTTACTTAAAACCATCATCGTTTGCGCTGATGGTTTTTTGTCGTTTTGGGAGTGTTTATCATTTATGAACAGGAGATTTCACAATAATCAGCGGATTGCCTCCTTGCCCATTCAATCGTTGTTAGGTATGCTATACTTAGAAGATGATCAGACTTAGTGCGTAGAAGGGGTGTTAATGTTGAAGGTGCCGACGAAACCGTGGACATTGTTATATAAAATCAAACAGGAGACACTTCCTGTTGCGCATGAGTTTTTAAATGAATGGAAGAAAAAAGCCGATGAAATTCCGGATGCGGAATTGCGGGAACAAGCGCTGGCAAGTATTGAGGAAAAAACCTTTCACTGCGAAGGTGGGACGATTTTTGGATTAGTGGCTACTGATGCTCGTCGTCGCGATGTGATTCGTTTTATCGTCGCGTATCAGACGATTAGTGACTATTTGGACAACCTTTGCGATCGAAGCACATCTTTGGAAGAACGGGATTTTCGCTCCCTCCATCGTTCCATGTACCATGCCTTAACACCGGGGGAAATACCGGATAACTATTATGAGTTTCGTGATGAGCAGGAGGATGGTGGCTATTTAGCCTCTCTCGTTAAGACGTGCCAGGATGCTTTGAAAACGCTTCCTGGATTTGAGGATGCCCAGGATGCTATGCGGCAATTATCTGCTGTTTATTGTGATCTGCAAGTGTACAAACATATTGATGAAAATGAGCGGGAGGAAAAGTTAGAAGACTGGTTTGCAAGACATAAGCAGGATCTTCCTCCTATGACATGGTATGAATTTTCCGCTTGTGCCGGGTCTACACTAGGGATATTTTGCCTTGCCGCTTATGCTTCCAAGCGGAAAATGATTGCCCAAGAAGTGGAGGAAATCAAAGGCGCCTATTTTCCCTGGGTTCAAGGTCTTCATATCATGCTCGATTATTTTATCGATCAAGTAGAGGATCGGCAAGAAGGAGACTTGAATTTTGTCTTTTACTATGAAAATGAAGAACAAATGGTGGAGCGTTTTCGGTATATTAAAGAGAATGCCGAGCACAGCGTTCAGGAATTGCCGGACGCAAAATTTCATCAGATGATCAACAAAGGGTTGCTCGCTTTGTATCTTTCGGATAAAAAAGTGCAGGAAAATAAGGAATTGAAAAGAACGGCAAAACGGTTTATCCGTTTCGGTGGCTTGCCGACGGCGTTCTTTTATTTAAATCGTGGCAAGGTGGCTAGGCAACCGTCTTAAGCGTCTGAAAAAATTAATTGTCCTCACCGGATGTGGTGAGGGCAATTTAACGTTTATTTGGCAGGTAAAAAAGTATAAATCAACTTTCTTACCTGCATAAGTTGGGCTAAGGTTTTCGCCATCAAAGCTTGGCAAAAAGCCAAGTTTTCTAACGGCGAACATCGTTATCATCGTCTTTGCTGGAGTGGACCTTGTGGGTTTGGGTATTTGGAAAAAGACGGCCTCCACCGGCGTGTAGCTCGCGGTTTTCGTAAATGAAAGGAGACGTCATTTGCTGTCCGGGTCTCCACGGGGATGATTTTCCGATCGTTCCTTCGAAAGGTGTTCCATAAGGACCTTCCGCTAATTCTTCTGATATTAGGTCATTTTCTTGTGACTCAACCGACTCAAAATCACGATACTTGCCGGTATTATTTTTTCGCGGCATTTATTTCACTCCCTTGCAACCGTTTTTTTGCCAGGTGGTAAGCGCCCGTCATTCCAGAGGCCAGAAAATACCTTTTCAGGAAGTCAAGGATGATCTTCCGACTTCTGGCTTCGGACGTCTGACTTCCGGATTTATACTATGGTCGGGGAGCGGTCGGGTTATTCATCGTCGACAGGTTCAATTCTTGGAAGAAACGACGGCTTGTGTTGCAAATGGTGACGGGCGTTTACAGAGCGGACGGTTCGCGTTTTTGCCCGCATGACGATGGAGTCTGTTTCGGCAATGTCATCCCCGAGAAAACGAACGCCGTTGAGCAGTTCCCCTGTGGAAACGCCAGTGGCCGCGAAGATGGCGTCGTCTCCGCGAACAAGTTCGTTTAGTTGCAAAGGAGCGTTCGGGTCTTCGATGCCCATTTCTTTACATCGTCTAGTTTCTTCTTTATCCCGGGGAGCAAGGCGCGCTTGCATGTCGCCTCCGAGCGCCTTCACGGCTGCGGCCGATATCACACCTTCGGCAGCCCCTCCGGTTCCGATAAACAGATCGACCCCGGTGCCGATGGTTGCGGTTGCCAAGCATGCACTTACGTCTCCGTCGCCGAAGAGCTGTACCCGTGCGCCTTTCTGGCGAACGCGTTCGATGAGTGCTTCATGACGGGGCCGTTCTTGAATCATAACCGTTACATCACGTATCCGTTTGTTCATCATTTTTGCGACGGTTGCAATGGACGTCTCGATGGAATCATCCAAATGGATGTACCCGGCTGACTCGGGGCCGACGACGATTTTCTCCATGTACATATCCGGCGCGTGCAGAAGTGTCCCTTTATCCCCGATGGCAATGACAGCCATCGCGTTCGGGTGCCCTTTGGCAACAATGCTTGTCCCTTCCAGCGGATCGACGGCTATGTCCACTTCCGGGCCTTGCCCGTTTCCCACTTTTTCACCAATATAGAGCATGGGTGCTTCGTCCATTTCTCCTTCTCCGATAACGACCGTCCCATCGCAATGGATGGATCGGAACATCGATTGCATCGCGGTTGTCGCTGCATCATCCGCTTCATTTTTCTTGCCGCGTCCGAGCCATTGGGCACTCGCCAGTGCGGCCGCCTCGGTGACGCGAACCAATTCCAACGCTAACTCTCGCTCCATATCTAATCTCCTCCATTTTGATCACTTTTTTTATCCTAACACGATTGATGATGGCTTTGAAATTTTAGTGTTGTGTTAAACTAAGGAGGGTGGCCGATTATCCTCATTAGCGTTAACCATCGGTCACATATGTTAGCAAAACAGACGATGTGGGAGGGAAAAAGCACTAATGCAACAACATGCCGATGAATGGCCACTTAGTAGTTCCACTCGGAGCAAGGTTTCCCACTCTTGAGGGATTACATGGGCTTAGTAGTTCCACTCGGAGCAAGGTTTCCCGCTCTTGAGGGATTACATGGGCTTAGTAGTTCCACTCGGAGCAAGGTTTCCCGCTCTTGAGGGATTGCTTGGGCTTAGTAGTTCCACTTGGAGCAAGGTTTCCCGCTCTTGAGGGATTACATCGCGATTGTTGCACCTCCAATTGGATATCCGTACATGAGAGGGAACGGACAGCGTGTATCCCGATCATTTGGAAGGATAAATGGGATGAAATTCGAGAAACGCTCATTAGATATATTCATGAATGGATGATGTTAGCCCGAATGGATTGCGAGTATGTAGCGCTAGAGTATAATAATTGTAAGAGGTGAATCAGTATGTATTTCGTCGATCGGAAGCTGCTTGAAGAGCGGCTTCAATATATGGAAAAATTGCTAGGAACGTTTCACAGCCAAAATGAATGGACTGAGCCTTTGCAGCAATTGGCGTTGGAACGGATTGTCCATTGTTGGTTGGAAGCGATGATTGATGTGGGCAATCAAATGATTGACGGTTTTATTATGAGAGACCCCGGAGGATATAGCGACATTATAAATATTCTTGAAGACGAAAAGGTGATCGAGGAGCAAACGGCAAACGCGTTACAGAACGTACTCGTTTGGCGGAAAACGCTCGTGAACGATTACTTGAATATAAACCACTTAGAAATAGAGGCAACAATGCGGGAACATAAACGAGCAATGGAATATTTTTCGAATGCGGTACGGGTTTATTTGGAGAAAGAGCTAGGACCGGTATCGGCATTCTTGCCGGATGAGAGGTGATGGGCATGTTAGCACCCTATCGAGGTTTTATAATGGATTTGGACGGAACGATCTATAACGGAAAAGAAGTCATAAAGGAAAGTGCCGATTTCGTGCATGCCCTTGCTGATCGGCAAATCCCCTACATGTTTTTGACGAACAACTCCTCCCGGACCCCGACAGAAATCGCTGATAAGCTCAAGCGCATGAATGTGCCGGCGACTTCCGAACACATTTATACGAGTAGTTTGGCCATGGCTGCATACGTGCGTGCATATTGGCACTGGCCTCTCCACGCTTATGTAATTGGATCACGGGGGCTTGTCAGCGCGTTGGAAGAAATAGAGGTGCATTTTACGGATCGGAACCCCGATGTTGTGATCGTTGGGATTGATCGATTTTTCACCTATGAGAAACTGGCGACAGCTCAGGCTGCCCTGTTTAATGGCGCGACGTTGCTCGCCACAAATGCAGACAACGCCATTCCGACGGAAGATGGCTATATGCCGGGGAATGGGTCAATTGTGGCCGCGATTGCAAAAGCAAGCGGCTCCCCCCCGATGTTTGTCGGGAAACCGGAGCAGTGGATCGTAGAACAATCTCTGTCCATTTTAAAAACCGCAAAAGCCGAAACACTGCTCATCGGTGACAATTATGATACGGACATGCTTGCAGGCATTCGCGCCGGCGTCCCAACGTTGCATGTGGACACCGGGGTGACGCGGGCTGCGTCCCTTGCCGGAAAAGGGGAACAGCCTACGTTTTCTATCGCGAAGTTGGACGCTTCTCTGCTCGACCGATGAAAGACGATGATTACCCCTCAACGCCTTTGCTGGAGTGTGCAAGGCGACTGGACGCAGCTGCTGCAATTGCGCCCACGATATCATCGAGAAACGTGTGGCACTTTGTTTGTTCATGATCGTTAAGTTCGGCGATAATTCCCGGCTTAATTTTATCCACATAACCGAAATTGGTGAGCCCGATCGAGCCATATACGTTCACGATTGCCAAAGCAACGATTTCATCTATGCCGTATAACCCTTCATCTGCAGCGATAATTTCCTGAAGCGGTGAACTTAATTTTTTTTCTTCGGCGAGGCGGTCAAGTTCGATTCCCGTTAATAAAGCGTTTTGCACCTCACGTTTACCGAGCACGGCTTTGATGTTGGCTGCACACATATCTTTCGTTAAGTCATGAATGTAAGGGGATTGCAATTCATAGACGAGTTCGGCGATATCGTTAATGGTAACGCCTCTCTCCTCCAACGTATGGATAGCGATCTCCGTTGATATCATTTTCTAATCTCTCCCTTCCTGTCTTCTATAGTCTGTTCAATGTTTCTTGGCCGGGAACTGCGATGACTAGATCGATCCCATCTGCCATACACTGATAGGAAGATGGGGGTGCCTGGAATGTTTGAAAAAAATATTTATGACCAATATGGACTTTATTGTGACGAAAAGTATCAATTTGGTCAATACGAAGGTTTTCGCTCAGGCGATCGGTTCTACGTCCTTATGCCTTCGTTGCGGCGACATGATCATTTATGGGTACAATTGGAATGGGCAAAACGGTTGAAAGCCATGGGGGTTCCCCAAATTGCTGAGCTTGTGACCGATTTGGACGGCAACGTAGTGACCCGCGTCGATGGGGTGCAACAACTCCTTTTTCAATTGCCTGAGGAAGAAGACCGCTCGGGTTCAAGCGAAGGAGAGACGTTGGCAATGATGCATGAGTCTGGAGTTGGTTGGGTCCCCGAGGTGAATGACCTTCAACTATATGGACGATGGCTTGCCTTTTGGGAAACGAGAATCGAGCAGTTGGAAGCCTATCATCGGACTGTTGATCAACGATTGCAAAAGACGGCTTTTGACCAACAATTTTTATACACGTTTCCCTATTATCTCGGAAGAGCGGAAACAGCGATGCAATGGCTCGTTGAGGAGGGCCGGGAGCATACGTTGCCTCCCTACCTTGGGACGGTGAATCATACGCGTTTCAAACCGGGGGCTTGGATGGTTGCGGATGAAAATCGAACGCAAGTGAAACTTCCATTGTCGTTCGTTTATGATCACCCGGCCCGGGATGTCGGGGAGTGCCTCCGCCACTGTTATGAACAAGATGACTTGAATCTTGCGACAGAGTTTCTGGAATCGTATACCCGCGGCCAATCGTTTCAGCCCCAAATGTGGGCGCTCGTTGGTGCAAGGTTGTTATTCCCGTTAACCTATGTGGAGCTGATGGAGGAACACTACTTGAATGAAGGAACAAATGAGAGCCGTGCGGAAGTGGACGAAGCGCAATTTGAACAGTTATTGGAACGGGAGGAACGGTACATGAAACGTACGTCGCGATGTTTGCTCGATGCACTCCCGAGCGCATCGGAAGGCCATTGGTTTATGAGAGCCCGTACCTTTTAAGCTTATTTGTTGCCGTTCCTGAATTTTTTATGTAAAAACGTATGAATAAAGCATTTTCCTCTTGTTATTTCTGCAAAGAACGACTATAATGTCCGTAGGAAAAAGACATTTGTTTTTCTCGTATGAACAAACAACAGTTGTTTTGGATAAAGGAGTCGGTATATATGAAAAACAGCATCGAAATCGGGTTATTGGGACTCGGAACGGTGGGGAACGGAATTATTCATATTTTAGAGCATCATAAAAAAGAACTGATCGCAAAAACGGGCGCCACGGATGTAACCGTCCGAAAGGTGCTCGTTCGTGATTTGGAAAAACAACGTGGCGAAAACGTCGACAAAGAAATGATAACAACGAAGGCGGAGGATGTGCTCGATGATCCGAACATTGATCTTGTCATTGAAGTGATGGGCGGGATCGATGAAACGAAACAATACATTGAAAAGGCGTTAAGAAACAAAAAGCATATCGTGAGTGCAAACAAAGATTTGATTGCACTGCATGGAGATGAACTTCTGGCCCTAGCCGAAGAGAATAACGCGGAATTTCTTTACGAAGCCAGCGTTGCCGGAGGCATTCCGATTTTGCGGTCGCTAACGGAAGGATTGGCATCCGATCGAATTACGAAAATGATTGGCATTGTCAACGGCACGACCAATTACATGCTCACGAAGATGACGAAAGAAGAACTTGGGCTTGATGAAGCGTTGCAACAGGCCAAGGATCAAGGTTTTGCCGAAAGTGATCCTACTGCTGACTTGGAAGGTTTGGACGCAGCCCGCAAAATGGTGATTTTAGCTCGGCTCGGGTTTTCGGCTTCCGTGCAGTTGGATGAGGTTTACCTTAAAGGGATGACCGAAGTCACCGCTGAAGATATTGATTTTGGGCAACAATTGGGCTATACGCTAAAGCTGATCGGTCTTGCCTCCAGAAGCGACGAAGGGATCGAAGTGTCTGTGGAGCCTGTGTTTATCCCGGAAGATCACCCCCTTGCTTCTGTTCACAATGAATACAATGCCGTCTACGTTTATGGGGAAGCGGTCGGCGAGACGATGTTCTACGGACCGGGCGCAGGTTCGCTCCCTACCGCTACAGCGGTTGTTTCCGATGTAATGAGCGTTATCCGCCAAATCCGTTTAGGGACAGCTGCAACACAGGTAAACGTGGCAGACAAATCAGAAACCGTTTTGAAAAAAGAAGAAGACATCCGCGCGAAATATTTCATCCGTCTTCATGTTCGCGATGTAGCGGGAGCATTTAAATCACTCACTTCCGTTTTCACGTCAAATAAAGTAAGTTTTGAAAAGCTCATTCAGCTTCCAATGGAATCTGAAGAACTGGCGGAAGTTGTCATGGTCACACATGAGACTAGCCGCACGAACTTTGAACAAATCATCAACGATATCGAAAACCTGGACGTTGTTGAGACGGTAAAAAGCCGTTATCGCGTAGAAGGAGGAGAAGCCGATGTCCCCGAACAAAGGGATCTTGCACTCGTATAAAAACTATTTGCCGGTGACATCGGCGACGCCTTTGCTTACCCTGCACGAAGGGGATACGCCCCTGATCCATCTCCCGGCATTGTCGGAAGAATGGGGAGTAAATGTACATGTAAAAACCGAGGGCGTAAATCCAACCGGATCTTTTAAAGACCGCGGCATGGTAATGGCAGTTGCAAAAGCGAAAGAAGCGGGAAGCAAAGCGATCATTTGCGCATCAACAGGCAATACGTCCGCGGCGGCAGCGGCCTATGGAAGCCGCGCGGGCTTACGTACGATTGTTGTGATTCCGGAAGGGAAAGTTGCGCTCGGAAAGTTGGCGCAGGCGAGCATGTACGGGGCGGAAGTGTTTGAAATCGAAGGGAATTTTGACGAGGCGCTGGACATGGTTCGCGATGTAAGTGAAAAGGAAGACGTTACGCTCGTTAATTCTGTCAATCCTTATCGGGTGGAAGGGCAAAAAACAGGTGCTTTTGAGATTTGTGACGCGCTCGGCAAAGCGCCGGATGTGTTGTGCATCCCGGTTGGGAACGCGGGAAATATCACTTCCTACGGGAAGGGATTTAAGGAATACGATGAAGCGAACGGCACCGGGAGGCCTCAATTGTTCGGCTTTGAAGCCGAAGGAGCGGCCGCGATTGTGCAAAATAAAGCGGTCCGGGAACCGGAGACGTTGGCGACGGCGATACGGATCGGCAACCCCGCCAGTTGGTCGGCAGCACTCGAAGCGGTGAAACAAGCGGGTGGCGGATTTGATGCCGTTACGGATGAGGAAATCGTTGCTGCTTATCGCGGGCTGGCAAAAACGGAAGGCGTTTTTGCAGAACCCGCTTCCTGTGCTTCGCTCGCGGGTTTGCGAAAGAAAATCGCAAGCGGAGAAATTAAAAAAGGAAGCACGGTCGCTTGTGTGCTCACGGGTAATGGCCTGAAGGACCCGTCAACCGCGCTTGATACAAATGAGATCGACCCGATTCGAATTCCGAATGAAACCGAAGCGTTCCTTTCCCATTTGCAACAGAAAGAGGGGGCGGGGTCTCGTGGGTGAAAAACGAATGACGATCCATGTGCCGGCCAGTTCCGCAAATCTTGGACCAGGGTTTGATTCGATCGGCTTGGCCGTCGATCGCTACTTGACATTAGAGGTTTATGACGCGAGTAACTGGATGTTTACAACGTCATCCCCTCAGCTTGAAGGGATCCCGACTGGGAAGAAGAATATGGTCTTCCAAGTGGCGCGTGCAATGGCGGCGACGAGAAAAAAGGCGCTCCCCCCGTGCCACATCCATATGACGTCAGATATCCCTTTGGCACGAGGACTCGGCAGCAGTGCGGCTGCCATTATTGCAGCGATTGAACTTGCTGATCGTCTGGTGGAGCTGGAATTGACAAAAGAAGAGAAGCTACGTTTTGCAAGCATTTTGGAAGGACACCCGGACAACGTGGGCGCTTGTCTGTATGGCGGCTTGACCATTGGTATGCACACCGATAGCAAGACACGGATCGTTGAGCAGTCGAATCCGGACGTGGATCTTGTTTTAATGATCCCAAGTGATGAATTGCTTACATCGGAAGCCAGGCAAGTGTTGCCGGAAACGTTGAAGTATCGGGACGCAGTTCAGGCGGGTGCGTGCGGGAATGTGCTTGTGGCGGCCTTATTAACCGGAAATTGGCCCCTTGTAGGGGAAATGATGGGCGATGACCGTTACCATCATCCTTATCGGGGCTCGTTAATTCCCGGCCTTTTTGAAGCCCTGCGGGATGTCAAAAATTACGGTGTTTACGGATCTGCTTTAAGTGGCGCGGGACCAACGGTATTATGCCTGGCTCCTTTGGGGCGCGGAAAGGAAACTGCGGCCGCGATACAGGCCGATTATGCCCAGTATCATGTAGAAGCGGCCCATCCGGCAATCGCCGGCGTTGAGGTCTATGATGCGACCGAAAAATCCGTCGCTTCGCTTTAAAAAAAGCTCCGACACTGTCGGAGCTTTCTAACATAAAGTCTAAAAGACCTGTTCGATTTCTGTGACGCCGGGCACCTCTTCTGTGAGTGCCCGCTCAATACCGGCTTTTAATGTAATCGTTGAGGATGGGCATGTGCCACACGCGCCCATTAAACGTAGCTTTACAATGCCATCTTCCACCTCGACCAGTTCGACGTCGCCGCCGTCCCGGAGAAGGAATGGACGAAGTTTTTCGAGTACTTCCCGTACTTGACCGGTGATGTCTCCTACAGCTTCTGTCATTGCAAACACTCCTTTCTTAACACCCATTATAATACCCAGAACGTTAAAAATCTATGATGGGGACTTATCTTTATGGAAAAGATGTTATTCCAGAGATCAGATTTCAGAAGATGAAGCTTCGCTTGCTGAAAACAATCTGCCTAAGTTTCACTTTATCCCAAATCATTGTACAATGATTATAAGAAAGGGGGAATGGATATGTCAATCACCATTACCGTATACGGTGCGGAGAAAAAATGTGCAAGTTGTGTGAATTTACCATCGGCTTTGGAAACGAAAGATTGGTTGGAAGCACTGCTCAACAGGAAATATGAGAATCAGCCATTGGCTTTTGAATATATTGACATTGAGAATCCGGAAGCAGGGCATGAGGAATTTGCCCGCTATATTATTGATGATGATCGGATGTATCCGTTGGTTACCATTAATGGAGATATTGTTGCCGAAGGGAATCCGAAACTGAAGGATATTTACGCAAAAATCGATCATTTGGCGTCATAAAAGCAGCTCACCAAACATGGTGAGCTGCTTTTCCGGAAGCCAGACATCGGAAGACGGAAATTGGAAGACCCAGAAAAAGCCTTTTCCGACCTCTGGCTATTGAAATCTAATCTCCGTCTAAACGGGAGACTAGCGCCCCCGGATGGTTCAATTAACCAGCAGCGGGGAAATCCGCCCTCTGATGGCAGTTTCACTGTATTTTAAACGCCGGAATGGTACTTGTACATCCATAAAACACCGCTTTTTAAGAGGCGGGCAACACGTCCGGTGACGGCAGCTTTTTCTCCCATCATTGTGCCGAACCCTTTTTTCTTTCCGAGGGAACCAAGCGTGCCTTTCAATTTTAAGTCAGGCATTGTGTCCGGAAGTTTTTCGCCTTTCCATTGCAATTTCAGGATATCAACAATTTGCTCGCCCTGTTTTTCCGCAAGTTGCGCGCTCGGGGCATGGGGAAGGCTCGCGCCATCTCCGACGACAAAGGCATCGGGAAAACCCGGGATATGATGATGTTTCGTTAGGATAATTTGTTGTTTATCGTCTTTTTCAACGTCTAATTCGCGGGTGACGTTAGAGGGTTGTACACCGGCGGTCCAGATCACGGCATCTGCTTTGATTCGCTCATCATGATTGTAGAGGGCATCGGCAGAAACTCGTGTAATGTCGGAGTTGCTGACGATTTCCACGTCATGTTTTTGAAACCAAGAAGTTACATAGGAACTCAGCCGCCTTGGAAACATCGGTAAAATGGTTTCGCCACGGTCAAAAAGACGGATGTTAAGGTCATGCCGGCTTTCCCTTAACTCCGCGGCTAATTCCACCCCCGACAACCCTGCGCCGACAACGGAAACATTGGAATGAGGCGGAAGATTGCTGATAGCTTCATATGTACGCCGGGTATTTTCCATGCTTTGGATGCTAAACGTATGTTCTTTCGCACCCGGAACACCGTGATACTTGTCTGTGGCTCCAAGACCGATCACGATTTTATCGTACTCCAGGATTTCATTATCGGTTTCTGTAGTTAAAGTTATTTTTTTTTCCGCTAGATCAATGTTTTGCACTGTCCCGAAGTGGTGGCGGACATGTTTTGGAAAAGGTACACGGATTTCATGATCCGATTCGGTGCCTGCAGCCAACGCATAATATTCGGTTTTAAAGCAGTGATAGGGCAGTTTATCTACAAGGATGATCTCGTAGTCGTCGGGCAAATCTTTAGCGCTCAATTGTTGCATGACTTTCATCCCGCCGTAGCCGCCGCCCACTATTACAAGTTTTCGCATGCTTATGGACTCCTTTGATAAAAATGCACGAGTTCGCTTAGTGTTACAAAATATACCCAAAAGCAAAAGTATTGATGTGAGACGTTCATGAACACACTCTTTAAATTATAACGATTAAGTGGATAGAAGACAACAATCGTGTGCACTTACACAAAAAGAAAGAGTGTTGTGAAGAAAAGGGAGAAATCTGATGAAGTGGCCAACGCACTTTATAAAGTAAAATAATGTTAATTTTAGGTAAAATGAAGGAGGTGAATGGGGTGTAGAATAAATGGCGCAAGCTCGGTGTAAGCAGGGTAAAGTCAATGTACAACAATTTATTGATCGAACTGAGGTACGTCTTTCTCGGAAATGAGAAGTAATTCCCCGAACTTAGTTTCATTTGTTCCCCTCGGAGCAGTTCGATCTCGTTTGAGGGATTACTTAGCCACTCTTGTTCCTCTCGTAGCAGACCGACCTCCGTTTGAGGGATTACTATACATCTTTTGTTCCTCTCGGAGCAGTTCGACCTCGGTCTGAGGGATTACTTGTGATCAAAATGTATCCACTGAACGTAGAAAGCGCTACTTCGAGAAGCACCGGACACACTGCTTGGTATAAGCCTGTTCTATTGACGATGACACGGAAAAAAGCTACCATAACAATGGAATGTGTCATACAAGCTGATGGGAGTTTGAACAGGAAAGGTGAGAGAAATGTTTCCCATTGTCGAGTTCTGTGTCAGTAACTTGGCTAGCGGAACCCATCCTGTGCTGGAAGCATTAGAAAAGGATCCGGGCTTGGAAGTCGTCGAATATGGATGCCTAGGATTTTGCACGACTTGTGCCGAAAATGACTACGCACTTGTGGACGGTGAAGTGATCACCGGCGCAGATAGTGATGATCTGCTCGCCAATATTTATTCTTTTCTTGAAGAAGAAGGCATGATATAGATTTGAAGCACGTGTGTTCAGAGTGGCAGCCCTGTACATGCGTGCTTTTTTTACGACAGAAAACTATGAATATGTCGCAGTACGTGTGAATATAAAAAGAAAAAAGTAGCTGTGTGAACAGACGTATTTATACAAATCTCTACTATTTCCCGGGAAATAAGACACGAAATGATTGACGTCAGTGACTATTACGCTATACTGACAGGAAGGAGGAAATCGTGATGAAATTGCTTCCTTTCGAAAATACTTGGCCGTATGAACGGATTCAAGATGATATTTATTTTGACGAATGTCCGAATTGTGGCGCTGAAAATGTACTTACCTATATGAAAAAAGAACAATTGGACGATGCATTTGATGGGGTGAAAACCGACATTATTATGCCTTGTTGCCATTATAAAATAACGATCGCAGAGGCGGATAACGATTATCTTTGGGCGACGGAGCGGTTGCGAAAGTGAGGGTGGACGAACGGTGAAGTTTACGAAAATGCACGGGCTTGGAAATAGCTATATTTATGTAGATGGCTTCAGAGAAAAAATTCCGGATGAGGAGTGTTTGCCCGATTTAGCGTCCGAAGTGGCCAATCCCTACACGGGAATTGGCTCGGACGGTCTGATTCTCATTCTTCCTTCGAACGTTGCGGATGTGCGAATGCGCGTGTTTAACAGCGATGGTTCTGAAGCAAAAAATTGCGGGAATGGTTTGCGCTGCGTCTCCAAATACGCTTATGAGCAACAACATGTTGAACAAGCGAATTTTTCCATTGAAACGTTTGGAGCGATCGTTGAATCTCAGGTCCATCTTGATGAAGAGGGGAAGGTTTCTGAAGTAACGGTGGATATGGGCGTCCCCCGGCTTAAACGAAAAGAAGTACCGATGCGCGGCAAGGGCGGCGCCCTCGAGGCGCATGTCATCGATGCGACGGAACCTATCAATGGGAACGATTACACATTCACCGCTGTCTCCATGGGTAATCCTCATGCCGTATTTTTCGTGGACAACTTTGCGGATGCCCCGGTGGAATCCGTAGGCCCTCTCGTAGAGAAAGCAGACCTTTTTCCGGAAGGTACAAACGTGGAATTTATTTCCATGAAAAATACGTCGGAAATAGATTTTGCCGTGTGGGAACGTGGCAGCGGTGTCACGCAAGCGTGCGGAACCGGTGCTTGCGCGGCGGTTGTGGCGGCGGTTTTGAATGGGGAAGCAAAAAAAGACGAAGCGATTACCGTCCACCTTCCGGGCGGTGATTTAACGATCCATTGGTCGTCGAAAGATGATCACGTGTGGATGAAAGGACCGGCAGTCACCGTCTGTACGGGTACGTACTTTCCGGCGTGACGTTTAATTAAACGTTTGATGAACAGATAATTACGCTGTCACAGAGCGCTTCCCGTGCAAAGAATAAGATCAAGTCGAAAATAAATCCCCCAATTCCAACATCAATCATAGGCATAGCGGCGTTCAACAGTATCATTCACGAAATATTGAATCCAAAGCATAAAATGCCCACTGACATGATGAAAGGGAAATGCCAATGCTTAACATCAGATTAGCCCTCGAGATAGGGTTGTGAGGACTCAATGTGCTGGGTATGATCCATGAGGGTCCTCAGGATAAGGTTTATAGGACTCTATGTGTTGCTCGGGGACCATACGAGTCCTCAGGATCTGGTTTAGCGGACTCTTAGCATTGCTCCGTATCCATATGAGTCTTCAAAATGAGGGTTTGCGGACTTATAATGTTTGTCGAGCGCCAAATGAGTCCGCAAATGCAACAAAACACGATATGCTCAACGTCCTTTTCATCTTTCCATAGGGTTTCGCAGCGTTGGGAGCATAATAAGCAAAAAAAACAAGGCATGAACTTGAACCTCGTCCTGGGCTTGTTTTTATGCGGTACAGCTCAATAAGCTCATAACTCCCTCGTATTGACGGAAACCGTTTTCAATGATAGACTCTTGAACAAGAACTGTTAAGATCTTATCCCGTTCATACCCGGATGGGTTCTAAGGTTAAAAGCCAGTTTACTCTCGGGGAGTAGACTGGCTTTTTTAGGTTCTAAATGATGATATAGGGAGAGGTGGAGGAAGCGTGGATTTTTCATTAACGGAAGAACAGCAAATGGTACAGAAAACCGTCCGCCAATTTGTCGATGACGAGATTATGCCGAATATTGCCGAGTGGGATGCAAACGGGCATTTTGAACATAGCATTTTGGATAAGATGGCAGAACTCGGTTTGATGGGGATTTGTATTCCTGAAAAATATGGCGGCAGTGGCATGGATTATAATACGCTTGCCATCGTTTGTGAAGAACTGGAGCGAGGAGATACAACCTTTCGGACTGCAGCTTCGGTCCACACCGGTTTGAACAGCATGACGATTCTGCAATGGGGATCGGAAGAGCAAAAGCAAAAGTACTTAAAACCCCTTGCATCCGGGGAAAAAGTCGGAGCATTCGGATTAACGGAACCGAACGCGGGCTCAGATGTGGCCGCGATGAATAGCACTGCCAAAAAAGAAGGCGATTATTACATCCTGAACGGTTCCAAAACGTGGATTTCCTTATGTGACGTGGCCGATTATTTCCTCGTTTTTGCTTATACAGGGGAAAAAGAAGGGAAACACAACAGCATTTCCGCCTTTATCGTGGAACGGGAGTGGGAAGGGTTTAGTTCGAAAGCAATCAAAGGGAAGTTGGGCATTCGCGCAGGAAATACCGGAGAAATTTTCTTCGATGACGTGAAAGTGCCGAAAGAAAATTTACTCGGTGAAGAAGGCGAAGGGTTTAAGATTGCCATGTCAGCCTTGGATAACGGCCGCTTCACGGTAGCTGCAGGCGCATGCGGATTAATCATGGCGAGTTTGGAAGCATCTGTTGCGTACTGTCATGAACGTAAAACGTTTGGAAAAGAAATCGGCAAGCACCAACTTGTTCAACAAATGATTGCAAAAATGGAAGCCGGTTTGCAAATGAGCCGGTTGCTCGTATTCAAAGCAGGTGAGCTTAAAAACAAAGGCGTCCGAAATACGCGTGAGACGTCGCTGGCAAAATGGCAAGCCTGCAATTTTGCCAATGAAGCAGCCAACGACGCGGTGCAAGTCCATGGGGCTTATGGCTATTCCAATGAATATCCGGTTGAGCGTTACTTGCGAAATTCCAAAGCCCCGGTGATCTATGAAGGGACAAGAGAGATTCATACCGTGATGCAGGCCCGCTATGCCCTTGGGGAAACGGAAGATAAGCCATTAAGAAAAATGCTGCCTGCGTGGCCTTTTGAGGAATAAATAAAGGGAAAAGCGCCGGCCGTTCGTGATGAGAGCCGGCGCTTTCTTTCAATATGAGGAAGGAGATTCAAAATGGAGAACGCATTAACAGGGGTAAAAGTGCTGGATTTGTCGCGTGTGCTTGCTGGTCCGCTGGGAACGATGCTTCTTGCCGATATGGGTGCCGATGTTTTGCGAGTGGAACAACCTGGTGGAAGCGATGATATTCGTCATTGGTATCCGTTTGTCGGTGACGAAAGTACTTACTATATGGCTGCCAATCGGAATAAACGCTCGATGACGCTGCATTTAAAAACAGAAAAAGGTCGGGAAATTTTTGAAGAGCTTGTCAGAACCGCTGATATTGTAGTAGAGAATTTTAAAACCGGAACGTTAGATCGTCTCGGCCTTGGCTATGAACGGTTAAAAATGATTAAACCGGACATCATTCTTTGTTCCATTACCGGATACGGACAAACCGGTCCCATGCATAAGCATCCGGGATATGATCCCGTTATTCAAGCGGTCAGTGGATTAATGGATGTCACGGGGCAGCAGGATGGTGAACCGACGCGGGTAGGGATTCCTGTCGCGGATATTATGACGTCCCATTATGTGGCGATAAGTTTATTGGGAGCTTTAAGAGTGCGCGACAGGGAGCAAAAGGCGCAACATGTAGACCTCTCTCTTTTGGATGTGCAAGTCAGTTCCCTTGCCAATGTTGCAAGCAGTTATCTTTTAAAAAATCATATTACCGATCGAATGGGTAATGCCCACGGGAATATAACACCGTACGAAACATTCCAGTGCGTCGATGACCCAATTATGATCGCTGCCGGAAATGACCGGATGTTCGCGGAAGTGGCAAAGGTGATGGGGCATCCGGAGTGGGCGGACGACGAGCGCTTCACGACGAACCGTGACCGCATCGAACACCGTGATGAACTCCGCTCTTTCCTTGAAGATGCCTTTTCGCAAAGACCAGCGGCGGAATGGGAAGAACAGCTAACCAATCACGGCGTTCCATGCGGAGCTGTGAATAACATTGAGCAGGTATTCGACCATCCTCAAGTCCGACATCGTGAAATGGTTCAGACGGGAGAGCATGAGACATTGGGGGAAACGACATTCGTACGAAATCCTATCCGGGCAAACGGGGAAACGTTGTCTATCGATCAAGCGCCTCCCGTACTGGGAGCAAATACGGAAGAGGTATTGGCAGGAGAACTGGGTTTGGACGAAGAAAGTTTACAGGTGCTCAGAAAAGAAGGTATTATTTAAGGGAGATCCTATTGATTGGTGAACAGAAATGGGAAAGAACGGAGGCGGGAACATGTTGGCTGTCGAAAAGAAATGGTCAAAAAAAAGCAGTGATCAGATTCTTGTTGTCGGTGTGCGCGAAGAAGATGACGGGCTCCCGGAAGAACTGGAAAAAGGGAACAAATCAATGTTCGCGGCATTGAACAGACAATGGACCGATGGAGCTATCGCGACAAAAAAAACAAAGGTAACCAACATGGCTGTTTTGGATGAAGGTGAAACGCTCCAACAGTTGATTTTCGTTGGTCTTGGTACACGCGACAGCCTCACATTGGCTGGCTTGAAGGAAGCGTTCGGCGCCGCGGTGAAAGCTGTGCATGAGCAAAAAGCAACGAAGATCGGTGTATTACTGGACACCTTTTGCGATGAATCTGTAAGTTTTGGAGAGGAAGTTGCCACGCAGGCGTTGTCGGACGCGGTATTAACAGCCTCTTACCGTTTTGACACTTATAAAACGAAAAAAGAAGAGCAACGGCGTTATGCGTATACGATTTACGTACAAAATGGCGAGTCGGAAGCAGTGCGAGCGGGGATCCATCGAGGTCGGGCGTTTGGCCAAGGGGTAAACCTGGCACGGACACTCGTCAACCTCCCTGCCAATGACTTGCCACCTGTCGCATTGGCAGAGGAAGCAGAGGCATTGGCTCACCGACATGAAAAGATATCGGCTGAGATTCTCGACATTAATGAACTGCGTTCTTTGGGGATGCATGCGTTACTCGCGGTCAATCGCGGGTCGGACCATCCGGCGCAAATGATTATCTTGCGTTATCAAGGAGAGGAGACGTGGGAGAATCCGTTGGCACTTGTAGGGAAAGGAATCACCTTTGATTCCGGCGGGTACTCGATTAAACCTGGCCACGGGATGAAAACGATGAAATCGGATATGGGCGGAGCGGCAGCCGTGCTCGGCGCTTTTGAAGCGATCGGACAAATGCAACCGCAAAAAAACGTGATCGCCATCATTCCTGCGACCGAAAATCTCATAAATGGATCGGCAATGAAGCCGGGAGATGTGCTACAAACGTTTGATGGCCAGACGATCGAGGTGAACAATACAGATGCAGAAGGACGGTTGATCCTTGCGGATGGTGTGGCTTATGCAAGGCACCTGGGTGCGGATACAATCGCCGATATATCAACATTGACTGGCGCATGTGTCGTTGCATTGGGGGATGTAGTGACCGGAGCGCTCTCCAATAACGACGCCCTATATGAAACGTTTGAAAAGAGTGCGGAAGAAGCAGGGGAGTCGGTTTGGCGTTTTCCGACACATCCGCGTTATGAAGAAATGGTACGTTCGAGCGATGTGGCCGATTTAAACAATTCCCCAGGACGGGAAGCAGGCACCATTACGGCGGGGCTTTTTATTGGCGCATTTATTCACGAAACCCCGTGGATCCATTTGGATGTTGCCGGTACCGCGTATGTAGAACGCGAGACGCCGATGGGGCCTAAAGGTGGCACTGGGGTCATGGTTAGAACCCTTGCAACATTCGCCCGGCAATCAAATTTTTAGGGGGCTGTGAACGATGGCTAATGAACATACGTGCTTTATTGCCGGACATGCGAATCTTCCGCAAGGGATGGCGGCCAAAAGCGTCTTTGATACACTGACAATCACGGCGGAAGTGGACCGAAAACATGGAGTTATTTTGGAAGCTTCCTGTACGTTGGCGACCGATCACGGTCGTCAATACATCCATGACCTTTTAAAAGGCATTAGTTTAAAGACGGGTTTAGCTGAAGCGGAAGCATTAATCCGCCGTCAATATAAAGGGAAAGCGACGAGCGCATTGCTCGCCGCTGTCCACGATTTGCATCGTCAATACGAGTCCATGCAGGAAGGGGAATGATGAGATGAAAACACGGTATCAAAAAACAATGTCAGGCGGAGAAGCGGTCGTTGAATGTATGCAAATAGAAGGGGTGGAGCACGTCTTCACGGTGCCCGGCGAAAGTTTTCTTGCCGTGTTGGATGCCTTGGAACATCAAACCTCCATCCGGCTCGTCGTGAACCGCCATGAAGGCGGAGCAGGTTTTATGGGGGAAGGGTATGCAAAAGCGAGCGGTAAGCCCGGTGTTGTGATGGCCACTCGGGGGGTGGGAGCCACAAACGCTTCCATCGCCATACATACGGCCTATCAAGACTCGACACCGCTTGTTGTTTTTCTTGGACAGGTACAAAGAGAATTCCGGGGAAGAGAAGGTTTTCAAGAAGTGGATTTTGATCGTGGCTTTCATGATTTGGCGAAGGATACGATAGAAATCACCGATGCCCAGCGTGTACCGGAGTTGGTGCAAAAAGCGTTTCGTGTCGCGCAAACCGGACGCCCGGGACCTGTGCTTGTTTCTTTGCCGGAAGATATGCTTAAAGATGAAGCGTTAATGACCTTCGGACCCGCTGCCCATAAACCAAAACCGGCGCCTTCCAAAGAAGAAACCGATAAATTCCGGGAATTGTTGCAACAATCAAAACGGCCTGTCGTAATCGCCGGAGGAGGCGTGCAATTATCCGGTGCCGAGGAAGCATTACGCCTTTTTGCAGAAAAATACTCCATTCCTGTCATCGCAGGATTTCGCAGGCAAGATCTCATTGATAACCACCATCCGAATTATGTGGGGCACATGGGGCTAGGGGCTGCGCGTTCACTAGTCAAACATTTTCAGGAAGCGGATCTCGTGATCGCTTTGGGGACTCGCTTATCGGAAGCGACGTCACAAGACTATACACTTGTTGGATGGGAACAATCGCTCATCCACGTCGACGTTGACCCTAATACGATCGGCAAGGTATATGCCCCGAATCTCGGCATCGTTGCCGACTTGAAAATGGCATTGGAAGCTTTTACGGAAATGATCTGCAATCAAACATGGGAAGAATGGTTGCAGACATGCAAACGATCCTTCGACCGTATCGTTGAAAAGCCAGGGGATGACTCCATTTATACTTCCGTTGTCGAAACCCTTTATAACCGCTTGCCCGAAGAAGCGCTTCTGACGAATGATGCCGGGAATTACGCTACATGGGTAAATGGTCTTTTTCGTTTGAAACGCCCGAACTCTTTTATTGGTCCGGCAAATGGAGCAATGGGGTATGGACTGCCAGCAGCGGTAGGGGCAAAGCTTTTCGCTCCGGAACGTCCTGTCGTTGCTTTATGCGGAGATGGAGGATTCATGATGACGATGCAGGAAATTGAAACGTCGATAAGAGAAGAAGCACCGGTCATATGTATCGTCTTTAATAATCGAATGTACGGAACGATTCGTATGCATCAAGAGATGCATTATCCTGAGAAAGTCATTGGAACTGATCTCGGAACGGTGGATTTTGCAAAAATGGCAGAAGCAATGGGAGCCAACGGATATACCGTTGAAACCGGGGAAGGATTTCGGACCACTTTAGAAAATGCACTGCTATCCGGGAAAACAACCGTGATTGATGTAAAATGCGACGATGAACCGTATGTTGCCTATCGGAAAACCATTGATGACATGCGTAAGACGTTTAGGTCATAACATAGCAGTGATGGGTTATGTCGTGTCAAATGGCTGATAAACCGTTTATTTTGGCTGATATATTGCTGTTTTCGGCTGATAAAACTGTCTTTTTGGCTGATAAACGCTGGTGATTGCTCACTTCAGTGAAGAGGAGGTACCATCGATTGAAAATAGCTATTCTCGGTGCCGGTTTAATGGGAAAAGAAGCGGCGAGGGACCTTGTAAACAGTTCCGGTGTTGAAAAGGTAGCCCTTGCCGATATTGATCTCAATCGCGCGGAATTCATATGTAAGCAGCTTAATGCCCCGGCTTTAAAAGGGTACCGTGTGGACGCAAGCGACCCTACTGAATTATCAGCTTTCATTGCCGACTATGATGTGGTGATTAATGCCCTCTTCTACTCTTTTAATGAAACCGTTGCCGCAGTGGCCATTGAAGCCGGCGTCCATTGTGTGGACTTGGGCGGACACATCGGGAATGTGACGGACCAAGTGCTAAAAAAAGATAATGATGCCAAACGAAAAGGTGTGACGATTATTCCCGATCTCGGAGTAGCCCCCGGCATGATCAATATTTTATCGGGACACGGGATCGGGAAACTTGACCGTGCACAGTCGGTGAAGTTATATGTGGGCGGCATTCCTATGCGGCCGGAATCTCCTTTGGAATATAATCATGTGTTTTCCATGGAAGGATTGCTTGATCATTACACGGATCCTGCTTCGATTATTCGCAACGGAAGCAAGGATTGCATCCCTTCCCTATCTGAAATTGAAAAGATATATTTTGATCGTTTCGGTCCATTGGAAGCGTTTCATACGTCCGGAGGAACATCGACGTTAAGCCGCTCGTTTCCGAACTTGAATACGTTGGAATATAAAACCATCCGCTACCCGGGTCATGCGGAAAAGTTCAAGCTGCTCGTGGATTTGAATTTAACGGACAAGAATTATTCCGTCGATGTAAATGGACAACGCATCAACCCTCGGGAAGTGTTGTTAAAAACGCTTGAACCCATCGTTGATTTAAAAGATAAAGATGATGCTGTTCTTTTGCGTGTCATCGTCGAAGGGATTCGCGAGGGAAAATCATCGGCGTATACGTATGAAATGATAACCATGAAAGACCGCGAGCATGATGTGACAGCGATGGCAAGGGCAACGGCTAATACCATTTCAGTTGTCGCGCAAATGATTGGGTCCGGAGACATCCATAAACGAGGCGTCTGCCCTCCGGAGCAAATTGTTCCCGGGGATAGCTACATCAAAGCGATGGGTGAGCGGAACGTCATTATTACCGAATCCGTGACGGAGGATTGAGTTCCCGGGCAATTTTTCATGGTTCGTTTATGCCTATTGGTGCTTCCCTTCCGGGTTTCGAAGATTATTTTAATCACTAACAGAGGGCTTTGGCGACCTATCTCCGGCTTTCTAAAGTCGTTAGGTCTTCAACAGGAGCTTTTGACGACCTAACCCTGGCTTTCTGAAGTCGTTAGGTCTTCAACAGGAGCTTTTGACGACCTAACCCTGGCTTTCTGAAGTCGTTAGGTCTTCAACGACAGCTTTTGACGACTTAACTCTGTTTCTCGGAAGTCGTTAGGTCGTCAAAACAGATAGCCTCATACCGGGTCGGAAACGGTGTGATCATTTATTTCCGCTGTTTTGCACTAGATCGTATTCGGCAATGTCATTCCAATATTCAAATTTTAATCAAGGGGTGAAGCTTATCGATTGGAAAAGCTTCACCCTCCTCAAGATACTTGCTCAGCCTCCATCCCCGCGAGGACATAGGTTTCATGCTCTTTATCAAACGAAAAGGTGAACGTTTCCTCGAAGTGAGCCCGGTTTCCGGCGCCGTCCTCAACCGATGACGTTTTCATGTTCACGATCTTTTGGCCGTCTCGATGGACAATCTCTACGTGCTCGACATCCCGATGCACCAATGAATCGACCTCGACATAATCATCCACCTCATCATACTCAGCTAAATGCGGGCGATGAAACTGGTTGTAAATCTTTAAAGCCATGTCCTCGGTAAAATAATCTTGCAGTTCCTCGACCATATGAGCACCGGTTTCCTTATCCATATCTCCTTCCTCTACTTCCAGAAATTGATGCGTCCATTCTTGGACAGCCTTAACCGAAAGAATAAGGTCATGTTCATCTCCGGCGAATGTCTCTTCAACAAACGGTTTCGGTTTTTGGACCGACGTTTCCTCGCCTTGCTCGGCATGAACAAATGTTGGCAACGCGAGCGCTGTGACTAGAAAAAGTAGACTGAGGCAGGCCCTTATCTTCATCGTAATTCGGCAAGGATACCCTCACCTCTTAGCGTAGCTTAGGTGGGGAGGAATTGCCGTTGGCGAAAGCCAACCCTTGCCTTCCTCCTTTCTTATTGCCTTATTTTCACTGATTATATTGTATAATAATAGTAAGTGAAAGGTGGTGATAGCCTATGAAACTGACATTGACCGCGAAAATAAAAATCAATCCAACCGGCGAACAGGAACAATTACTGTTAAAGACCGTTCGCACCTATCGAAAAGCCTGCAGCGCGGTATCTGATGTCATCTTTGATTCTAAACTGCTCGCACAGGCAAAATTACACAAACTGACGTATCGAGACCTCCGTTCTGATCTCGGTTTGAAATCACAAATGGCACAATCTGTATTAAAAACCGTGATTGCCAAATACAAGACGAATCGTAGTAACGGTCATGAATGGACGAAAGTACGGTTCAAAAAAACCAGTATGATTTAGTATTCAACCGGGACTACTCCCTGAAAGAGGTTGTTCTCCGTCAATACGCTTGCTGGACGAAGCAAAGTAACGTTTGAAACCAAAGGACTCGAACAGTATTTTGATGGTACATGGACATTCGGAACAGCTAAACTCGTCAACAAATACGGAAAATGGTTCCTCCACATTCCTGTCACAAAAGAAGTTGAAGAAGCTGATCTGTCAAATATCAATCAGATTGTGGGGATTGATATGGGGATTAATTTTGTCGTAACGACCTATAATTCAAATGGTGAAACCACTTTTTTCAATGGCCGGCCTATCAAGCATAAACGAGCGAAATACAAGCAGCTCCGTAAGGAACTCCAACAAAAGCAAACGCCTGCTGCCCGCAGAAAACTGAAACAAATCGGGCAACGGAAAACCGTTGGATGCAGGACATCAATCACTGCATCAGTAAGGCACTCGTCAAAACATATGGGCAAGATACGCTTTTTGTTGTTGAGGACTTAACCGGTGTGCGAACCGCAACGGAAAAGGTGCGTGTCAAAGACCGTTATCAAATGGTGTCGTGGTCCTTCTATGACCTAAGGGAGAAAATTGAATATAAAGCCTTGAAAGCACAAGCGAAACTGATCGCCGTCGATCCAAAATACACATCACAAACGTGTCCGAAATGTGGGCACACCGAGAGAGCGAATCGCCAAAAAAGACCCATACGTTCTGCTGTAAGACATGTCGATACACATCGAACGATGACCGTATCGGTGCGATGAACCTTCAACGAAAAGGAATGGAGTACATCGTTGAAGAAACGCCCCGAACATGATTCGGGTGGTTGGGTAGCTGTCAACCTGCCCCAATGTGACACCACGTTAAGATAGGAGATCGCAAGATCGCTCGCACTATTGGGTCGTCACAAGCCCCCCACTTCAAAACCCATTAGGGTTTAAGTGGTGAGTAGTTGACATCGAACCCTCACAAACGGTTCTTCTTTTAGAATGCCAATGTTCAAGGTTTTTATCCAACAAAAAAACCGGGGCATTGTTACCCCGGCCAGTTGCTTCATTGATTGATTAAATTCATATCAGCCAAATAGTCTTCATACGTTTGCTTTTTGTCAATGACTTTCTCAGGTGTGAACTCGATGATGCGATTGGCGATCGTTTGAATAAACTGATGGTCATGGGAGGAGAAGAGCACGGAACCGTTAAAATCAATCAGCGCATTGTTGAGCGCGGTAATGGATTCCAGGTCCAAATGGTTGGTCGGTTCATCCAAAATTAACACGTTTGCACCGCTAAGCATCAATTTTGAAAGCATGCAGCGAACCTTTTCGCCCCCGGAGAGGACAGAAGGTTTTTTCAATGCTTCTTCCCCGCTGAATAACATTCGCCCTAAGAAACTGCGAATATACGTTTCATCTTCATCATCGGAATATTGGCGGAGCCAATCAACAAGGTTTTTGCTTGCTCCTGCAAAATACGCGGAATTATCTTTTGGAAAATACGACTGGCTTGTCGTAACGCCCCATTTATAATAGCCCTCATCCGGTTCAAGCTCTCCGGCAAGAATTTGGAATAACGTTGTTTTTGCCACTTCCCGTTCACCGACAAACGCGACTTTCTCTCCGGGCTCAAGCCTAAAGCTGACGTTATCCAACACTTTATTCCCATCGATGGTTTTTGAAAGTCCTTCGACGGTGAGCAGATCATTTCCTATATCCCGATCCGGTTTAAAATGGATATACGGCGTGCGGCGGGAAGAGGGTTTAATGTCATCAAGATCGATTTTTTCCAATGTTTTCTTTCTTGATGTTGCCTGTTTCGATTTGGACTTGTTCGCACTGAACCGTTCGATAAACGCTTTTAACTCTTTCACTTTTTCTTCTTTTTTCTTGTTTTGTTCTTTGGCCATTTGCTTGGCCAGTTGGCTCGATTCGTGCCAGAAATCATAATTTCCCACAAAAAGTTCAATTTTGCCGTAATCAATGTCCGCAATATGCGTGCAGACACTATTTAAAAAATGACGGTCGTGGGAAACGACAATGACCGTGTTTTCAAAATTAATCAGAAACTCTTGCAGCCACTGTATGGCCTTAATGTCCAGATCGTTTGTCGGCTCATCGAGAAGCAAGATGTCGGGGTTGCCAAACAGTGCTTGCGCAAGCAACACTTTCACTTTTTCGGAACCGGCGAGTTCGGACATCTTTTTGTTATGCAGATCGGTTGTAATACCGAGGCCGTTTAGTAAAGAGGCTGCTTCATTGTCGGCATCATACCCGTTCATTTCTGCGAATTCCCCTTCAAGTTCGGCCGCGCGCATGCCATCCTCATCCGAGAAATCCGGCTTCATATAAATAGCATCTTTTTCTTTCATCACTTCATAGAGGCGGTTATGCCCCATGATTACCGTTTCAAGTACTTCAAATTCTTCGTACGCATAGTGGTCTTGTTTCAAAACGGCTAGCCGTTGGTTTTTTCCAATATGAACGTCTCCTGTTTGTGCATCAATCTCACCGGAAAGAATTTTGAGGAATGTCGATTTTCCAGCGCCGTTTGCACCGATTAAACCGTAGCAATTTCCGGGGTTAAACTGAATATTGACTTCTTCAAAAAGCTTTTTGTCACCGTAACGTAAACCGATGTTTTCGCAACTGATCAAAAGCGATCGACCCTTTCTTTTATATAAAATAGTCATTGTGTATGCTAGTTTTTGTGAATAGACAGTCTGTTTTTTATCATAACATGTTTGCGGCTTGAATACACGTTTGAACGAAATTTATGGGATCGAAAAAAAGTAAGGCAAGCCTGTCGCCGGCTTGCCTTGCGGTGGTCGGATTGGTTTAAAGATTGAATCAATCGCCATATGAGTCCGCAAACCCCAATTCTGAGGATTCATATGGGTACCGTTCAACACAAAGAGTCCTCAAGACCCGATCTCGTGGACCGATCCGAAAAATGAACTTAACCATTTTCGTATGGAAGTATAAACCCCCGGTATAATAAAAGTACCGGGGGTCTCAACCGTTTAATACGTTTTTACGACATTATAGAAGGTATCCCGTTCCACAGGCGTTTTGTTCGCGCCTTTAATTAAGTGGATGAGTTCTTTTCTCGTAATCCCTTGGGATGTTAACGCACCGACCGAATGGGAGATTCGTTCTTCGATCAGCGTGCCATGAATATCACTGGATCCGAATGTGAGTGCCATCTGCGTCAGTTGCGGACCGATATTGATCCAATACGCTTTAACATGCGGAAAATTATCGAGCATAAGCCGTGAGATCGCGATCGTGCGCATATCGTCAAACGATGACGTGCGCCGTTCGAGCCCTGCTTTCTTTTTGCGCGGTTGCATGGCCAACGGGATAAAGACCATGAATCCGTTGGTTCGGTCTTGAAGCTGGCGGACGCGGTCCATATGAATAAGCCGTTCTTCGTACGTATCGATGGATCCATAAAGCATGGTCGCGTGTGTTTTTAATCCCAGATCGTGGGCAATTTCGTGCGCTTCCAGCCATTCGTCGGTGCTTGCTTTTTCCGGACTCATCTTGGCCCGGTAGCGTTCGGTAAGGATTTCGGCGCCTCCGCCCGGGAGGGTATCAAGGCCGGCATCGATCAATTGTTCCAGAACTTCCCGCATGGACAGGCCGGCATGCCGGGCAAAAAACTCGATTTCCGCTGCCGTGTATGCTTTGACGGTTGCGTTCGGGTAATTCTTTTTCAAGGTGCGAATCGTGTTTAAGTAATAATCAAACGGCACGTCAGTGTTATGTCCGCCAACGATGTGGAATTCACGGATGTTGTCATTCCAACGGTCACTGACATATTGAAGCAATTCCTCTTCGTGCATCGTGTACGCGCCTTCTTCGCCGGGCTTGCGTTTGAATCCGCAAAATGCACAGTTAGCCTCGCATACGTTGGTTGGATTAATGTACATGTTTTCGATAAAATAAACGTTATTTCCGTTTTTTTGCTCGTTGACTTCATTTGCCAACTGGGCAACGGAGAGCAAATCGGCCGAATGGTATAATGTCAAGCCATCTTCAATGGTGAGGCGTTCGCCGTTCAGAACCTTTTCGCGGATTGCCTGAAGGTCCGTATCTTGCGTGAGCGTAGCCATTTTAGTCCTCCTTGGATAAAGGTAAATTTATAAATAATGCCTTGAATTTGTGTTATCTAGTCTCTATTATACATCCGAGAAGGGACAAAGAAAAGCGATCAAAATACGTTCACGATTTTTTTGTTCCACTTTAAGAATGTTTAATTTTGTTAAAGGACTAAAGTATAAGTAAAACCAAGGCTTCCGCTATAAGGACTTGGCGGAAGCCAAGTTTTTCTAAGGGAAATTGGCACTTATCTTTGCATTTTGTGTTTTTTCAAGTATTATTAGGGAATAGAGAAAAAACACGCAAAAAAGATAGAAGGGGAGGAGATCTCTTCGATGGTGTACGCCGTGGCAAAGAATCGAATGGAAGATGATTTAGAAGAGTTAAGGACACGAATGATGGAAGCGGCAAAAGAACATGGGATGGAGCATCCGCTTGTATTATTTTACAGCCGTGAAATCGATCGCGTGCATACCGCGTTACTCGCGGAACAGTACGGTACGATGTGCGGATAAGATTCGGTCTTTTTCACCCTCCGGTGATATATGATATGATGAAGCTATAGTATCCGTAAGGGGGTAGTTAGGCAATGATTGAAATTACCGAAGCGGCCATGACGAAAATTAAAGGCATGCAGGAAGAGGAAGGCGATCCTTCTTTAATGCTAAGAGTTGGCGTCAAAGGCGGCGGTTGCAGCGGACTTTCGTACGGGCTTGGATTTGATGCAGAGAAAAATGAGGACGATACGCTCCTCGATAAATCAGGTTTGGGTGTGCTTATCGATGGGGAAAGTCGGCCGGTCGTTAACGGCCTCGTTATTGATTATAAAGAAAATATGATGGGCGGCGGGTTTACGTTGGATAACCCGAACGCGATCTTATCTTGCGGTTGCGGCGCATCATTCCGTACGAAAGAAAATGTAGGCACACCGGAAAATTGTTAGAAAACTTGGCTTTCGCCATGAAGCTTGGCGGAAGCCTTATCTGCCTAATTAAAAACATCCATATGGGGATTACTCCCGCATACGGATGTTTTTTTTGTGAGCAGGAAGTTTCTAACCTTCAACTTCCTACCTCTAAAACATATGCGTGCTATGGCCGGGTTGCAAACGCGCGCTCGGGTCCATATAGGCTTTAGCATTGCTTACGGCCATTGGCGCTTCGCCGAAGCCGGTGGCGATCAGCTTTACTTTTCCATCGTAAGAGGTAATGTCTCCCGCGGCATAAATGCCTTTGATATTCGTTTCCATACGGGAGTTTACGTAAATAGCGTTTTTCGTCGTCTCTAGCCCCCACGTTTTGATCGGACCGAGGGAAGAGATGAATCCATAGTTTACGATCACGTTATCCACATCGACGACTTTTTCGTCCGTTCCTTTTACTTCTTGGAGAACGACTTGTTTAATATTTTCGCCGTCTCCCCGAAGTTCGCTGATTTCAAAAGGGGTGTGCATTTGGACGGGGGCCGTTTGCAACTCGGCAATGCTATGTTCATGGGCACGAAATTTGTCCCGCCGATGCGTAAGTGTTACGTTCGCGTTATTGGCGAGCATGAGTGTCCAATCCACCGCAGAGTCCCCGCCTCCGCAAATGAGGACGTCTTTATTTTTGAAAGCGCCGAGGTTGTTAACAAAATAATGAAGATTTCGGCCTTCATATTGGGCAGCCTCTTCAATTTTTAATTTTCGCGGCTGAAAAGCACCTACGCCTGCGGCAATGATGACTGTGCGTGAATAGTGAACGTCTTCGTTCGTCTCGATGCGAAATGTCTCATCGTTCAACTTATGAACTGTTTCTACAGATTGATCGAGCACGACGGTTGGGTCAAACATGTTCATTTGCTCGACCAAATTATCAACAAGTTCTTGTGCCCGTATCTTCGGAAAACCGGCCACATCATAAATATATTTTTCGGGGTAAAGCGCGGAAAGTTGTCCGCCCAGCTGTGGCATGCTTTCAATGATTTTCACCTTTGCCTGGCGCATGCCGCCGTAAAAAGCGGTAAATAATCCCGTCGGTCCACCGCCGATAATCGTTATATCGTAAAGATCAATGGAAGTATCCTCCACGAATCTACACCTCCACACCTTGTATATTTCCGATTCTTGCAGTAGCGTATGGTCTATCTTTTTAATAACAGAGGTATTATAACACTTTTTTTTCCGAGTGGGAAAGTGAACTGCTCGGTCTTTTCAAGGAAGGTGTTTGCTTCCATACCTTCACCCTTGAAATACAAATATAAAAATGGTTATAATTATGTGTAGAAATCATGAATATTTTTAGACATAATTTTTACGTTAGTATGTGAAAATGATCACACAGTGATGATAATAAAAGGATGTGGATGAAATGGCGAAAAAACCGCATGTCGTTATTCTCGGCGCAGGATACGGAGGAATGATGGCCGCAAATCAATTGCAAAAGAAATTGGGGACAGATCGGGCAAACGTAACCCTGGTGAACAAGCATGACTATCATTATCAAACAACGTGGTTGCATGAGCCTGCGGCCGGGACGATGCACCATGATAAAGCACGTGTAGAAATACGAAAAGTGTTGAATCCGGCGAAAATTAATATTGTTCAGGATACCGTAGAGCAAGTGAAAACAGAAGAGAAGCAAGTCGTTCTCAAAAACGGGGACGACCTTTCCTATGATTACCTCGTCATTGCTGTCGGATCGATCGCTGAAACATTTGGCGCCGAGGGCGTCTACGAGCACTCCTATCACAAATGGACATTGGATGGCGCCCGTGAACTTAAAGATCAAATCGAATTTCAATTTGCGCAGTACCGAAATCAAGAGGAAGCGGAAGAACAGGACTTGACATTTGTCGTTGCAGGCGGAGGTTTCACCGGTATTGAATTCGTCGGCGAATTGACCGAAAGGGTCCCAGAGCTATGCGAACAATATGACGTTCCGCGGGAAAAGGTTCGAATGTACGTGATTGAAGCCGCACCATCTGCCCTTCCGGGTTTTGATCCCGAGCTTGTCGAATATGCCATGAATTTGTTGGAGCACCGTGGCGTAGAATTTAAGATTAATAAGCCAATCAGTGAAGTGCAAGAAGGGAAGGTTATCCTGAAGGACGGCGAAGAGATTGCTGCAAGCACCATCATTTGGGCGACAGGTGTGCGTGGAAACCCGATCATCGAAGATGCCGGAATTGAGGCGAACCGTGGGCGTGTAAAAGTAGAACCGGATTTGCGTGCGCCCGGGCTTGATGATGTCTTTGTTATCGGCGATAACTCCCTTATTATTAATGAAGAAACGGAACGCCCGTATCCACCGACCGCTCAAATTGCCATGCAGCAAGGGGTAAAAGCCGGTGAAAATATAACGAATTTAATCATGGGCGGAACCCCTACAAAATTTGAACCGGAAATCCTTGGGACATTGGCCTCCCTCGGTGGGAAAGAAGCGATGGGCACGGTTAAAGCACGGAAAATGTACGGCCGCTCCGCTTTATTTATGAAACATATGAGCGACAACCGGTATTTAATGAAGCTCGGCGGTCTATCGCTCATGCTAACAAAAGGGCGGAATCCACTCTAGAAACCGACCCCTTTTAACCGCTCACCTCTCTCATTGACGCTTGACGGTTCCTTTTGTACACTTGTTTTGGAGGTGAGCGGCTTGGGGATTACCAGTCTCCCGCAAGTAATTATTTCGATGATGTTATTTCTCATCCTTTTTTTTGGGATTGGATTTTTATTGAATATGGTGTTGCGTTCCACGTGGATGATGACTATTATTTACCCGATTATCGTCATTTGGATTGTGAACCCGGCGAGTTTAACGGAATACTTCACATCGCCGGCTGCTTCTTTTTCTGCGATAGGTCCGAGCTTGGCATCGTTGCAATTGGTTGATGTGTTGATTTTGGGCTCAGGGTTAGTTGGAGCGATCATCGCGGGAATTTCCGTTCGGATGTTGCGTGTTCGTGGGTATCAAATGTTTTAGGGCGGTAAAAAGGAAAACGTGCTCGATGAGCACGTTTTTTAGGTATATTCCCCTTTCTCTTTGGGCATGCTTTCTTTCAGAAGTGAAAGAGGGTGAGCGCATGTCAAAGGGGCTCAACGTTGCCA
Organism: Salicibibacter cibarius; assembly: GCF_016495725.1. Taxonomy (NCBI): domain Bacteria; kingdom Bacillati; phylum Bacillota; class Bacilli; order Caryophanales; family Bacillaceae; genus Salicibibacter; species Salicibibacter cibarius. The sequence continues at coordinate 3,805,573 of NZ_CP054705.1, read as the reverse complement.
AAAACGTTTTCATGACGGTGCTATTCATAGCGGCATTATATGTGACGTGGACGACATTAAGCCAAGTGCCCGTAAATGAGCTCATAGGTTTCGAAAATGATCAAATAGAAGATACGCACGTTGCTTCCCCCATACATAATGACCTAGGTATTACCGCGAAAAAAACGGTGCAGAAAACCGAAACGGCAAGCGCTTCGATGGCAGAGACAGTGACAACGCTGGAACAAGAAGTTAATTGGTCTGAGTACCCCGTTGAAACGGTAACAGCAACAGGTTATACAGCCAACGCAGAGTCGACGGGAAAAAACCCGGGAGATCCCGCGTACGGGATTACATTCTCAGGTGTCCCCGTTCACCGAAATGTATATTCTACGATCGCGGCAGACCCTGCCCTTTTTCCACTGGGAACGGTTTTATTCATTCCCGGTTATGGCTATGGAGTGGTTGCGGATACTGGCTCGGCGATCCAAGGAGCAACGATTGATTTGTATTTTGACACGATCGACCAAGTCTATAACGAGTGGGGCAAAAAAGACGTCGACGTATACATTGTTCAAAAAGGAAACGGTGAAATCAGCGAAGAGGAATTGGCGGCACTTAATGAGTGGGGCGTACACGAAGCCGGGCTGTGATTATGGATCATCAGGCTATGATTGCCTATGCACTGTTTCAGAAGTTCTTTCGTCGCATAGAGCGGATCATTGCGAGGATGTTCATGATTGTAGACAAAAATGAAGATAAGTGACCATTTTGTCCTGCAATGAGAGAATGCAGGACAAAATAAGGGATGACGTCAATGTTTTGTCTTCCAAACGCTTGTATGATGACAAAAATACGAAATGATGCAAATGTTTGTCTTCGAAAGGGATGAATCAAGACAAAACCACAAAATGGGCACGGTTTTTGGCCTCAAAAACCGTGCGTAAATCGTTAGGACTCAGATTGAACATATAAAAAAACTTCTGAAAGACGCCACTAGCGTTGAAATGGGAACATTCATGGGCTCCAACTGCAGAATTTAAGGGATAGATAAGGTGCCATAAAGAGCCCATGAAACCCGAACATGGAAAAGTTGAGTGCTCCAAATGCCACATCCTAAATTATATTCAGGAATCACTGGGCGCTCGCTGACCGGGCATGTTTTTTTCGATTACGGGCCGTTTCACGGTTTCGGGAAGGTTACGGGCAACAATACCGGCGGCTATCGTGAAAAGAATATCTTTTATAAACAGTGGAAGCATCCCCAACCAAACAACTCCGTACGTAAATTGTTCAGGAGCATCGAATCCGAATACATAAGCACCATACACCCAGTTTGTTCCGATTAAATAATTAAATGCCAATCCGATCAACCCTGCGAATAAATAAGTAGGCATCCCCGGTTCTCGCGACTTTTCGATGATTTTTCCGACAACAAAGGCGACGACAATAAATGATAAAATAAAGCCGAATGTTGGTCGAACAAGGATGCCGGGACCTCCTTGGAGTTGCGCGAAAACAGGGGCGCCAAATAACCCGACAATCGTATAGACGAGCATCGCGAACGCGCCTCTTTTGCTGCCGAGAATGGCACCGGCCAAAACTGCGATGAATGGTTGAAACGTTAACGGTATTCCGGCGATCATAAGAAAAGGAAAAAGGACAGTTATATTTGCCGACACACTCATTAAGGCGACAAACATCGCGATAATGACCAAATCAAACGATTTCATATGTAGATCTTGCCTCCTTGTTTCGTTGATAACATGAGTGTAAACAGGAAAGGATTAAATGTCAACATTAAAATAAATAAGGTTAACAATAAGCGTTAAAAGAGGGACAGCGATGGTTCATGCTGTCCGAAATCGAGTGTCTTCTGGCATTTGGGTCGCCATGCCCGGTTCATGAAGCCCGAAACCGAGTGTCTCCTGGCATTTGGGTCGCCATGAGCGTTTCATGAGCCCCGAAATCGGGCGTCCCCTGTGATTTGAGGTGCCATGAGCAGTCAAGTCCTTAATTATGTGTAAAAGTATCACAATGCAATCAGCGAGTGGGAGATAGGTTTTGAACCTGGGGTGTTTCCTTCTAGGGCGCCCGCGGGCGCCCTAGAAGGAAAATTTTGCTGAATCACCCTTGCTTTCTTGCCTTTTCATTTGCTTACAAATCGGTTGGTTTTCCTTTTAAAAACGTTCGGTTACCACGATCAAGGCTTTCTTCATGTTCCTTGAGCAACGCTCCAATTAATCGAAAGGCGGATTGGGTATTTGGAAAAATCCGAATGACTTGCTCGCGGCGGCGAACCTCGGAATTTATCCCTTCGAGATTGTTTGTCGTGCGCAATTGGTCATGATAAGCGATGGGTTCATTCATAAATTGAATCGCATCTTCAAATCCTTCATCGAGTTTCTCTAACGCTTTTTCATAACCTTTGACGCCCTCGTATTGATCAAAGATCTCGGTGCGTAACTGGCGGGCTCTTGCAGGAGAACTCCCGTTCAAGAGCTCCTTAACGAGCGAACGAAAGCCTTCTGAACCTTTTTTGGGGATGTGTTCAAACAAGTTTCGCTTAAAATGAACCGTGCACCGTTGCCACGAGGTTCCAACAAACGCTTGTTGAATGGCCTGTTTCAGGCCTTCGTGCGCATCGGAAATCACCAATTGTGGCGATGCCAGACCCCTGGCTTGAAGCGATTGAAAGAATTGAAACCATCCCTCTTTGGATTCGGCATGATTCACTTGAAGACCAATGATTTCCCGTTTGTTTTGGTCATTGACCCCGAGCGCGATATAAACGGCTTTGGAGACGACCTTTTGATCCTCACGGACTTTAATATACATGGCATCGGCGTAGACATACCTGTAGGCATTCACGTTCAAAGGGCGCTGGGCCCATTCGTTGACGACCGGGTCTAATTTTTCGGTGAGCGAGGACACGAAAGATTTGGACACACGCTCGCCGCAAAGCTCTTCCACAGCCTTCGTGACTTTCCGCGTGGATACGCCGTTAACGACCATCTCCAACATCGCTAAGAGAAAGGCTTGTTCGGAACGTGCATATTTCTCAAACACAGAGGGAGAGAATTCGCCGTTGCGCGTGCGTGGAACGGTCAGTGTGACTTTCCCAAAAGACATCGTGTAATCACGTTCGTAATAGCCGTTTCGATAGTCCACACGCGCGCCATTGCGTTCATAGGCTGCTGCTTGTAAGTAATCATCGCGCTCCTGCTCCATGATTTGATTCAGGACGAGGACCATCGAGGATTTCGCGACGGCACTCATGTCTGAATTCATGAGCTCTTCTTTTAATTGATCCGCGTTTAGGGTAAGATGGAACTGGGTCATTGTCGATTCCTCCTGTTTGTTTTTTTCGCTGAAAACATTGTAACACGGGAGTCGACTTGACCCTTTTTCTTTTTACACAATTATATGGACTATACCCCATGAGCGGTTCATGAAGCCCGAAACCGGGCATCCCCCGTGATTTGAGGTGCCATGAGCGGGTCATGAGCCCCGAAACCGGGCATCCCCCGTGATTTGAGGTGTCATGAGCGGTTTATGAAGCCTGAAACCGATTGCCTCCCGGTATTTCGGTCGCCATGAACGTCTCATGAGACCCGAAATCGAGTGCCTCTCGGCAATTCGGTCGCCATGCCCGGCTCATGCTGCCCGAAATCGATTGCCTCCCGTCAATTCGGTCGCATGACAGTTCTAAAGCACCGCCCTGTCCCGATTTGAATACTAAACGATTTTTATTGCACGGTTTGCGTTTGTTCGTGTTTCACTTTATGCCGTTTCTTCTGATTGAGCATAATTTTCACGACGATCGCGGTGATAATCAGCAGAATACCGGAGAAGATGAACACAGCAGGTATGCCAAAGCTGCTCGCGATTACCCCTCCGGAGACCGGGCCGATGACATTGCCTAGAAAACGGAAGCTTTGATTGTAACCGAGAACTTCCCCTTGCATAGAGACCGGACAGACTTGGCGGATATACGCAGTGGTACACGGAATAAGGCCGCCTACCTGTATGCCGTATAGAAACCGAAGCAATACTAATTGCCAAAGCTCGGTAACGAATGCTTGCGGGATAAAAAATAAACCGGACAAAACGAGCAAAAGCAGCAGTATTTTCTCATGGCCAATACGATCGCCGATTTGTCCCCATTTACGAGTGGCCAGCAAATTGCCGAGCCCTGTAACGGAGAACGCCATCCCCGCCAAGAAAGCCATATTTTCAGCAGTGGTAAGTTCGCCGACATAAAGCGCAAGCAGTGGTTGTACGCTAAAATTTACAAGTTGCACGACAAGCGCAACGACCATTACCATAATTAATAGTGGATGCGTGACAATGTGTCGGATAACTTCTTTCCAATGGTAGGAACGTTGTTTTTCATCTTTTTCTTCAAAAATAACTTCTTTCACACCGAAGATGACGAGCAATGTTGCCAAAGCGAGAACCAGAGCGGTCAAAATAAACGTTAATTCCATGCCGACGGTATCGGCGATCAATCCGCCGAATAACGGTCCTAGCAGGCCCCCGGAAACCGTGCCCATCTGCAAAGTGCCCAACGTTTCACCGGCCGTCCGTTTATTGCTTTGTGCAGATATGAGCGCCATGGAAGCGGGGATGAACCCGGTTGCCAACCCCATGAACGCCCGCAAAACGAAAAGGGCACCGACAGACTCGGCGTACCCCATTAGTAATACAGAAAGTGCAATTCCGAATCCGGTGCCGATGAGAATGCTTTTTCGGCCAAACCGGTCTCCAATTCGTCCCCATATGGGGGATACCAGGAATGCGACAAGAAAAGAAATTCCGAAGACAATACCGGCCCAACGTTGTACTTCCGCAGGGGAATACGCTCCAAAAGATTCAATATACAACGACAAAAACGGCAAAACCATGGTCATGCTCCCGGAGACGAGCATGTTGGCAAAACACATGATTATTAAATTTCTTTTTTCGATTTGAATACGATCACCTTCAATCGGTTTTCGCCCGATCGTGTCCCTGTTTAATTATTTCGTCTTCCTAAATAAATATATAGCGAAAAGGACGGCATCGTCAACGTCGGCCATTTTGCAATTCCGAGCAAAAAACAAAGAGATCGTGCCTGAATGCAAGATTGCTCCGTGCCACCGAAAATTCCATCTAAATGCTAAAGGATGAATGGAGGCCATTGCCCAACATGCGCACAAAACGAAATGCCATCGTTATTGCCCACCGCGGAGTTACGGGAGTGGATATGGTTGAGAACACCGTAAAAGCTTTTGAAAGAGCTGTTGCCCTCGACGCCGATTTTATTGAAACCGATGTTCGTTGCACATCGGATGGTCAATTGATTTGTTTTCATGATGGAAAACTCGATGGTACGGCAGTAAAAAAAAGAAGCTATCAAAGTCTGCAAAAGTATGCTCGGGGCATCGGTTGGGAACTCCCATTATTGGAAGAAGTGTTGTTATTATGTAAAGGAAATTTAAAACTGGATATTGAAATCAAAGCGAAAGGATTGGAAGAGCAGATCGTAGATGTCGTGGAAAAGACCGGGATGGCGCGGGAAGTCCTGATTACTTCTTTTCGTGATTCAATACTAAAAAAAATAAAACAGCTTGATCCTAAGATCCGAACAGGTCTACTGCTCGGTCGAAGGTTACTTCAACAACGCTTTCGGTTGCACGCCTATATTCAAGATTTTTTTCCTGAAGCCCGACTGAAAGATATAGGTGCAGATGCGGTTTGCCCGCATTACCATCTGCTAAGGCTTGGATTTGTAAAACGTATGCATCGCCTCAACCTGCCCGTCTATGTATGGACGGTGAATGAAAAATGGCGAATGGAAAAAGTGCTCCATAAAGGGGCTGACGGATTAATTACAGACGATATCGTCGAAGCGATGGAAGTGGTGAAGGGTACTCGGAGGTGATGGTGGAAGAACGTTGGCAAAAATCTAATGCCGGTTTAAAAATGATGCTGAAGAAATGAAAGAGCAAAAAAATTCAATGTGTACAAATATCGATTTTGTGGTATGGTTAACATAGAAACACTGTAAATGCATACAGTAATAACGACCGCCCATGCTGTTACATGAAACGATCGTCATAGACCGAACCCCGTCAAGAGGGGAAAGGTAGCTAGGAAAGAATAATCCCTCACTTACCTGCTAGAGTGCATGAGGGATTATTTTTTCGGTTTTTATCGGAAACGATGAACACTACCAACATCCCGAAGGATATCATCAACGCTAACGCACTAACAATGTCCACTGGCATACACCTCCCTCCCTGGAAGTCTCCAATGAAGACTAACGGCAGATCGACAGTGCTACCAAATCCCTCATGCGAAGCCAGTTTATATATATTTATCCTAATTGATCAATAATACCTAATGGACGTTGATTTTGTATATAATACTCATGGCCGGTGTTAAGTTTGGTTTTAACTGTTGAGGATCGGTATCCCATTTAACATGCTTTTCAAATTAATGGCATCCCATGGCATATGCTCAGTTATCCCTAATTCAACCACTTCAGTTTGCTGCGATACGTCTTGTATTAAACGAGTGAGCGCGGGAAAATCCATTTTTCCGGAAGGGGCGCCAATTTCTTCTTCTGCATAAGGGTTAGCAAAAAGCAATGACCTAAATACGCTCGGGTCAAGGACATCCAAGTCTAAATGGATCGCCAAATGCTTAATGTCATTTTCTTTTGCCCAATCCATTACCGCTTTACTATTTGTTTCCAACTCCTCAGTACGGGCGGTTTTAATTCCCAGTCTTTGAATAACTTCCGTTTCATGGCTGGCTGTTTCTTCTAAGCCGGCAAACATTACTTTTTTGGGGTCGAAAGGGGTTTTCACGTGATTTGCAAACTCCTGATCTCCCTCCCCTAAGAGATTTCCCAACACCATTGCATGAGCATTTTGCATTTGTTTTGGCGTAGTGACATCAGGATGAGCATCGATCCATAATAACCCTAATTCACCGTTATATCGTTCATTCAAGTATGCAAGCGGAGCTTGATTAGCGAGACAATCCCCACCAAACATGACAATGCGATCCGGTTTATGGGCTTGAATGATATGATCGGCAGCTTCAAGTTGTTTCAGAAGATGACCTCTAGCCACGATACCATTTTTCTCACTTATTGAAGCGTCTTCACTTACCGGAACCCGAACGAAAGGTTGTTCACTTTCCGGGGCTAACCATGCCAAAAGATCTGATCCTAAAGAATAGTTAGGATTATTGCCTCCTTGCCATTGAGGCATAACCATACGTAACGTTTTTGATTCTTTATCACTTAAATTAGACACTGGAATTCTCCTTTCAGATCAGGCTAAGGAATAGTATACATGAACGTAAAAGGATAATTCTAAGGAAGTGCTTAATTGATACGGAAGCCAGAAAGAACAAATACTATGATAGAGTTATCCCAATCTTTCGCCATATGGTTTTTGTGTTTCAAAAAAAATCAACCCATGATAGTATATGATGCGACAAAGTTTGCAAATATATGTGTCATGTATGTTGGGCAATTCTGAATTCTTGGTTGAGCTGGATTGTATACCCAACAAAATTTTTAAACCGCATTCATAATGTTAAGGAATGGAGATGAATAAGAATTGTTGACGCGAGTGTGGCAAGAAGCGTGGAATAGTCATCAACGCGTAAAAGATTTGTGTTCGTTCATGATGGCGAGGCCTGGGGGAAGCGCCATGGGCAAAAACGGACGTATGGAGAAAGCGTCAGGGAAAATGACGGGCGGCCAACCACCGAAAAGTGGCCGAGAGATTTCTAAAAAAAGGGCCATAGGGCTTATATTAGGACCTTTACTCTTTTTTATTGTTTTATTCTTTTTTCAGCCGGAAGGTTTAACACCGGAAGCGCGCGGGGTACTTGCCGGAACGGTATGGATCGCGACATGGTGGATTACCGAGGCGCTACCGATCCCTGTGACCGCTTTATTGCCAATAATCCTTTTCCCAATAGTGACAAGCATAGAAGTCGGTGAAGTAACTCCGAACTACGGGGATGACATCGTTTTTCTATTTCTAGGCGGTTTTGTGATAGCGCTAGCAATAGAGCGTTGGAACTTGCATAAAAGGATCGCACTAACGATTATTTCTTTAATTGGAACAAGCACGAAGCGGATAGTTCTGGGATTTATGGTTGCCACCGGTTTCCTGTCCATGTGGATTTCAAATACAGCGACCGCGATGATGATGGTTCCGATCGGAACGGCAATTATTTTTCAAGTTAGTCAGTCGTTACGTGATGGAGATATTAAAGACGCAGAGTCACAGGAAAATCAATTCGCTAAGGGTTTGATGATTGCCATTGCTATGTCTGCTTCTATCGGGGGCTTGGGAACAATCATCGGAACCCCGCCGAATACGATTTTAGCCGGCTCGTTAAATGAAATATTTGATTTTGACTTATCATTTGCCAGTTGGATGATGTTTGGAGTTCCGCTGGCCGCTATTCTTCTTACATTAGCTTGGATCTATTTGGTTAATTTTGCATTTCCGATGAAGTTGAAGCATATTCCCGGCGGAAAAGAGCTTATCCAAGAGCAGCGAACGGGTTTGGGGAAAATGAGCCCTGAAGAGAAGATGGTGCTGACTGTATTCACCATCACCGCCTTGGCATGGATTAGCCGAACTTTTATATTGGAGGATATTATCCCGGGAATCGATGATACGATGATCGCAATCACTGCCGCTGTTGCGCTGTTCATCATACCGTCGAAGACATATAAAGGTGATAAATTGATGACATGGCACGCAGCCAAAGATGTCCCTTGGGGAATCCTCATTCTTTTTGGTGGCGGTCTCGCGATCGCGGGTGGATTTCAAGATAGCGGTTTGGATGTCTGGATCGGTGAACAACTAACCATGCTGCAAGGTGTCGAGTTTATTTTTATCTTGCTAGGTGTCACAGTGCTCGTCATATTTTTAACAGAAATTACATCCAACACGGCTACCGCTACAATGATGATGCCGATTATGGCATCTCTCGCTGTGGCAATGGCCGTGCATCCTTTTGCCTTGATGGTTCCTGCAGCAGTTGCTGCTTCTTGTGCTTTTATGTTACCTGTGGCGACTCCGCCGAACGCGGTTGTGTTTGGTTCGGGTTACTTGAAAATAGGTGATATGATAAAAGCCGGATTTTGGATGAATATCATTGCCATTGTCGTTTTGGTGATATTGGTTATGTTCTTGCTACCCGCTGTATGGGGTATTGATTTAACCGTTTTACCTGAAGGATTATAAATGGATCGATTGGAATGGATAATTATGGAATCGTGTAGAGGGATTCGTCGGGAATATGAAGAAGACAGTGAGAGTGAGTAATCTTTAATCAATGACAAGCGGTTCTAGATGATTCCTTGTCTAGAGCCGTTATGTTTTTCTAATTGTGCTGAAAGTGAGAGCCGTATATGAAACCGGAAAGGCATGTTGATAAGCCAAAAAAGTTCCTTATATCTAAGCGATCCATTACTTTTAGTATCTCTGTGTTTTTTTTCTTCATACCTCTTTTACTGTTACCGGAAGGGGTCTCTTGGGAAGCGAAATCTACGATTGCCATCATGGTATTTGCGATATTTCTATTTGCTTTGGAACCTATCCCTTTGGGAATGACGTCGGTCTTATCGATGGTTTTGCTTCTATTGCTACAATCTGTGCCTGTAGATGTTGTACTGAGCGGTTTTGCTAACCCCGCAGTGTTTTTAATTATCGCGGGAATGATGATAGCTGAAGGCGTCAGACAAACACCGTTAATCAACCGGGTAACTTATGCGTTGCTATCGAAAGTAGGACATTCTGCAAAGGGGACATTTCATGGATTGTTTCTGCTGATGCAAATGCAAGCGTTTTTTATCCCTGCAACAGCTGTTCGTGTTACTTTAATAATGCCTATTGTTCTTTCCGTGCTCTCAGCCGTTGGAGCAAAAAAAGAAAGCAATTTTAGTAAATTGATGCTCGTGGGAACGGCCTATGCCGGAAATATCAGTGGGACGGCAGTGTTGACGGCAGCGGTCGGGAACATACTAACGATCGAAATATTACAATTGTACGTAGGTCGGACATTATCCTATTTTGATTGGCTGTTGTATTCTTTTCCTATATGGCTATTATTGATGGGGACGATCCCATTTATTGTTTGGAAATGCTTTCCGCCTGAAGATTATTCATTTGCACCATTAAAAAAGCAGATGAAGAAAGAAAAAGAAAACTTAGGCGCGTTAACAAAAGCTGAACGAAAGTGTATAGGGATTTTATGTTTAACGGTAGTGCTTTGGATGACACAACCACTTCATGGTTATCATCCAACCGTTCCTGCCCTTCTTGCGGTCGTTTTAATGGGGATGCCAAAAGTAGGGTTTATCGATTGGAAAAACCTTGTGAAGGTCAACTTTGATATGGTTCTATTAATAGGAGCTACATTATCACTGGGGTTTGCTTTAATTGAGTCAGGAGCCATTGATTTATTAGAGGAGGTTCTTTCCGCGGAGTGGTTGCTTGCGGCGTTCAGTGAACCTTGGTTGGCGCTTTTGTTGGTTGTGGTCCTTTCACAAATCTATCATTTAGGTGTGACCAACGTCTCGACAGCCGTCGTCACTTTGCTTCCGGTTTTTATCGGTTTATCCACGCAAGTTGGGTTGGACCCTGTTGTTATCAGTGTCGCTGCAGGTTTGACAACGTTGTATGGGTACATTTTGGTCGTGGAAACGATGCCGAATGTCGTTGCGCACGGCACCGGCTTAATCGAGCAAAAAGACTTTTATATTCCGGGCATATGGGCGACGATCGCGACAACGATCATTACATTATTGGTCGTATATACGTGGTGGAATTGGCTAGGTTTTTGGCCTTAGATAAAAAAGCAAGAAGGACATATACGAGAAATTCATATAAAAACACTACGGACGGAGGCTATCAACATGTGGTACGAAACGGAGGCCCAATCACATCTGGAAATCAAGTATCCGATTATTCAAGCCGGGATGGCTGGTGGCACAACGACGCCGGAGCTTGTTGCCGCGGTGTCAAACAGCGGTGGTCTCGGCACGCTGGGAGCAGGGTATATGGCTCCGGAACAGATTCGATCAGCGATTCGCGCCATTAAAGGATTAACGGACGCACCATTCGCGGTTAACCTGTTCATCCCTTCTCCCGAGCATCCAAGGGAACAAGAGCAGTCTTACATCGAAACCGGATTGAAACTGACGGAGCGTTACCGGCAAAAATTTAATCTTGAACCCCCGCAAATAAATCAAGTTGAAGAAAATTTCGATGAGCAATTAAACGTCGTTTTAGAAGAGGAAGTGCCTTGCTTCAGTTTCACATTTGGTCTTCTTCCAATGCGAATGCTTCAAAAATTAAAAGCGCAAAACATCACCACAATAGGAACCGCGACGACTGTAAATGAAGCAATCGAACTTGACCTAGCCGGCGTTGACCTCATTGTGGCGCAGGGGAGTGAGGCAGGCGGACATCGCGGTACATTTTTACAGTCCTCGATGGAGCAAGCAATGGTTGGAACGATGGCACTGGTGCCACAAATCGTCGATCATGTGGATGTTCCGGTTATTGCTTCCGGTGGGATTATGGATGGAAGGGGGATCGCAGCCGCGCTTATGTTGGGCGCGTCCGGGGTGCAAATGGGTACAGCTTTTCTCACGTGTAACGAAAGTGGCGCGCAAGATGTGCATAAAGAGGAAATTTCACAAAGTAATGAAGCTGATACAATGATCACAAAAGCCTTTTCAGGAAAAGAAGCGAGAGGCATTAAGAATCGATTTATGGAAGAAATGGCTGATAAAAATGATGCTATTCCCCCATACCCCATTCAAAATGCTGCAACAAAAGATATTCGAAAAGCGGCCGGTCAACAAAAAAACCCGGATTACATGTCATTGTGGGCAGGGCAAGGTGTAAGGCTTAGCGAATCAATCACCGCTAAGGAACTTGTTGATAGGTTGGTAGAAGAGACGGACGCTTTACTCCGGTGAACGATCCAATTGCACGCACCAACATTGCGAAAAAAATTCGCCTTGTTGTATGATAGGTGTAGGAATACGATACGGAGGGATTTTTTATGGAAGCGCGTGTTGAAAGTTTCGAGCTTGACCATACAAAAGTGAAAGCGCCATACGTCCGTCATGCTGGGACGCAAAAGGTAGGCAGTGATGGCATCGTTCATAAATTCGATCTTCGTTTTGCCCAGCCGAATGTGACGAACATGACGCCGCCGGTGATTCATACGCTGGAACATCTGCTGGCTTTGAATATACGTGGGTACGCCGATGCTTACGACCATTTTGAAGTGATTGACCTTTCCCCGATGGGATGCCAAACCGGTTTCTACCTCATCGTTAACGGAGCGGCGGAAGTTGCCGAGATCATTGATATTTTGGAGAAAACGTTAAAAGCCGGGCTCGAATATGACTATGTTCCTGCAGCCACCGAAGAACAATGCGGCCAGGCGAAACTCCATGATTTGGAAGAAGCGAAAACGTGGATGCGGGATTGGCTAAAACAAGATCGTAAAGCATTGGAAGAAGTATTTTAAAGGTGGCGTTCACATGCTGCCTTTTCTTTTTCTAACCGATCAAGTATCTTCGTAATACGCCTGCGCCTCGGTAATGACATTGCGCATCGATAATTCAGCAGCCGGGGTCGTAGATACCTTTAAAACTTTTTCCATCATTTGAATGGCTTCTTCGTTCTCATGGTTGTGAACCGAAGCAATGCAATCGCGAGGGACAATCGAGTGATATCCCCGCATATAGGCATCGTTTGCCGTGAACTGGACACACATATTGCCGGATGCTCCGGTTAAAATCAACGTGCGTACGTTTAGGTAGCGCAACAGAAGGTCGAGCGGGGTATAAAAAAAGCCGGAAAACTGCGGTTTTAACACAAAATAGTCCTCATCATCCGGCGGGAGGATACGGACAATTTCTTGGCCGCGGACATTTTCGGAGAGGCAATGGTTGACAAGTTCCCGAAAGTCACTTTGCCAAAATCCATAATTATCGTTGACGTAAATAACCGGAATATGAAACGATTTTGCCTGCGCTTTTAGTGCTGCAATTTGATTGGCCGCGGCTCGCATTGGTTCATACAATTTTTCCCCATTTTCGAATTCCAAGTCGTTGATCATATCAATGATGAGCATTGCAACGGTCGGTTCTTTATGATAATGACTGATGTATCCTTTCATTTCTTTCCCACTTTCAAAAAATAGTCAGAATCACAGTCGAAATCTATGATAAAATGGAGATATTCGTCGTCTTGGAACATGATAAACGGTTTTATAATAAGGTATGTATAGATAGGCATTTTCATCAATGGGGGAATGGCAGTGACAAAAGAGAAAGAATTGGAGCTCATTCGTATACTTGAGCATCATGGGCGCATCGAAACGGATGTGCTCGCGAAAATGTTGGACGAAAACGAAGATGATGTAAAAAATTGTATGAAAAAACTTGAAGACGAAAAGATTATTTTGAGCTATGGAGCAATTATTGATTGGAATAAAGTGACCACGGAAGATCACATTGCCGCCATGATCGATGTAAAAGTTACCCCTCAGCGTGAGGTTGGTTTTGATGAAGTGGCTGCGCGTATTCAGCGTTTCCCGGAAGTCACCGCCCTATACTTGATGTCAGGGACTTATGATCTTTCCGTAATGGTCGAAGGGCAAACGATGGAGGGCGTTGCTCGCTTTGTGTCCAATAAGCTGTCTACACTGGACGCGGTATTGTCAACGACGACGCATTTTCGATTGAAAAAATATAAACATGACGGCGTTATTTTCAATCAAGAGGAAAAAGATCGCCGTATGGTGGTGTCACCATGAAGCAACACACGGTGCAAACGACAACGAAAAAAAAGCGACTTTCACGGGCGGTTTCCAGTATTGAACCCTCCGGCATCCGCCGTTTTTTTGATTTGGCCGCAACTATGGAAGATTGCATTTCCCTGGGCGTTGGCGAACCTGATTTTGTCACGCCTTGGAATGTGCGGGAAGCCTCTATGGCATCCCTGGAGCAAGGATACACCTCCTACACATCGAATGCCGGCATGATTGAATTGCGTACGGCTATTAGCGGGTATATGTTTGACCGTTTTGGCGTGGGCTATGATCCGGAAGAGGAAATAATTGTTACGGTAGGGGCTAGCGAGGCGATCGATCTTGCCATACGGGCGACGATTGATCCGGGTGATGAAGTGCTGGTAGCAACACCTGCGTTCGTCTCGTATGAGCCGTTGGTTACAATGTCAGGAGCGGTACCCGTGCCTGTCCCGACCGATGCTTCCACTGATTTTAAATTGACGAAAGAACGTTTGGAAGCAGCAATCACCGAGCGTAGCCGCGCGATCATTCTCTCGTTTCCGAACAATCCAACGGGAGCGGTCATGAACGATGTTGAGCTTCAGGCGATTGCGGAGGTAGCGGAAGCCCATGATTTGCTCGTTTTTTCCGATGAGATTTACGCGGAGCTCAGTTATGACACGCCGCACACCGCCTTTTCGGCACTGAACCGTATGCGCGACCGAACCGTGTTAATTTCCGGGTTCTCCAAAGCATTTGCCATGACAGGTTGGCGGCTCGGTTACGTTTGCGCACCTAACGATATTACGCAAGCGATGTTGAAAATTCATCAGTATTCCCTCATGTGTGCCCCGACACCGGCGCAACATGGTGCGTTGGAAGCATTGCGAAATGGGAGAGAAACTGTGGAAAAAATGACGAACAGTTATCGTGCCCGGCGCAATTACATTGTACACGCGTTAAATGAGGCGGGATTAACTTGTCGTTTTCCCGGCGGATCTTTTTACGCGTTTCCATCGGTGGAAGCGACGGGGATGGATGATGAAACATTTGCCGAACAATTGCTGATAGAGGAAAAAGTGGCGGTAGTGCCGGGATCGGTATTCGGGAAGGGCGGTGAAGGCCACGTTCGTTGTTCATACGCAACGTCTATGGATGCCCTGCAAACAGCAACCGCCCGCATCGAAGCGTTCGTCCAACGGCATGCCCAATAATGGGGAAAAGGAGAGCAAATGATAAAAGGCTCTCCTATTTTATGTAAAAAATCACGGCATAAAATTCAAGAAATTGTCGCCCTCTGTCCTTCTGATTTCATGTAAAGTAGGCGGAGGGAGAGATGATAATGAAAAACTTTTTATTAAAATGGTTTCGATGTGTGGGACACATCGAAGGCCTTTCACTCGTCACACTTCTATTTGTGGCTATGCCACTAAAATATATGGCCGGTTATGATACTGTTGTTTCTTTTGTAGGGATGGCCCATGGGATCCTTTACATCCTGTACATGGCGTTCGTTCTACTCTTAACTCTTACCATACGCTGGTCATGGAAATGGATCTTCGGTTCAAGCGCCGTCGCATTTATCCCATTCGGCAACTTTATCCTCGATGCACGGTTGAAAAAAGCTGATTTTTCACAGCCGGAATCAAACGTCGAAGGTGCAATGAAATAACTCTCACACTCTCGTAACGATGTGTGCAGACGTAATGAAAATACCAATAACAGCTGTATCTTATAAGTTTAACAAACGATTGTATGATAAAAATAAGGCTGTTCATCAAAATCTATCAGTGAATAATTAAGGGTAATAAAACTAACTAGACCGGGACGGCTGAAGTAACTGATCCCCATTGTTAATGGCACCAAATTAAGGTAAAGTGCCAGATCTCCACCCAGTGGATGTGGTACCAAAAATAAAATGCGCGTTTAATATTAGCCTCCGCGAAGAGAACGTCCAAAATCGCCATTATGACACCTCAAGAAGGAAAATTACCCCTATCAGAGGCGCCATGAATGAGTCATGAAACCACTCGAAGAGTAAATAACCTAATCAGGGGTGCCATGAACGAGTTATGACACCTCTAGAAGCAATAATATCTTAATCAGAGGTGCCATGAGTGAGTCCTGTGGAACAACCGGAAGGTAAAATCATTAAGTGTGAGGAAATTCAGCCATAATGCACTTGTGACGCCCTCCTTTTTGGTGTTTCCCATGGGTGTGACTGGATAATTCAACCACTCTGTACTAGCGTAGTGTTTTTCCGTAGCGCTTACCATAGTGCATAACCCATTTGTCAACTATAGATTTTGTGACCCGAAAATGACATTACATTTCAGCATAGAAACTTACACAAACAAGGTCGTGATCATAATGACTAAATCTACACCTTCCAACCCGGTAAGGATTTTACAAAGAGCGAAAAAAGAAACGTTGCCGAAAGCTCATCAACAACTTGAGTCTTGGAAAAGAGAAGGGCAGAACATAAAAGATAAAGAAATTCGTGAGCAGGCAACATGGACCGTAAGCGATAAAACATTCCATTGTGAAGGCGGGAGCATATTAGCTTTACTTGCCGGGGATAACCAAGATGCTTACATTGAATTTATGGTTGCCTATCAATCCATTTGTGATTATTTGGATACCCTTTGCGATAAAAATGACGCACATAACCCCGATGATTTTCGGTCCATGCACCAAGCGTTATTGGATAGTTTAGAGCCATATGGGCAGATCAACAATTATTACCAATACCGACCGGGATTTGAAGATGATGGCTACTTAGAAAAAATGGTCAAGCATTGCAGGGAGGCTATTGTTAAATTTCCGGGTTTTTCTGCCATGAAAGCGGACATGAAAGACGTATCCCAATACTACATTGATTTTCAAGTCTATAAACATGTGGAAGAAGACCAGCGTGAACAATTATTAGTCAACTTTTACAATGAAAACAAGGATTTGGTCCCAGGCATGCGCTGGTACGAGTTTTCGTGTGCCGTTGCATCAACACTCGCTCTGTATTGCCTCGCGGCATACGCGGCAAGTGGCCCAAGGACGAAAGAAGAATCCAAACGTCTGAAAGATGCCTATTTCCCGTGGTTGCAAGGGTTGCATATTATGCTCGATTACTTTATTGATCAAGAAGAAGATCGACAGGAAAATGAAATGAATTTTGTAGCATACTATGAAAATAAGAATGATATGCTTGAACGATTTAAATACATCGATCATGAAGCGACAAAAAGACTCAAGGGACTGCCCGATGAGAAATTTCATTTATTGATTAAAAAAGGGTTATACGCGCTTTACTTATCCGATGGCAAAGTTAAGGCAAACGAAGCGTCTAAAAAAGACGCAAAAGAAATCATCAAACTTGGCGGAAAACAAGCCTCCTTCTTTGTTCAAAACCTATGGATTCTCAAAAGAACCATTTAATGGAGAAAGGAAAATCATTGGAATGGTACCTATTTCAATCGAAAAGTTTGTAAAAATGCATTGCGAGACGAACCCTGACGAAGAACCAAAGCAGTTAAGAGAGAATCTTAAAGAAGCAGTTGCAGACAAGAAAGCCGGAGCGACATGCTTTAACTGCGAGCAGGAAATCTGGGCAATTGGCAGCGCGATTGTTTATAATGGATGTTTTACGTGCTTAACAGGGGATGCGGATTCCTCTGAAGACTACGAGATCGATGATGTTTGTTGGTCATGATTAATTTTTAAAGGAGAGTTTTTCCTATATGAAAATGAAAATGCTTGGTTGTGGACTCTTTTCTGTTTTCCTTGTCGCTTGTGGGGCTGAGGGAGATCAAGCGGAAGGGGATCCGGGTTCTACGGAAGCGATCGACGTGGAAGTGACAATGCCTGAAGAAATGGACACAGGTGAGCACATGTTAGAGACACAAGTGACGCAAGAAGATGAGGCGGTTACGGATGCGGACGAAGTCGTTTTTGAAGTCTGGGAAGATGGAAGCAAAGAAGACAGTGATATGATCGAACAAGAAGCGGAAAATGATGGGGTCTACAGTGCCGAGTACACGTTTGAAGAGGATGGCATTTATCTTGTACAACCCCATGTGACGGCAAGAGGTATGCATTCGATGCCTGTCCATCATATCATCGTCGGAGACGTAGATCAGGAAGACATAGACGCGTTCGATGAAGACGCCATTGATCTCGAAAGTGATTTCATGGACGATCACGACCATGATGATCACTAATCGGGAATAAGAAAGGATCCCGATTGTAACGAGGGATCCTTTCTTATTACCTATGATTCTTCAAAAGCCTCTTCAACTTCGTCGATCATATGATTCGTGGATTCTAACCCGCCATAGCTTAGATACCAGTAATCACCGGTCATTTGGGTGATTTTATCATTTTGAGCAGCAGTAGTTGATTCGACGAGTTCATTATTAAGGATTTCATTTAGGCTTGCTTCTTCGTCGCTTCCGACGGTTGCGCCACGATCCAAGACGAACAGATTATCCGGGTCAACATCCGCAATGTATTCAAAGGATACATTTTCCCCATGCGTTTCTGAATCAATTTCTTCATCCGCCGGAGTGACTTCAAGTGCATCATGGATAATGCCAAAACGGGAGCCTGCACCATAAGCACTTGCCGAACCATCATCTACAGAAAGAATTAAACCGTCTTCGTCAGCTTCATTCACCTGGTCACTAACTTCGGAAACTCTTGTTTGTACTTCGTCCAATTGATTTTCTGCTTCATCTTCAGCGTCAAAAATTTCCCCTAATGTTGTAACGTTTTCTTCTAATGATCCCATAAAGTCCCCGTCATCAATATCCATATAAACAGTTGGGGCAATTTCGCTCAGTTCTTCATAATTGTCGGAGGCACGCCCGGAAATAAAAATGACATCCGGTTGCATTTCATTAATCAATTCAAAGTTAGGTTCAAAAAGATCGCCTACATCTTCGTATTCATCGCTTTCAAACTCTGACAAATATTCCGGGACACTTCCTGCTTTGGGAATGCCGCTAATATTGCCTCCTAGCTCCCGAATGGAGTCTGTTACGCCGTTATCAAAGGACACAACGGTTTCCGGGTTTACAGGCACATTCGCTTCTCCCAAATCATGCTCAATGGTGATTTCTTCCGTTTCCGATGATGGATTCTCTTCATCACCTGTCGCTTCATCGTTATTTTCCCCGCCGCACGCGGCAAGTGCAGCAGTCATTGACATACCGATAAGTATTCCAAATAGTTGCTTTTTCCCCATGTTTTATAAGCTCCTTTATTATGTATTACGTTCTCAATAATCAATAATGAAAATCATTATCAATTAACTTGAAACCATTATAAGCATTGCTATCGCTTTTGTCAATCACAATTGAGAGTCTTTTTCAATTATAACGGAAAAATTCACTTCTGTTATATGCTAAACTGGCAGAGATCAAAGGAGTGTGGCGTTGGTGACCGATTTGATTAACGAAAAAATACCGAAGGAAGCGATGGGAGCACTAAAAATTGTCGAGGCGTTGTTTGGCAGTTCGATCATAGGAATCTATCTATTTGGCTCGGCAGTAAAAGGTGGCCTGCGTATGAACAGCGATGTCGATGTTTTCGTAGTTGTTAACCAAGGGTTATCTGAAATAATCCGAAGAAAACTAATAGACCGATTAATGCTTGTATCCGGGAAGATAGGAAATGCAGAATTTATACGGCCACTTGAAGTTACGGTTGTAAATCATAAATCAATTGTTCCTTGGCATTATCCTCCGAAAAATGAATTTATTTATGGGGAGTGGCTCAGGGAAGAGTTTGAAAAAGGAAAAATCCAGGAGCCAACGTATGACCCTGATTTGGCTATTGTTTTGGCACAGGTGAGAAAGAATAGCGTTTCTCTGCTTGGTCCCTGTGCATCAGAAATACTTGATCCTGTACCGCTGACAGATATTCGAAAAGCGATCATGGAGTCGTTGCCCGAATTGTTGGAGGGAATGAAAGGGGATGAACGTAACGTCATTTTGACACTCGCCCGCATGTGGCAGACAGTGGCGGTTGGTGAAATCTCTCCAAAAGATGTGGCTGCAGATTGGGCGATCCCACGGTTATCTATAGAATACGCGACGTTACTTAACGTAGCCAGAAAAGCCTATCGAGGAGAGTATGTGGATAATTGGGAAGGGTTGGACGCCGAGGTCACAGCATTCGTTAATCATATGGCCTATTTCATCAAAAAGGAGATGGATGAAAAGTGAAACAAAACAAATAAGATAACCCCGGTTTCTTTTCTGCATACGAGCAAATATCCCGATCCGGTAAAAAGATTGAAAGTGCGGGAGAGTGGCTTTCATCCCTTGTTCCTCTCAGGGCAGCTGGCCCTCCGTTTGAGGGATTACTTTTCATCCTTTGTTCCTCTAGGATAACTCGACCTTCGTCAGAGGGATTACTCAGCTCCATTTGTTCCTCTCGGAGCAACACAATCCCCGTTCAAGGGATTACTTTGCACTTCCGAGCACTGCGTGTCCTCACGCATCGGATAGACTAAGTGTCTGAAGCGGCTAACTGGCCATAGGAGACCCTGGTTCCATTAGATTCCCAGTCTTGACGGCTACTCCCGGACAGTTTCACTGTTGTACGCTTGCTGCAAACCCGTTGATTGATAGACTGCCAGTTAGTTGTCATTGCGTTGACCCAAAAAAGGAAAGCGAATCGGAATAGCAATAATGAAAAAGCAGCGATTCACATCGCTGCTTTTTCATTATATTCACGATTGCTCCAAACGATCAATGCGATCCTGTAGGTCCGGGTGGGTGGAAAATAACTGTGCGAACCCGCGTTTTCCATTGATTTTCATCGTTTGCAGTGCTGAATCGTCCGTATGATCATCCACTTGTGCACGATTTGCATAGTTTTGCAGCGAACGCAGTGCATGGGTCATTTTATCTTTTCCTGCAAAATCGGCTCCGCCCCGGTCCGCGTGGTATTCCCGGTGGCGGGAATACGCGTTAACGACAAGGCTGCCGAGGATGGAGAAGAGGATTTGCAAAATGATGATGGCAGCAATCTGCACGATAAATTGTAGCTCAGGGCGCACAAACCGCGATAAGATAATCGCTGCTACCCGTGATAAAAAGACGACAAATGTGTTGACGATCCCTTGCAACAACGTCATCGTCACCATATCCCCGTTGTCCACATGGGCAATCTCATGGGCGATGACTCCCTCTACGGCATTTTCATCCATTTCTTGCAATAATCCGGTGGATACTGCAATGAGTGACCGCTTTTTCGTAGGACCGGTTGCGAAGGCGTTCACTTCCTTCGATTGATAAACCCCCACCTCGGGCATATGAACAAGCCCTGCGGCGCCCGCCATTCGATGTACTTTTTCAACGATGGCACGTTCCGCCTGGTTTAAGTTTTTTTCAGGATCCAAAACTTTTATGCGCATCATTTTCTTCGCGACCCAACGAGAAATAGCCAAGGAGAATAACGCGCCCCCGAACCCGAGCAATAAACTGAAAATTAACAAGGAGAGGACATTAATGCCCAATACCCCGTCGCTGGATTGAAAGGAGCCATCGATAGTCGTAAACGTTGTAATCAACGACCAAACGATGGCCACCGTTGTCAAAACGAGAATGTTCGTTAAAATAAAAAGTCCGATTCTTTTCCCCACTGTCTTATGACACCTCCGTTTATTTCTTCACCTCCTATTATAGCATGCGTGAACCTCTCCGCCTAAATCAAAGATTTTATGAAGCTTCCCTATTCACGGACGATGGCTTTGTACTATGTGAACCGGGTCTTACATCATCTCTCAGGGCTTTGTTTTATATTGTTCGGACAGGACCTTGCCCTACAGTCGAAACCTTTTATTTATACAGTTGGACACAATATTGATGGCAGCATTATGGTCGCGGTCTAAAACGGTGCCGCATGACTGGCATACGTGCGCGCGAACGGACAGGGCCATTTTCACACGCTCCCCGCAGCTGGAACAGTTTTGACTGGTATAATGGGGTTTAATTCTTACAAATGAGCCACCATTATTTTTACACTTGTAGTCAAGTTTTTGACAAAAAGCACCCCAACCAGCGTCATGAACCGATTTTGCCAAATGGCGGTTTTCCACCATATTTTGGATCTTCAAGTCTTCTACAAAAACGAATTTATACGTTTTCGAAAGCTGATAACTTCACTTATGAAGAAAATCACGTCGTTGGTTTGCCACTTTTATGTGCAGCTGCTGTACGTTTTGAAGCTGTTTCTTCCAGTTATTTGAGCCTTGCTTCATGCGGGAAAGTTTCTTTTGTGCTCGTTTCAATTTTTTTCTGCCTTCAGAAGGAATCTCGGATTTTTGACGTTGGTTCCATCCGATAGCACGGCAAACTTATAAATCCCAACATCAGTCAGCAATAGGTAAGCCTTTGACGTGATCTCTAGCTTTTCCCCTGCTCCACACGGAGCGTGCAAGTTTCCCCGCACTCCGCGTTCCATCTAACGAAATATACTGGATCATAAGTTCCTCGTTACTTCTGTGATTAGGATTGCTCGATGCTTCGTAATCTACATTGTTCTCGATACCTGTTGATCTTTTCTAATTGCAATGCGTTGATTTTATATTGACGAAGAAGGATTCGCACCTTTTCATCATCCGTATGATGGATGAGACGGTGTACATCCTTATGAACAATTCGCAAGTTATGAAATTGATCGGTTCCACCCAGCTGCCTTGGAATGTAATGATGGCAATGAACTTCCGAGGCGGGCAACTCCATGCCTGTAATCTCGCATTTCCCCATTTTCATGCTGTATCGGCTGATTCGATTATCCAAATATTCGACACTTCGATGAGGAATCGTTGCTTTCATCAGCACCCCGATCTCTCGCCCTAAATCTGGACGTAACCGTTTGTGAATCTTTTCCCTACCTTTCTTCGTGTAAGGGGTAACGGTTGGCGTAAAACCCATCGCATGGACGGTTTTTACATCGGCAAGGGGAAATAAATACACGCCACAAATTTTGAACGTTTTAAAGCTTTGTTTATAGAGCTTTTTATACGTGGGTGGCGGATTATTAGGGTGTTCATATTTTCCTACAGGTCCGAGACGATTGTAGATGTACGGTTGAAGATCGTAGGCAAGACGCGAGAACTCTAGATTTACTTTTGTGGCTCGTTTAAAGTATTGATGCAGTCCAGAAACAAAACTATTGAAGAGGAGTGCGTTGAGTGCAGATGGGGAAGATCTTATTCTTCGAATAAGCTTTTTCGCTTCTTGTTTGATCTTCTGCTTTTTCACTGCTTTGATCCCTGTATGCGCAACTCTCTTTTTGCCCTTTTTATTCGCACGGATGGTGAACCCGAGAAATTCCGATTCCTTTTTCCTCAGATTCACAATTTGGGATTTCTCTGGCGATATATCCAGTTTCAAACGGTCTTTGAGGTATAGGCGAACCGCATGATACCATTTCTGAGCTGTTTCCCCATCTTTACAGAGGATTTTAAAGTCATCTGCATAACGGATAAGGTAACCTTCTTTGAGTCGGGTGCGTTTCTTGGCATTTCTTTCGCCTTCTTTGGATTGATAGGGTTTTGATAACGGGAAGAACTCCCATTGATCGGCGACCCATTGGTCTAAATCATTCAACACGACATTTGAAAGTAACGTTGACAACAATCCACCTTGCGGCACGCCACGAACTGGAGTTCCCTCTCCGTCGATCTCAGCTTTTAGCATTTTCGAGATGCATGCCATCACTTTGCGATCTTGTATGCCCATATTCCACAATTGCTTGATCAGTAGTGTGTGATTGATATTGTCAAAGAAACTTTTGATATCAATGTCTACCACAAAGTGGAAGTGTGCCTGATTAATCAAAAATTGGATTCTTGCCATGGCATGATGAGCAGACCGAAGTGGGCGAAATCCATAGCTGTGATTGTAAAATTGTGCTTCCGCAATCGGTTCCAGCACTTGTTTAAAACATTGCTGGATAATACGATCAAGTATACATGGAATGCCCAGTGGTCGCCATTTCCCGTTATCTTTTTCAATCCACTTCCTTCGTACTTTCTTTGGGCAGTAGTTTTTGAGTTTGCTTCCGACTTCAGCGATTAAATCTTCTTCCGACCACGATTTTAAATCGGCAATGGTTTTCCCGTCGGTTCCCGATGTCTTTGAACCTTTGTTGGATTTGATGGTCCGATAGGCTAAAAGGATATTTTCCCGTGATGTGATGACATCATAGAGACGAGAAAAGCTTTGGCGTTCGATGGACTTTTCATACAAATCCGTGAATATTTCCGTCATATCGTAGTAATCCCAATAACGTAAAGCTTGCATTGTGGCATCCTCTCTAAAGAGTGATGTTCCCACGTTCTTACCCGATCGATGCAATGCACATTTGGAAAATGATCGTTCCATTCGCTAGACTTGGGGCTGTTCCTCCCCTCCCATTACAGGAGTTTCATTGGTCATGCCCCTACCCTCGCAAGGATCAATGCCTTTCGACATCAAGTCTTATAGCAAACGTTTCGGATGACAGTCCTTGTTTCAACGTTCCTTGTTTTCCAAGTCCCTTACAACCTAGCTATCCTTTCTGAACGTAGGTGTTCCCTTTAAGCCTGTGAGCGAGATACCGCCATTGTTCGGTATAGCGTGTTTCAGAAGGCGCAGTTTTACTCCACGCTACTCACGCCATCGTTGGATGGCCTATAGGTTTCCCTATAGTTCCACTATAGACCTGTACATTCGGTTGTTCGTCAGTTTCCCTCCACGGAAACCATTCTCACCATATCCAGTTTTTCAGCCGTCCGGCATATCCGTTGGCATACCTTCCTCGTAAGGTGGCTCTAGCCTTCGTTCTGCCGACTCTACCTGTCTTCAAACCCCATGACCTGTCTGTCATGACGCATGCAGGAGTATTGGCGGGATGGTTTCGGGAAACATGGCTCCGTCATTCCCATCCTCGGTTGTAACGTTAGGATTCATAGAGAATCCCCTGTATTTCACGCTAAAAAGTGTTTATAACAAAACTTGTCGAGCGACGCCTGTTGATTGAACGGAAAAGTCTTTCGACGCTGAAGATCGCGAACCAACGATGACCCTGGCGTTTGATCGTGACTTGTTTCACCTTTCCTTCTAATGGGCGATGAAAATTGACATACACGGCCCCGAGCTTTGAAAAAAGGAGATGATTGTTCTCGTCTAACGAAGCAGCATAACGCACATCCCGTACGTTGTTTTTTACCTTTCGTTTTTCCACCCCAAACTGTGTAAATGTCATTGACGTATAATCCTTGTGCTGCTTGATTTTTGGGTAACGGGCACGCTCTTCGAAAAAGTTCTTGTACGCTTTCTCCAGACGGGAAGAATACTTCTTGCAAAGGTTGCGACGGCATCGTTTTAAGAAGGGCGACTGTTTGTTTGTCCAAACGAGCGGAATTGTACTGGTGACGACAAATAGACAGCCAACGATCCATGGTTTGCCTCTATTTTTCGGTTGGAAACATTTCGTATTTATCATTCATGCGTACCAACATTTATCGTCACTTTCCGAACGTGTGATTCACTTCGATTATCCCAAACTTATGTTTTTTATTAAGGTCTTTTTTCCTCTTTTTCTAATAAAAAAAAGCCGATTCATCCCCACTAAATCAAAGATTTTGAAGGGGACTCCTCGGCAAAACGGTTAAATGGACCTTTAAATCATAGAAATAAAAACAACCACAATCGCAATCGGTACAACATAGCGAATTGCAAAGAACCAAGTGTTAAACAACCCCGTTCCTCTGTTGCTTCCGCGCAGCAATTCTTCCTGCAAATCTTCTTTACGCATTCTCCAAGCAACAAACAGCGAAATGAACAATGCGCCGGTAGGCAGTAAAATATTGCTGACGAGGTAATCGACTTGATTAAAAAAGATGTCGCCAAACACGTTCCAATCGGCCAGAACGCCAAAGGATAGGTTTGAAGGAACCCCCATTGCGAAAATGAGCAAACCGACAATCCACGTCATTTTGACACGTTTTTGTTCTTTGCCGCGAACCAACGGTTTGACGATGATTTCCACGAGTGAAAATGCTGACGTCAACGTCGCGAACAGCATGAGAATCATAAAAAGCGTGAAAAAGAGGGCCCCGAAGGTCATCTCACCGAAGACCGCCGGTAAAATCGTAAAGATAAGCTCAGGTCCTTCGTCCGGTTGCAAGTCAAATGCAAATACGCCTGGAAAAATCGCGAGTCCTGCCATAAACGCAGTGAGAATCGTCAGCAAAACGACCGACCAGGCAGATCGCGGCAGGTTTTCATTTTTTCCTAAGTAAGAACTGTATGTAACCATAACAGAAACACCGAGGCTAAGGGAAAAGAACGCTTGCCCAAGGGCTGTCAGCAGCGTTTCGCCGGTTACGGCCGATAAGTCAGGCTGCAAGAAGAAAACAACACCTTCCCAAGCGCCATCAAGCGTCAGGGAACGAACGACGAGTACGGCAAAAAGAATAAACAAAGCTGGCATCATGTACACGCTTGCTTTTTCAATTCCTTTGCGAATTCCTTTTTGAACGACGAGAATCGTCATAATCATAAAAGCAAGGTGGGCTGCTCCCACTTCCCAAGGGTTCGCGGTAATCGTTTCGAATAGCGCGTTGTAATCACCGCCTGGCGGATTGGTCACTTGACCGCCGAAACTTCGCACCAGGTAGGCGAGGATCCAACCTCCAACGACGCTATAAAAAGATAAAAGCAAGAAAGCGGCAATCATCCCCAAAACCCCAACCAGTTGCCATTGGCCTTTGGGAGCAATGCGTTTGTAGGCGTGAATCGCCCCTTCCTGTGTATGCCGCCCGATGACAAATTCAGCGAGCAATAAAGCCGTTCCCATCGTTAATAAAAGCACGAGAAAAATAAGGAAGAAAGCACCGCCTCCCTCTGTGCCGGCGACATAGGGAAGACGCCAAACGGTTCCTAACCCGATGGCTGATCCGGCGGCAGCCAAAATAAATCCAATCCGTGATGTCCATTGATCAGAGGCCATTCTTTATGAACAGCTCCTTTCCGAGTGTTAAAAAAAGCAGTTATGTACACATTATTTTGGGGAAGATTGGTTGTCAAGCATCGTCATCTCCAGATCTTGAACTTTTCTTTGCCTGAAAGGTGCAACATGTGGTATGATTTATGCGTTAATAAATGTTTAGGGGATGTTCGAATGTCTGTAGCAGAGTATGAAGTTGGAAACATTGTGGAAGGCAAGGTGACGGGTGTTAAACCGTTCGGCGCATTCGTTGCGCTTGATGATAAAAACCAGGGACTTGTTCATATTTCCGAAGTGGCCCACGGCTACGTGAAAGATATTAATGATGTGCTTTCTGTCGGTGAAGAAGTGAAAGTGAAAGTGAAGTCCGTAGATGCTGAATCCGGCAAGATTTCCCTGTCCATTCGTGCCACCCAACCCGCGCCGGAAGGCGGCGACAGTCGACGCGGCGGCGGATCACGTGGACCGAAGAAACAAGAAAGCAAAAATCAAGGATTCAACACATTGGAAGATAAACTTAAAGATTGGTTGAAAGAGTCCAATGAAATTCACGCTGATCTGAACAAACGTGCCCGTAAATAATGTTTCCAGCAAAAAAATAAATGAGACCCGGACATTTGCAGCGTCCGGGTTTTTTCATGGCTGATTCATCTTTGTGGCTCGGGACTTGGTTGTGTTTGTTCTTGAGGAATAAAAAGAAGGGAAATACAATAGAGACCTGCGAGACCGACAATGGCGTAGATGACCCGTGCAAACACGGCGCCTTGGCCGCCGAAAATCGCAGCAATCAAGTCAAAGCCGAAGAATCCGATCAGCCCCCAGTTGACCGCGCCTATAATTGCTATAATAAGAGCCGTGCGTTGTAAGCCGCTCATTCCTTCACCTCCCTAACATGGTAGGAAAGAAAGTATAAATCAACTCTCTTGCCTACATAAGTGTAACTAAGGCTTTCGCCATAAAAGCTTGGCGAAAAGCCAAGTTTTCTAATACCTGTAGGTAGTATGAGGGAGAAATGTTTAGATTATGTATGAGGAGATAAAAGAGGGAGGATTTTTTATGTCGTCACCTGTGTCGCTGAATTTGAATTATGTCGCTTTGTTTGTGGCTGATCATGAATGGGAGCAGTTGCACCCGGCGGTTTCCCACGCCCACCATCTTTTACATGCAGGAACCGGGAAGGGAGCGGGTTTGCTTGGTTGGATGGATTTACCTGACAAAGAGGAAATCTCCCGTATTGAAAAATCAGCCGCGCGGATCCGTAAAGATGCAGATGTGTTTATTGTCATCGGCATCGGTGGTTCATCTCTGGGAGCAAAAGCCGTGATATCGGGGTTATGCCACGCTTTTCATTCTTCTTTGCATCCGCAGAAGAAAAACGGTCCGGATGTTTTTTTTCTCGGGGAGCATTTCGGTTCCGACTATACAAATGAACTTCTTGAAGCGCTGGAAGGAAAAAGTGTTTACGTAAACGTCATTTCCAAGTCGGGAACGACGACAGAACCTGCGATTGCGTTCCGCATCGTGAAAACATGGATGGAGCATACATACGGAGAAGAAGAAGCAAAAAAACGCATCATCGCCACGACCGATCGGGAAAAAGGTGCTTTAAAAACGATGGCAAACGCGGAAGGGTATGAAACGTTCGTCGTCCCGGACGATGTTGGCGGGCGATACTCCGTCCTTACACCTGTGGGATTGTTTCCGATTGCCGCGGCCGGCATCTCTATCCGGGATCTGATCGCGGGTGCGGAGGAAGCACGCCGTGATTACACCGATGAGCGTTTAAGTCATAATCAGGCTTATCAATATGCAGCTTTTCGAAACCTGATGTATCAAAAAGGAAAACAGATTGAATTGTTGTCTACTTATGAACCGAAACTTACGGATTTCAGTGAATGGTGGAAACAGCTATACGGGGAAAGTGAAGGGAAAGACGGCAAGGGACTTTTCCCTGCATCGGCGGTTTTTACGACCGACCTTCATTCGATGGGCCAATACATTCAGGATGGGCGTCGCCATTTATTTGAGACCGTTTTATTCGTTAGGAAAAGCCGGAATGAAATACAAATTCCCCAATCCGCCAGTGATGAAGATGGGCTTGATTTTCTTGCCGGAGAGCGTTTGGATGCCATCAATCAAAAAGCATTTCAAGCGACGATGTTGGCACATACGGATGGAGCAGTGCCGAATGTTTTCCTTGAAATGAATGAGCTGAACGTTTTTTCCCTGGGTGCATTGATTTATTTTTTTGAAAAGGCTTGCGCTTTAAGTGGCTATTTGCTTGGGGTCAATCCGTTTGATCAACCGGGGGTGGAAAGCTATAAGCAGAATATGTATGCTCTTTTGGGAAAATCCGGTCATGAACAACGCCGCACCGAGTTGGAAGAACGTCTGAACGAATGGCAATAGCCAAAAAAATTGGTGGAAACTGCCTCTCCTATGATTTGTATGAAACCCGTATTTAGAGGGATAGTAACGAAAGATGTGGCGATTCCGGAAGACCCAGAAATCCTGAAAAAATCCTTTTCTGACCTCTGAAATAATGGGGACTGCAACTAACAATCAGAGGAAAAATCCTCTGATGGAAGTTTAATTTACAATTCTTCGAATTGCTTCATAGGAGGCCGGTGGATATGTTAGAACTGCGATCACAAATCAATGGTTTGGAAATGCCCTTGAAGGAATTGGAACAAAGGTTAGGGCCCCTCGGCTTTATGATTGGAGGCGGATGGGAATACGATCACGCGTACATGGAATATCAAATCGCCGATGACAACGGCTATCAATTTTTACGCATCCCATTTTCAGCGACGGTTGGTGAAATCGGGAGCGGGGACGCAACGGTTGTGTTGGGGACACCATTTATTTTGTCCCACCGGTATCAAACAGGACTTGACCATGAGGGGATCACGGCGTACAGTGCACTATGGAACCAATTTTCGTCACCGGAAGAAAAAGATGCCTACGTTGATCAGGTGTACGTTCGCGAGGGGGTTATGCTTGTTCGGGAATTGGAACAGGTGTTGGCAACATAACGTGTAACGGTTTTACGTTTAGAAATGGGAGGGGAACATGCAAGCCATTTGGTTTGGGCTTGCCATCTTCGTCGGATGGCTCATTATCGATTGGTCCAAAGAGAAGCGCGTTAACAGTGAACAAGTGCTTAATTCCGTCGTTGCCGGTGTGATCGGAGCGGTAGGCTGGGCATTGATGGAATGGATTTTTTAAAGGGTGTTCCCCTGTTTAGGGGAACACCCTTTATATTTTACCGGCGTGCTCGAAAAATTCTTCGAGCGTAATGTCATTTTCATAAATGAGTTCTGCCGCTTCCTCGCCGACATATCGGAGATGCCAGGGTTCATAGGAAATATCTGTTATCTCTTCCCCGTCTTCCGGGTAACGGATGATAAATCCGTGTTCATGGGCATGTTCGGCAACCCATGCTCCTTCCTCCGTTTCGGCAAATGAAGTGTTTAGTTCAAAATCATTGCTTTCGCTGGAAATGTCCATGGCCAATCCGGTTTGGTGTTCGCTGTTACCTGGAGTGGCAACCGTTTCGCTTGCTTCTTCTTCGCTCGTTTCGGCTGCTGCATTTGCAAAAACGGCATCTTGTCGTTCATAGGAACGAAAGCCGGATACGGCGAAAAGATCATGCCCGTCATCTGCCGCCGCATCAAATAAATCTTCCAGTGCATCTGCCGCCGGTTCCCGTAAATACCGTTTTTCTACGTCCTCATCAAAAGAGAAGGCCACATCGGGAATGACAAGATCGTCAGGCTCATAGCCTTCCGGCAAGGCGTAATCATGATTCACGAGCACTTGAACATTATCCGGATTCTGAATGGTTTCCACCCCTTCCACCGTTTCGGTCTCATTGAATCGTTCTTCTTCGATAACCCATGGATCATCGTTATCTTCTTCCTTATTTTCGCTGTTTGTGTTTTCTTCTTTGGCGGAATGATCCGTTTGCTGGTTTTCTTGCGTTTCTTGGCAAGCGCTTAACAGAAGGATCAAAGTTGTGACAAGAAGTGTCATTCTCCTTTGCTTCAAGGTTTTCCCACCTTTAATTTTTGGATGATTGCCGTACGAACAATAGACAGATGGTGATGAGTAAGAAAGATATAAGGGCTAAAAAAGGAATGGTCATAAAACCAAGCCAGTTAATGTATTCGGCGCTGCATGGCACCCCTTCCGCGCATGGCGTTGCGCCGCCAAATGCCGGTATTTTTTGTTCCGCATAATGAAGTGCTGCCAAGATAGCGCCAATAACGGAAAATGGCAGTGCATATAAACGAATGCCGAAGTCAGAACGGAAGGTAGCGATCCCGAGGATCACCACGAGCGGATACATGGCGATCCGTTGATACCAGCACATTTCACAGGGAACAAAATCTGCGACTTCGCTGAAATATAAACTTCCGAATGTTGATACGAGCGCCAGCAACCATGCGGCGTATAAGAAGAGGCTTTGCCGTGTCATGCGTCTGCAGCTGCCAATTCTTCGTCGATGGCTTCTTGGATGGCACCATAATCAAACGGATCGTCAATAACTTGGTCGTTGACCATAATCGTAGGCGTTGCTTGTACGTCAAATTCTTCTATTACACTGTGATCTTCTTCTATTCTCGGCATTGCTTCCTGGTTAAGGATGGCTTCCTCCAGCTCATCTAGATCTACATCTTGGGCATGCTCGTCCGCTAAATCCAATAGAAGATCGGTAGTCACTTGTGACCCCTGTTGTCCTGCATATTGCATAAGGGCGTGATGATAGTTCCAAAATTGGTCGGGTGTTTCTTCATAAATGGTGCGAGCAGACAAAGATGCCAACAATGACTCTTCCCCAAAACCAATATAATTGTAAAAAGACAGCGAAGCATCGCCGGTGTCTATATAATCGTCATATAGTTGGGGAACGATTTCGGAATCCCAATCGGAACATGCCGGACATTTGTAATCCCCAAATTCAATGATTGAAACGGGAGCGTCTTCATCTCCTGTCGTTGGAACATCTTCAACGGATGGTGCCTGTTCGACAGCCGTGGTGTTTCCGCCGCTATTTACGACGAATAAAAGCGCGCCCATGACAATGACAAGGGCAAGCGTGATAATGACCAACATTTTGATTGGTGCTTTTTTATTTGTGTTTTTCTTTTTTGCTTGAGCCACTTTTTTCACCTCTGAATCTGTTTTCCTTATCATAACACTATCACACTTTTTGTGTATAAATCGATGATGACAATTTTTTGTATGCATTGCAGCCCGAAATTATAGAGAGCGTATGTCTTGACATAAATTTAGACTAAGTATAAATTAGTAGATGTGAGGGGTGAATTACATGTCGGCAAAAGCTTATCATACGCCCCAAAGACAAGCTGTTTATGAAGTTATACGGGAGTCGGGAGATCATCCGACAGCGGTTGAAATTATGGACCGGCTTCGTGAGCGAGGTCAAAACTTCGCTTATGGCACGATCTATAATTCGCTTCGTTACTTAGTAGATGCGGAGTATATTTCGGAATTGAAATTGGGAGATAACGCCAGCCGCTATGATGCTAACATCGACGACCACCACCATATTACGTGCATGGAGTGCGGGAAAATCGATGAGGTCTACGCGGATCTTCCGAAAGAATGGCTCAACTCCGTTGCTCAGGAAACGAATTATACCGTTGATAAACCCGTTAACTTTCATCATATTGTGTTAAAGGGGGTGTGTGCGGACTGTCGAGGGAATGAATGGCAGTAAGCATTCAATTTAACATGCGGCTTGTTTTTTATTAAAAATCACTTGGAGGTGCGCTTTTCATGAGCGAAAACAAAAACAATGAAAACAGGAAACTGACAACGGCATTTGGAAATCCGGTTCCCGACAACCAAAATGTTCAGACAGCGGGACCGCGCGGTCCAATGCTTATGCAAGACTTTTGGTTTCTTGAGAAAATGGCAAACTTCGACCGGGAAGTCATTCCGGAGCGGCGGATGCACGCGAAAGGTTCCGGCGCGTACGGTACGTTCACGGTTACCCATGACATTACAAAATACACAAAAGCGGATATTTTCTCTGAGGTTGGCAAACAAACGGACATGTTCGCCCGCTTTTCAACGGTTGCCGGTGAACGCGGTGCCGCAGATGATGAGCGCGACATTCGCGGGTTTGCTTTGAAATTTTATACCGATGAAGGGGTCTGGGATCTCGTAGGCAATAACACCCCTGTTTTCTTCCACAGAGATCCAATCAAGTTCCCGGACTTAAACCACGCCGTTAAACGTGACCCGTACACAAATCAGCGCAGTGCCCAAAACAAATGGGATTTTTGGAGCTCATTGCCTGAGGCTCTTCATCAGGTGACGATTGTTATGAGTGATCGTGGCGTCCCTAAAACATTCCGTCATATGCATGGATTCGGAAGCCATGCATACAGCATGATTAATGCTGACAACGAACGGGTATGGGTGAAGTTCCACTTTAAATCACAGCAAGGCATTGAGAACTTAACCGACCAAGAAGCAGAAGAAACAATTGGAAAAGACCGTGAGAGCAACCAAAAAGATTTACTGGAAAGCATCGATAATGGTGATTATCCGAAATGGAAGCTCTATATTCAGGTCATGACAGAAGAAGAAGCGAAAAACATGCCTTACAACCCGTTTGATCTTACAAAAGTATGGTATAAAAAAGACTTCCCATTGATTCCGGTTGGGGAATTCGTGCTCAATCGCAATCCGGACAACTACTTTGCAGAAGTAGAGCAAGCGGCTTTTGCGCCGACAAATATTGTTCCCGGCATTGGCTATTCTCCGGATAAAATGCTACAAGGACGCTTGTTTTCCTATGGAGATGCGCAACGTTACCGTTTAGGTGTCAACCATCATCAAATCCCGGTTAACGCACCGAAATGCCCAGCTCACAGCTATCACCGTGACGGCGCTATGCGGGTTGATGGCAACCACGGAAGTAAAATTGCTTATGAGCCAAATAGTTACGGCGAATGGGGAGAAACGCCGGAACGTAAAGAAGAACCTCTGGAGATTAATGGCGATGCATACGCGTATAACTTCAGGGAAGATGATGATAACTATTACGAGCAACCAGGTAAATTATTCAATCTGATGAGCGATGAACAAAAAGAATTATTATTTGCCAATACTGCCCGTGATATATCAGATGCGCCGGAATTCATTAAACTCCGACACATCGGTAATTGCTACAAAGCTGACCCTGCATACGGCGAAGGTGTAGCTAAAGCATGTGGCATTTCCATGAGCAAAGTGAATGTGTAAGTAATATCTCTGAAACAATGAAACCTCCGTTGATCCCACGTTGGATCGACGGGGGTTTTTCTTTCTGAATTTAGTTGACAAAGAATGCATGTTCGTGTACACTTGTGATATTAAATGGCATTATCTTTGTAAAAAAGGAGGGGAGAGCGATGAGCGAAGAAAAGTTAGAGCAAATTTTGTCGAAATTGGATGATATGGGTCAAGATATTACGGAGTTAAAAACTTCATATGGACGAATGAGTGATGATATTCAAGGTCTAAAATCAGGCCAAGCACGTATGGAAGAAAGAATGACGTCGATGGATGGAAGAATCACTGCAATGGATGGAAAAGTTACTTCGATGGAAGAAAGAATGACTAGAATGGATGAAAACATCGAAGAGTTGAAAGTTGGCCAAAAAGTGCTGACCGATGGTCAAAGAGGTATAAGGAAAGAAATCAGTACTCGTTTTAACGAAACCAAGGATCGTTTTGATTTTGTTGACCGTCAGTTGCGGTTGTTGGATGTTGATTTTTCAGGCATTGAAGAAAAAGTGAAAGACCATTCTCGGGAAATTTACCGTTTGAAAAACTTATAGCCCTCATGTCTTTTCAAAGCTCATGCTTTGCCTGCAACCAGATTCTTTTTTCAACCCTGAACAAGCAAAGCATTTTTTTCTGTTTTTATGAAAACTTTTGTTTAATTAAACTAAATTTATGTTATAATATGTCCATACTAAATGGTCAGTATCAGAAAAAGGTTCAGAATTTACAGCCTAATAGACATTGTATGTTCAAAAAGCCTAAGGGAGGTTATCTAATGAGTGTATTGGATCTTTTTAACATCAAAGGAAAAACAGCCATTGTTACCGGTGGCGGTCGAGGCCTCGGCGCCCAATTTGCAGAAACGATGGCAGAGTCCGGGGCTAACGTTGTGCTCTGCTCACGCAGGGTGGAAAACTGCGAAGACGTGGCCAAAGAACTGAAAGATGAATACGGAGTGGAAACACTGGCTCTGCAATGCGATGTGACCGACCAAGAAGACGTGGATAATCTCGTCGCAAAAACGCAAGAGACGTTCGGCTCCATTGATATTCTGATCAACAACAGCGGCGCAACTTGGGGGGCGGCGGTTGTTGACGTGCCGTTGGAAGCTTGGCAAAAGGTGATTAATGTCAACATTACCGGCACTTTTCTCATGAGCCAGGCGGTCGGCCGAGTGATGATCGAACAAGGGGGAGGGCGAATTATTAACATTTCATCGGTTGCTGCCCTGAAAAGCTCGATGCCGGAAATGATGGATACAATTCCCTACAATACGAGCAAAGGCGCGGTCATTAACTTCACGAAAGATTTAGCCGTAAAATGGGGGCGTCATAATATTAATGTCAATGCCATTGCCCCGGGCTGGTTTAAGACGAAAATGTCAAAGGAACTGATGGACAAAAACAGCCAAGCAATGCTGACGTTTACACCGCTTCGCCGTTTTGGCGGAGATGACGATTTGAAAGGAGCCACCCTCTTTCTTGCATCCGACGCTTCGAAGTATATAACCGGAGATGTCGTCGTTGTTGACGGAGGGACAAGCTTGATGTAGCGAGGGCTGAAAAATGAGAGAAAAAATAAAGAAAGCAAGCATTCAATTATTCGGGGAAAAAGGATTTAAAGAAACATCCATACAAGATATCGTTCGTTCGCTGGAAGTCACCAAAGGAACATTCTATTACTATTTTTCCAGTAAAGAAGAATTGTTAACCGAAATCCATTTTGATTATATCGATGAGTTGGTTCGGAATATTGAAGAACTCTCAGAAGATGAAACAAAAAGTAACAGGGATAAACTCGTCGGTGTTGTCTACTTAATGGTCATGAAAATAAAACATCATCGCTCAAGTGCCAATATTATTTTTCGGGAAATGCGTCATGTGAGTGCAGAGAGTTACACGGAAATTGCACGCAAGCGCAATCAAGTAAGAGAACGGACCGAAGAGATTGTCCGAGAGGGAATTGCAGCACAAGAATTTCGCAGTGATCTGAATCCGCCCATCGTCACGCTCGCGATCCTCGGTGTAATAAATTGGAGCTATCAATGGTTTAACCCTGAAGGGAAATACAGCGATGAAGAAGTAGCAGGTGTTTTCGTCGATATGGTGTTGCACGGCATTCAATCGTGAAGGAGAGGACACAATGAGATTTAAAGATATGACGGCCTTGATAACAGGTGCAGGGAGTGGCATTGGGGAAGAGACAGCCGTTCGGCTCGCCAATGAAGGGGCAAAAGTAATTTTAGTGGGCCGGACGAAAGAGAAATTACAACATGTGGCTACAAAAGTCCCGGGGGCGGTCATTTTTCCCGCCGATGTGACGAAAAAGGAAGAGGTAGATAAGCTTGTCTCTTTTGTAGAAGCGGAATGTGAAACATTGGACGTGCTGATCAACGGCGTAGGCGGATCTAAACATTCCCCGATCATGGAAACGGCAGAGGGAGATTGGGACGCCATGCAGGATGTGAATTTGAAAAGCGTGTTTCTTTCTTCGCAGGCACTCGGCGCTTTAATGATCAGACAAGCGGAAAAAGAAACGGAGCATCGACCACGCGCGATTGTGAATGTGGCTTCGTTATCCGGGCATCAAGCCGGTGCGCAGATCCCCCATTACAGTTCGGCGAAGGCGGGGGCGCTTAATTTCACAAAAGCGCTTGCTCTCGAACTTGCGCCGTACGGCATTCGGGTGAACTCGGTGTCACCGGGATTTGTGGAAACGCCGCTAACTGAAGATGCGTTGACGAATGAACGGTTTTCCAAAGCCATTGAACGGAACACGGCGTTAAAACGAGTGGGGCAATCAGCAGAGATAGCCAATATCATTGCGTTTGTCGCTTCAACGGAAGCATCGTATATGGTCGGTTCTGATGTTCTTGCCGATGGCGGTTGGCTCATAAAATAATTGAAAGGCGAAAAGGTGATAAAATGAAAGCAATTCAATTCTCGAACTATGGCGGGCCGGAAGTATTGGAAACAGTGGATGTAGAGCGACCGAAACCGGAAGGACGCGAAGTCTTAATTGCCGTTCATCGTGTGGGCGTCAATTATGCGGACACCGCACGACGGAGAGGGCAATATGTTGTGCCAACGCCGCTTCCGTTTATCCCCGGAGCAGAATTGGCAGGCGTCGTACAGGAAGTCGGTCCCGAAGTGACGAGTGTGAAGCCGGGTTCCCGTGTCGTTACAATGACAGGGTCGGGGGCATATGCCGAATATGTAACGGCGGATGAGCGTGGGTTAATCCCCCTCGGGGACACATTGGATTTCTCTACCGCGGCTGCCTTGCCGTTACAAGGGTTGAGTGCCTATCACGTGTTGATAACGATGGGCCAAATGGCAGAAGGAGAGACCGTTCTTGTTCACGCGGCCGCGGGTGGTGTCGGCAGCATCGCTGTTCAACTGGCAAAATTGCACGGCGCCGGCAAAGTAATAGCGACGGCAAGCACGGAAGAAAAGTTGGCGGATGCCAAGCGATTAGGTGCTGATGTGGGCATCAATTATACCCAAGAAGGTTGGGAAAAAGAAGTCCTTGAGGCAACGGACGGCAAGGGCGTGGACGTCGCCATGGAAATGGCCGGAGGAGATATTTTCGAGAAAACACTCCGAGTGCTCGGCCGCTTCGGGCGCCTCGTTATCTTCGGTTCCGCGAGTGGCGAACAAAGCAAACTTAATGCCGGTCGGCTTATGGAAAAAAATCAATCCGTTATCGGCTTCTTTTTGCCGCAAATCATGCGAAGGCAAGCGTTAATGCAGGCTAGTTTGGAAACGTTGTTTACCCATTTGCAAAAGGGAGAGCTAGAGCTGCAGATTGGTCATACGTTTCCTCTTGAAGAGGCCGCGCGTGTGCATGAGCTCATGGAAGGCAGAAAAACGAGAGGCAAAATTATTTTGGAAGTGCAATCTTAACGCCTACAGCATGAATGTCCCGAAAGGTCAAGCTCAACTGAATGGGCTTGGCTTTTTTTAGCAGGTAAGAAAGTATAAATCAAATTTATTACCTGCATAAGTGCAACTAAGGCTTTCGCCATCAAAGCTTGGCGGAAGCCAAGTTTTCTAATAGCTGTATTTGATTATCGATAGCCACCTGCGTAACATGAATTATTTATATGAAACACTCCGTGAAAAATACCGGCCGTGTCCGCTTCTCATCAAGTACATGAAAGCCGGGAAAATTGGGCTACAAAACCCGGCGAAGGGTTTTACATTACCACTAGGCATATGCGCCGGTGGTTTTTGCTCGAACGGAGACGTACAATTGCGGGTTAGGACCCGAACATTAGTGAAAACTGGGTAGAAGGGTCACTAACTACGTAATTAGCACCCGAACAGCAGTAAAAACACGCTCGAAGGGTCACTAATCATACAATTAACACCCGAACAGCAGAGAGGGGAACGATGAAAGGGTCACTAACCGTATGATTGATCCGGGGCAAAAATAAGGTGAATCGCGGGTAAAGTGTCCACACTTGGGGTAGGTGGGGACAAAAACAAAGCGAATCGTGCTCAAAATGTCCTCGCCCGCTGTGATAGCGCAATCACATTTGACGAACCACATCAAAAAATGTAGGTTTAATAAGGTAATTATGATATAGGAAGGTGTTCGTCATGAGTAAACGAAAAGAAACGCAACCAATATCCCGTTCCCATACACTTCAATCGCACCTGGTAAGCCCATCGGATACGAATCATCTGCAAACAATTTTCGGCGGAAATGTTCTCGCCTATATTGACGAGGCAGCGGCAATCGCGGCTATGCGGCATTCAGGTGAAATCGTTGTCACGGCTTCGGTGGATAGCGTTGATTTCCATGCAGCCGTAAAATCAGGAGATCTTGTTAATGTTGAAGCATGGGTAGCATCAACCGGACGGACATCGATGGTCGTTTATGTGCATGTAAGTGTAGAAAATCCGGCGACCGGAGACATGAAAACAACGACTACCTCTTTTGTGACGATGGTAGCAATTGATGATCAAGGAAAGCCGGCAAAGGTACCTGCAGTATTCGGGGAAACGGAAGAAGAAAAGCAAATCATCGAACTTGCCCGCAACCGTAAGAATGGTCGCTGACGGAAATGTTGATGCGCTTATTGTGGTAGGCACCATGACCATGGTAATCTAACGTTAAGCCTACTTGTTCATACAAGCACTTATTTTCAATGAATCAAAAAATTTTACGGGAGGAGCGCGAGATATGGAGTTATTGGGCAACATTGCATGGGGGCTTATCGCAATTGTTGTATTGTTGGGGCTCGCTTTCTTGCTTTCTGTGGACCGGAAGAACATTAATGTAAGGACTGTTTTAGGCGCCTTGGCGATTCAAATTGCCATCGGTTTGCTTTTCCTCGGATGGGGTGTAGGCGAGGAAGTGCTAGCTGTGCTCAGTCAATTTGTAACCGGCATTTTAGGCGCTGCAGATGCAGGGATTGACTTTTTGTTCGGGGAAGATTTAATGGCGCTCAACAATGGCAACACGTTTTTCATTCATGTTTTGTCTGTTATCATTTTCTTCGCTGCTTTAATGGGTGTGCTGTTTTACATAGGGTTTATGCCCTGGTTGATTAAAATCCTGGGCGGTCTCATTTCAAAAGTCTTAGGGACGAGTAAAGTGGAATCCATTGCCGCAACTGCGAATATCTTCGTTGGAATTACGGAATCTCCGCTTACGATTAAACCTTATTTGAATCAAATGACACGCTCGGAATTCTTTACGGTTATGACCGTTGGATTGGGCACCGTTGCCGGTTCCGTTCTCGGTGGTCTGGTCGCCATGGGAGCACCGGTGGATTACTTGATCGTCGCGAGTTTTATGGCAGCACCTGCCGGATTGGTCATGGCTAAAATGGTCATTCCCGAATCGGAACACAGTAAGACGACGGATGATGTTAAACTCGAAAGAGATAAAGACACAAGAAATGTCATTGATGCGGCGGCAAGAGGGACGACCGATGGGCTGCGGCTGGCTTTGAACGTTGGTGCAATGGTGCTTGCCTTCGTATCGCTTGTAGAATTGCTTGATATTGGGTTGGGGCTCATCAGTCAAGATTTGACGATCGCCACCATATTCGGCTTTGTCTTTTCTCCTTTGGCATTTTTAATCGGTGTCCCTTGGGAACAAGCGACGCTCGTCGGCCAGATGATTGCGGAGAAAACGATTATCAACGAATTTGTCGGTTTCGGCACGCTCATTGAAGCCATGGAAGCCGGAGCGATTACGGATCCGAGAACGATCGCGATTGCAACTTTTGCCCTCTGCGGGTTTGCCAACATCGGTACGATCGCGATTATGATCGGCGGTTTAGGGGCACTTGTGCCGGAACGCCGGCAGGAAATTGCCCAGTACGGTCCGCGAGCGTTGATTGCCGCGATTCTCGGTAATTTAATGAACGGCGCGATTGCCGGTATGCTTATCCTGTAAAAAGAAATCTGCAAATGATTCACACGTCCAAGCGCGGGCGTGTGTTTTTTTTACAAAAAACAGTTGCAAAATGACAGGGGATGTTATACTGTATATGTAGATATAAACAGATGAACAGTTGAGGAGTTGTTCATGATGATAAGGGATGTATTCCGCCTAGCCTGGTTTGAATGGAAGAACGTGAGTATTCGGGGTGTTGTTAGCGCGCTTTTTGTGTTGATATGTTACGCCATTCTCTTAGCCTTTGTCGCGGGATTGGGAGAAGATGAAGGAATAGTTCAGGGATTGGACTTTTGGTTAATTTTAGCGATTATCCTCTGGTTAGGCACGTCCCAGTTTAGCGGTGAGCCGTTTAATCTGACTAAGATGAACGATGATATGCTTTCGACCTCCTTTTATCGTTATATGAAGCGATTACCGCGTTCGGAAGTGGCTTTATTCCGCAGTCGTTTGCTCGTTAAAGCCGTGTATCTAACCGTGCTCATGTTTGCAATGGCGTCTTTGGCAGTGATCTTTGCCCCTGATCCATTTCCGTTTTCATTTGGAGATTATGCATTTATAAGTTTTACTGCTTTTTGGATCGCTGTTGTCTTGATTTCCACGATGAACGCGATATATGAAATTGGATACAGCATGAAAGAGGGTAAGAAAATGAACCTGAAAGCAGCGGCATGGATCATCGGGTTCTTTGTCTTCTACCTTGTCATTTGGGTGTGGCTCATTCCTTATAACGGAACATTTATGCGTTTTACGATTGAATACGCAGTTGCCCGTCCGACAGTGATGTTGGGTATTGCCGGAGCCATTGTATTCGTCACGTTATGGGTCGTTGAATATTCAGGGCGGCAGAAGATACGGAAACAAAGGGATGGGGGGTGAGAGACGTGAAAGAAATATTTCGGTTAGCACTGTTTGAGTGGAAACAAACGAATGTGCGCGGTCATGCTCTCGGATTGATGATCTGCGTGCTTTACGCTGGATTCATATATGTAATGGCAAGTATGGATTCTGGATGGAATGTTGCCAAAGGGGTTGTTGAGATCTCTTTCTTATTTGCTTTCCTAACGCTAGGTAATGTACATCTCAAAGGCTTTAGATCGAAAGAGTTGTCGACATCGAAATGGTCGAGTCCTTACTATACGTATGCTAGGCGGCTCCCGATCCCGGAGAAGCGTTTATTTTATAGCAGGATGCTGGTGAAAGGTCTGCAAGGACCTGTCATTATGACGATTGCTATTTGCTTTGCATCGCTATTTACGAACGTGTTCTCTTTCACGTTTACTGATCCCGCGTTTTACAGTTTTCTTGTTTTTTGGGCCGCTATTGCTTTTATACCGACGTACACGGCACTCGAAGAGATTGGGATATATTATCGAAAAAGAGTCCATCTTTATAGCGGAGCGTATTTTATCCTTTTCCTCTATTTATTAATTTATCTCGTTGTATGGATTTGGCTTGTTCCTTTTGATGGCACGTTTATGGCATTTTCAATTTATCTGGCCGAAGAAGCAGATCTATTGTGGAATGTTGTCATCCCAATCATCATTGTTTGTTTAACGCTCCTCGTCTTCGCTTTACTGGGTCGCAGACGCATCAAACGGAAGGGAGGAGATGTTCGTGCCTCTCCCGATTGAAGTCAATGAAGACCGGCAAGAGCCGATTTATCATCAAATCGAAGAGCAAGTGAAGGCGCTCATTGTGTCCGGTTATTTGCCGGCGGACACGGCTCTCCCATCGATTCGCGTTCTTGCTTCCGAATTGGGATGTAGCGTGATTACGACCCGGCGCGCGTATCAGAACCTAGAGCAGCAAGACTATATCAAAACGTATCGCGGCAAGGGGACGTTCGTTCGCGAAGTGACGCGGGAGAAACGCTCGATCTTAAAAGAGCAAGCGGTGCAAGATGCCTTGCGGCAAGCCGTGAAAACAGCCCGCCAACATGAATATACGGATACAGAGATTCAGCGATTATTGTCCACCGTTTTGAAAGAGGAGAGATAAGAGATGCATACACTGACGTGCCGAAATGTTGTCAGAAAAATGGGAGATGATTTTACGCTCGGCCCAATCAATCTGGAGATCCCCGCCGGCACGATTACGGCGGTAATCGGAAATAACGGTGCTGGTAAAACGACATTGTTTCAAGCATTGAGTGGTGATTATCCCGGGAAGGGAGAAACGAATATTCTGGGTCACAATATTCACAGTGTTGAAGCAAAAGCCGCTTTCAGTTATGTGCCGCAAACCTTTCCGGAAGTGCTTCCTTTTCGCCTGCAACAATTGCGGGATCTGCATGCAGCGCATGATGACAGTTGGCAAGATGACCGATTCCAAGCCTTTGTGCATGAATTCAAGCTGCCGCTCCGAAAAAGAATTAACAAACTATCCGTCGGGATGCAACGTAAGACGGTTCTTGCCCTGCAGCTCAGTCGCGACACATCGCTCTTGCTTCTCGATGAACCGTTCGCAGGCTTGGATATGGAGGGGCAGACACAATTAGAGAAAATGTTACTTCACAAAATGGAAGAAGACCCCAATTGCAGCATCGTATTTGCCACACATATCGCGGATGAAGTTGGGCGCCTCGCCGACTATATTGTGATGATGAAAGATGGAAAAACACGAGAGCCGATGGAAAAAGATTCACTCGCTCAACAATTTAAGCGGATCTGGCTAGCCAAATCCGTCACCGGGGTCGAGGAAGCCCCCGGCATCCAAAAAGTCAGTATAGAGGGCGCCCTGCCTCAGATTTTAACGAATGATGCCGAAGCGACGGAAAAATGGTTGGCGGCACGAGACGCTCAAATTATGAAACGCGAGAGTTTAAGCTTGCATGAAAGCCTGCCGTTGCTGCTTCGAGACGAGGAAACGAATGGGGTGTAAGCTATGCCGTCGTTTATCGTAATTGTGTTTTTGATTATTGTCGTTATTAATGCATTGCCGCTTTTGAAAAAGGATAAGCGAACGACGTGGAATTATTTTCGGGCAACCGGAACGGTAGTGATCGTCCTCGTGGCATCGATCGCGATCACCAATCTTATCATCTCACCGTTTATAGGCGCGCTTATTGTAGGTGTTGGCATTATTTTTATGGAAAGGTCTGTGTATACAAAATGGGGATTGATTTCAGTTGGCAGCATCGCGCTAATTGTCGGAAGCCTTGCTTACTTTGCCTTTCGTGAAGATACACAGTACGTCGTTGACCATTTGTCCGAGGACGAGAATTCTTCAATGTATGTTGCCGAGAACGGCGAAGTGCTAGTGAGTCGTCAACTGATGAGCAAAGACCGCTGGCGAGCACGGTGAAAATCGTGATTGCCGCTGTCTATGCAGAAGCTGTGGACGCGGGTGACATCGACCCTGATGAAGCGATAAATCTGGATGACCTGGAACGTTTTCACATGGAAAATACCGAAGGCGGGGCGCATCCTCAGTGGCTTGATCAACTGGATTCCGAAAGCGAGGATACCGTCCCCCTACAAGAAGTCGTCGAGGGAATGATTGTTTTCAGTTCAAACGCGAACACGGATTTTTTACTTGAAAAAATCGGGATCGAGTCTATCAATGAAAGGCTTGAAGAATGGGGATTAACGGATCATGATCCCGTCTACCCACTCGTTAGCCCCTTGCTTATGTACGAAGATATTGGGGAGGAAGCGGCTTCGTTACCGATGGAAGACTATCGATCACAGGTAGAATTGTATCATGAAGCGATCGTTCAAGGTGAGCTTGATGCTAGTGCAGAAGGATTCACACTTTCAATGGATGAACAGAGGATGTGGTCGGATCGCTTGCCGGCAGCCACAGCCGCTTCATACGGAGAATGGCTACACGATATTCATACAGACGAGTGGTCCAATGAAGGAGCAACAGCCATCCTTATGGACATATTGGAAGCAGGAACGGCTGACATTGAAGGCATCGAATCTTTCGGACAAAAAGGAGGATCGACGGCTTTTGTCCTTAATCAGGCGATGTATGCTACAACCGAGGATGGCAATGTCATGGAGCTGGTAGTTTTGAACGATGATCTCAGTTGGTGGCAAAGTTTTAAACTGGGGAGGAACATGTCAATTTTTATCGAGCAATTTTTTGAAGATAAGACTTTTCGCGAAGAGATACTGGAAGCGATAGCTGATTGATGCGAGTTATTATTAAATGCAAAGGAGAATTCCATGACACTCATGATTAACGATGTCAAAAAAAAATTCGGCAAACACAAGGCTGTGGATGGCTTATCTCTTACTGTGGAGAGAGGCAGCATGTTCGGAATGCTCGGGGCAAATGGCGCGGGAAAAACGACAACTTTCCGGATGATTTTAGGGTTGCTCGACCCGACCAACGGCTCCGTGACATGGGACGGGAAGCAACTTTCCTACAAACGTACCCACTTGGTGGGCT
Source organism: Salicibibacter cibarius (assembly GCF_016495725.1). Lineage (NCBI taxonomy): Bacteria > Bacillati > Bacillota > Bacilli > Caryophanales > Bacillaceae > Salicibibacter > Salicibibacter cibarius. Next base: position 3,760,630 of record NZ_CP054705.1, on the reverse strand, counting down.
ACCTTCCTGAAGAAAGAGGCTTATACCCGAAGCTGACCGTGAAAGAACAATTGATTTATTTGATGAGGCTCAAAGGGATGAAAAAACAGGATATCATAGAGGCCATGCGCCGGTGGCTGGAAAAATTCCAAGTCCCGGAATATGAAAACAAGAAAATCGAAGAGTTATCGAAAGGCAATCAGCAAAAAATTCAATTTATCGCGGCCGTTCTACACGACCCGGAGCTCTTAATTTTGGATGAACCGTTTAGCGGTCTTGATCCGGTGAACACGGATATGTTGCGTGATGCGGTGCAAGATTTACAGGAAAAAGGGACGACGATTGTCTTTTCCAGCCACCAAATGAGAAACGTGGAAGAACTGTGTGAAGACCTTATTATGCTAAAACGCGGGGAGCCTGTCCTTCAAGGCAATTTGAAAGAGATTAAACGTTCATACGGCATGAAAAGCATCAGTATTCGAGCAGACTATGATTTACAGTTCTTGGACGATCGCCCCGGGGTTTTAAGCCTGGATAATACAAAAGATGGGGCAACTGTAAAAGTTGAAAATGAACAAGTGGCTGAAGATCTTTTTTACACGATTGCCCAGGAAGGGTTTGTCCGCAAATTTGAGGTCGAGGAACCTTCGTTGCACGATATTTTTGTAGATAAGGCAGGGGGAGACGAAGATGAATAACTTTTGGATTACCGTCGGGCATACGGTGAACAGACGATTAAAATCGAAAGCATTCATGTGGTCAACGTTAACGATGGTGCTTCTCATCATAGGATTGATGAATGCGGGCCAAATTATAGCGGTGTTTTCAGATGAAGATGAAGGGGGCAGCTCGCAGCGTATCGCGGTCGTCGATGAGACGACGGATGATGCCATCGGTGACATGCTTGAAGGCTATGAAGACGGGCCTTTTGACTATGTGAATTATACCGAGGGCGATGAAGAAGACGCGATCGCGGCAGCGGAAAATGAGGAATACGAGTATGTGCTGGCGTTGAGTGGCGACGCGGTCGATCTCAATGTTGATTTTTACGGTGATGATAATGATTTTACGATTGGTCAAGAGATTAATCAAGATGTGCAAAATGTAAAAGAAGCCGTCGTCACAAGCGAACTCGATTTAGATGAAGACGAACTCGAAATGATTCATGCGCCGATTTCTTTTAATGAACAGCCGCTTACCCCGGACGGGGAAGTGCAAACCGAGGAATCGCAAATGCAAGCCTATTGGATGGTTTATGTCCTGGTTATTGCTATCTACTTGATCGTCATCACTTTCGGGACGATGATTGCCACCGAAGTAGCCACCGAGAAATCGTCACGTGTCATGGAATTGATCGTGTCCAGTGTGAATCCCATTACGCAAATGTTAGGGAAGCTCGTGGGGATCGGTGTCGTTGGCCTCGTTAGTTTGGCCGCGCTTGGGGCTTCAGCTGGTATCGGGCTTACGATGAGCGATGATGAGCTATTGCAAACAATCATAGGGGAAGCCCCCGACATGTCTCTCTTGTTATACGCCTTGTTGTTTGTTATTCTCGGGTATTTTTTATACGGAGGTTTGGCCGCGATGCTTGGCGCGCTCGTCAGCCGTGCGGAAGAAGTCAACCAAGCCCTGCAACCTTTAATCATCGTAGCCATGATCGCCTTTTTCATCGCCATCTTCGGTCTGAATACCCCGGATACGACGTTCATTCAAGTGATGTCCTATATTCCGTTTTTCGCACCGCAGCTTCTGTTCCTTCGCATCGGCATGGGCACGGTACCGATGTGGGAAGTGGCGTTGATTATTGGTATTCTGTTAATCAGCGCGATTCTGTTTAACATTCTCGCGGCACGTATTTATAAAGGTGGCGTGCTCATGTACGGGAAATTTACGTTCAAAAACGGCATCAAGCAAGCCGTGACGATGTCGAGGAAAGAAAAATCATAGAAGCCATGTGATTGCTCAAACAGAAGTCGATCCCCTCCGTGAGGATAAGAGGCGCAAAACGGCCCTTCGGGGGGGGACGAAAATCACTAAAAAATGGAGGGGTCATAGAATATGGAAGCTGAATTTTTATTCATAGCTTTAGGATTTGCAGCAGCAGCATTTTTTGCACTTTAAGAATGTTTAACTTTAGTCAAGGATTAAAGTATAAGAAAAACTAAGGCTTCCGCTATAAGGACTTGGGTCGAGTAGGAGGGAGCCTCTCCTTTGAGTATGGATTGTGCTCCTCCCCCCTCCACAGATCCGTGCGGGCGCAATTAACGCACACGGCTCCTCACCAACATCTTTCACAGAATATAGCTAATATGGTTTCTTAGTTCATAGATGTTTACCTTAGCCCTTGGGTTCGGTAAGGGAAACTTCATAAGAAATAACCGAAACTTCTCCCAACCGAACGACTTACGTTGGCTTCTCCGGTTCATCCATTTGAAAAATTGTTGGATGACCGCATTCTGAAACTTCACCACAGTGGTTACGTTGTCTGTGATGCAATAGTAGTTGTAATAACCCTGTAGAGAGCGGCTTAGTTTACGGACTATGTCCTTCATATCCAGGTGACGATTAGCTTTCAGCCATTCGTTATTTCGCTTTAACTTGGAGGCCATTTTCTTTTTACTTGTTTTGCGTTTCACACGAAATTTGCCTTCCTTGCTCTTGCTGCAGTAATGTGTGAAGCCCAGAAAATCAAATGTTGGTGGATTTCCTTTCCCAGCCCTTTTATGATTTTCCTCAGCGAACCTCCCAAAAGAAATAATTTTCGTCTTATCCTCCGCCACTTCGAGGTTAAATTTGTTCAACCTTAGCTTAAGGGCATCATAGAATGCATACGCATCCTCCTGATACTGAAAGCAACAGACAAAGTCATCTGCGTACCGCACAAGATAGGCCTGCCCTTTGATTCTTTTCTTCACATGTCTTTCAAACCAAAGGTCCAGAACATAGTGCAGGTAGACATTCGCTAGTATCGGCGATATCAGGTTTCCCTGAGGCGTTCCGCTCTCAGTCTTATAGTGTTTCGCCTGCTCCATGTACCCGCCCTTGAGAAACCGAGCAATGATTCGGAGAAAGCTCGGGTCTACAATACGCTCTCTCAGGAAAGCCATCATCCACTTGTGGTCAACATGATCAAAGAAACCTTTTATGTCCACATCAACGATGTAACTCACAGGTCTTTTCTCTATATACACATTTAATACCTTCAATGCATCGTGGCAGTTGCGTTGGGGACGAAAACCAAATGAACAGTCCAGAAAATCATTCTCATAGATGGCGTTCAAAATGGGCGCCATTCCTTTCTGAACAATTTTGTCTTCATGTTCAGGAATGCCCAGTGGTCTTTTCTTTCCCTTCTCATCCTTTGGAATATAGACCCGCTTAGCTGGGCTGGGACAATAACTCTTCTGTTTCATTCTAAGCACTAAATCTTCGATATTCTCCTCAAGATTTTGCTCATACGTCATCTTGGTTGTTCCCTTTACCCCAGGTGCTTTACGATTAGGAAGTTGGTGATGACATTGCATGAGGTATTCACTGTTCAGCAAGTGTGCAAGAGATGTGAATGTCATATCTGAGTTGTTCTTAGCTAATTCCGTTATCCTAGCAAGTTTTGTTTCCATTCCGTGTTCCTACCTCCGTGTGTAGGGAATGTGCCCCTTGTTAAGGTGATGTCGGTGTGACGCTTGCCTTCCCTCTTTCGGCATTACCCGATGTCATTGGTACTATGCGGTCATCCGACTTCCTGCCGTCATCTGGTTTCCTCGCTTTGTATCGCTTGTTCAACCATACTCTCTTCTATTGAAGAAAGAACAAACAGGATCTCCCGAGTTCTCGTGTCATCATTGTATCGCATGCCTGGCTCTCCGACCCCGGAGGAGCTCCATATATCTCACCGATCACGATATACGGCGTGTTGTTTTCCAGTCTTCCGACACCGTCAACCTCCCCGTTTTAACTTTTTACGAGGCTCAATCACTTTCAGGCCTACGACCTAACTGTCTACGCTTAACCCAATTGATTACTCCATTGCGTCCAAGACTCGCTATTGGTGGCTTGGTTAGAGCCTTACCAAACAGGATTTCCACCTGTTAAATGACACGACCTATGCTCGGTCGCTCCGGAAGCCAAGTTTTTCTAATAGGTGACGGATTAAAAAACTTTAAAAATCCCAATGGCCATGATTATAATTTTGATGATATGTCTAATGCAACACTACCTGAATTGATAAAAGAAAAACAGGTTCACCATTATATCGGTTTATCAAAAGAAGATGCAAAGTCTCTCATTCAGGAATACCCTGATATACCGCATATTATTATAAATGAACAAGTCTATTACCCGAGTTCAAAATTACGTGAATGGATACAAAATATAGGAGAATGAACGTCTTTCGCTATGCTAATGGAATGCAAATGGTGCTGATGCAAGGAAAATTTACTTTTTAACTCTAAGTAATCCCTCAAAGAGAGATCATCCGCCCTGAGAGGAACAAGAAAGGCGAAGTAATCCCTCAGACGGAGGTTGAGCTGCTCCGAGAGGAACAACAGAAGCACAGTAATCCCTCAAAAGGTGCGTGCGCCTTTCCGAAAGGTACAACAAACGCTAGCATTTCTTGAAAAGAGTTCCCTGCGGAGCTCTTTTTTATGCTATACTTACAAAAATGAAAGGAAGTGGGCAATGAAAATAGTTAAAGAGCGAGAGCCGACCCCTGAATTAAAAGTTTTGCGATTATTGAATCCGCGAATGAATCTTCCGGACCATCAACATTACATGAATCTTGAAAAAGGTTATGCCGGCGAGCTGAAACTGGACGTTTGGCTGGAAGGCTTAACGAACGATTGTCTTGTCGTTAATGACTTGTTGCTTAAGCACAAGGGAAAGCTTTTTCAAATTGATTCGTTGGCTATTTTTCAGAGTATCATCTATCTCTTTGACTCCAAATATCATAAAGGTGACTTTTATCTTGACGGTAATAAATGGAACACAATAGCCGCTGATGAAATTACCAGCCCTTTACCCCAGCTGGAACGTTGCGAATCCCTCTCGCGCCAATTGCTTAGACAACGTTTAAACACGAATCTATCGATTGACCCTTTCCTTGTTTTTACCCATCCTGAATTTACGCTGTATCACGCCTCCCCGGAGTTACCAGCGATTTTCCCCACCCAACTGAATTCATTTATGAAAAAAATGAACAACATGCACTCGAAACTTAACCGGGGTCATGAAAAGCTTGCAGAGCAGCTAGTTGCATTGCATTTAAACGACTCACCAAATACCGAGTGGCCGGCGTATGATTTTGGGCAATTGAAAAAAGGGGTGGTTTGTAGCGAATGTTCATCCTTTATGATAGAAAAGGGGCGAATATGGATATGTGCTGCATGTGGCCAAACGGAAAATTCTCAAGCCGCAATCCTCCGAAGTATCAAGGAATTCAAGATTCTTTTTCCAAAGAAAAAAATCACCAGCAATACAATCATTGAATGGTGTGCGGTGGAAGGTGACCGGAAAAAAGTTTATCGAACGCTTACTAATTACTTCAAAAAAGTCGGAAGTAGATCAGCGTCATATTATATTGATTGATTTCCTGATGGGGAGAAGAAACACGATGTAATCCCTCAGGCGGAGATCGAACTACTTTGAGAGGGACAAGAGAGGCATAGTAATCCCTCAGGGAGAAGCCAAGCTGGATTGAGAGGAACAAAAGACGCGAAGTAATCCCTCAGACGTAAGTCGAACTGCTCCGAGAGGAACAAGGGACGCGTCATCTTGCTCAAACAGAGAACGTGAGTTTTAAAATGGGCGAGGAAGCAATGCGGCATGATATTCATGCTTCCTGTTTTAAAAGCACTTGCTCTTAGCGTTTCATGTCCAAAAGAAACAATAAAAAATAACCCCTCATATGCTTTAGCCGGCGTTAAGGGGTTATCTTAACTCTGTGGCGCCACCCTTCTTATCGGGGTTCGCTCTATTGGGACCGTGGACATTATTATGCAAAGCAAACAGAAAAACGAGGAGTGCTTCTGACTTTCAACGTGCCCGGTCTTATCGTACAATGAGAGAAGATGTCATGTGTAGGATAAGAAGGAGGAGACCCAATGAATTTCGATGAGATTATTGAACGCAGAAATACAAACTCCATGAAATGGGATCAATTAGAGGCGAAGTATCAAGATGGCGAGCTGTGGCCGATGTGGGTGGCCGATATGGACTTTCGCGCACCGGAGCCGGTTTTGAAAGCATTGGACGATGTGACAAGGCATGGTGTGTTTGGTTATCACCATCCGCCTCATTCGTTGCGGCAAGCCATTCAAGACTGGACGTCACGACGGTTTGGCTGGGAGATTAAACCGGAAGCGATGACCTTTACCCCGGGCGTCGTTCCGGCGATCCATCATTTAATTAATGCGTACACGGATGAAGGCGATGGCATCATCATCCAAACGCCGGTGTATCATCCCTTTTTTGCATTGCTGAGAAGCAATCGTCGCACGCTCCAGGAAAATCGGCTCCTTGAAAAGGACGATGGCAAGTACGAGATTGATTTTGACGATCTGGAAGCGCACATGAAAAACGGTGCGAAAATGATCATTCTTTGCAATCCCCATAATCCCGTCGGACGCGTTTGGTCCGAATCAGAGCTGGCGAGAATCGCGGAATTGTGTGCGCGTTATGACGTCACGGTTATTTCTGATGAAATTCATGCCGATTTGATTTTACAAGGCAAACATACGCCATTCGCCAAGCTCGAGGCAGCGAAAGACTTGCAGGTTGCGACTTGCATGGCTCCGAGCAAAACATTTAATCTCGCGTCTTTGCAGCTGTCATACGTGATTTTCAATAGCGAAGAAATGCAGAAGAAACTTGAACAACAAATGCAACGAAATTTCATGGGGATCGGAAATCCATATTCATCAGCGGCTGCCGAAGCGGCATATCGACACGGGGAACCATGGTTGGAGGAGCTACTGAGCTATGTTCAGGGCAATATTGATTACGTGAGCGAACGATTGCAAAACGAAATGCCAAGCATTGGTTTTGTGAAGCCGGAAGCGACTTATTTGCTATGGCTTGATTTTCGAAAGCTGGAATTAACGCAGGACGACCTACAGAAATGGCTTAGAAAAGAAGGCAAAATCGCGTTGAATGACGGCCATATGTTCGGGAAAGCCGGCAGCGGATTTGCCAGAATGAATGTGGCAACTCCTCGCGAACATGTCGTTGAAGGGATGAATCGATTAAAGACAGCATATGATAAAAAAATAAACAATTAGATCCTTGCATTTTTAATTTTTTTAACTGAAATCCCATATTTTTTTAAAAGAAATAGAGGAATTTAAGCATTTGTATCGAAATGTGTGAATAGGCTAGTATAAAGAGAGACAAGCTACGCATCGTTTAGGCGACAGCTCCACATTGGCAAAGGAGAATTGTCTTATGATGGCAGAAAAGTTTAGTGAAGAATTAGTAGAAGAATTTCAAGCGTCTTTACATCGCCCGCTTACAGATGAGGAGATTATGTTTCTTTACTGGGTTGGCGAAGAAAACACCAGGAGAGTAATGGCGAATGCTGCCGAAAACAGTATTGCAAAGACGGAAACTTTTGCTTGAAAAATGGAGGCGCTTATGAAAACATTTCGTCTGCGTGGATTACATTTGCTATTGGAAAAAGATAATGAAAAACCGGAAGAAGAACAGGTTGAATTACAAGAAGGACTTGTCATTAACCGTGAGGAAGACGGCTGGTGGTTGGTTGAAGCAGTAGTGGCAGAATCGGGGATTGCTACCTTTCAACAATTATCAGAGGAAGGCCGTGAAGTGGTAATGGAGATTCTTATTTCACACACGCAAAATGATCCGGCAACGATAGTCGGCCGTGTGCGCTCCATTCGGCCGCTGACAGACCGCTATTCGATTTTAATCGACGGGAAAATGGCAGTGAAAAAAGAAGAGGTCTTCAATTATATTCTAGAGACGTTGATTGAAGACGGCTATTCGGGAGAAGAGCTCCTTACAGAGTTTAAAAAACGCAAACAAGATCGGGGAAGCTGGTCTCGGCATTTGGCCGGGTCGTTATATAAACAATATCGTACACAGGGGTATTCGCCCCTTAGTCACGCTGAATAAAGTGCCGGAAATGAAAGCAGAGGCTATAAATCATGATACACACATTCGCAGATTATTATGGAAATGAGGTCAGCCTCTCTTTTCGCCGTGAACCTTTTTCAGAGCAACCATGGCATGTGTTGGTGCTTTGCAGATACAAAAATAAGTGGCTGCTTACCAAGCATCCGCGACGCGGATTGGAATTCCCGGGTGGGAAAGTGGAAAAAGGAGAAGTGGCGGAAGGCGCCGCCATTCGGGAGGTGTGGGAAGAAACAGGTGCCCGCATCAATCGTCTTCACTATCTTGGCCAATATGAAGTACGTGGACGCTCAGACACGATCGTGAAAAATGTATATTTTGCCGACATTGCGTACTTACAAGTAAAAAAAGGGTATATGGAAACGAAAGGCCCTTCGTTGCTGGAAAGCCTTCCGGAAAAATTGGAAAATAACAGGGATTTCAGTTTCATCATGAAAGATAACGTATGGAAACTGGCAAAAGAATACGTAGAAAATCATTTTTTATAAGTCGGCGGTTTTTCAGTTTTTGTGAAAGCAACGGCCATTTTGCGGTTGTTGTAGCATAAATTCAATAAGTCATGTATAATATTGTATATAGAGAGGGGACCTTCATCCTCTCAAAGAATATTGCGGTTCTCTTAATCCGAGAACCATTTTGTAGCACGTAGGGCGAGTTTTCTGGGGACTCGCCTTATTTTTATAATTGACAATAAATTATAAATTTAATTCAAATAAAATAAGAAAAAAACATCCATAACGTGTAATGGATGTTTTTAATTTCGGTTTCTCATCAGAAATTTTTCCAGCATTGCCACGAGCTGATACATGATAGTGGCGAGGATTGCAACGAGCACAAGGCTCAACATGACCATGTCAAAATTAAATACTTGGAAGCCGTAAATGATCATATACCCAAGGCCTTCATTGGACACAAGGTATTCCCCGACAATCACCCCGACCCACGCGAGACCGACGTTTACTTTTAAGGCCGATACCATTGCCGGGTAGGAAGCGGGTACAATGACATGCCGAAATCGTTGCAGTTTGCTGGCGCCAAACGTATCAATGACTTTAACCAGATTTTCATCCGTTTCTTTAAACGCGCCGTAGATGACAAGGGTCGTAACGATAATGGAGATAAGAACGCCCATTGCAATTACGGATGTCATGTTTGCCCCGAAAATAACGATAAGCATCGGTCCGAGGGCAACTTTGGGTGTCGCGTTTAAAACGACAATGTACGGATCCAACACACGCGACATAAAAGGAGACCACCATAGAAAGGCTGCAATCAATATCCCGCCTAACGTTCCGATCAAAAAGCCGAGGATCGTTTCCAGTATAGTAATGCCGATGTGTACATACAGCGTGTTATTTGCCAACATGTTGACCAGGAGGTCCCATACACTGCCGGGTGAACTGAAGATCAAGGGATCGATCCATTGCAATCGGCTCGCCACTTCCCACAAAGAGAAGAACGCGACTAATATTAAGATCTGACTGACGTGAACGTATATTTTCTCCCGTTTTATCCGTGAACGAAACTGTGCATGTTGTTCATTCAACTTCGGACTCAAGATTTTCCAACTCCTTCCAAATCAATTGGAACCAATCTTGGAACGTTGGATGTTGACGTGCAGCAAGCGGTGATAAAATTTTAAGTTCCTCCGGCATCATAAATGTTTTTTTAATGGTAGCAGGTCGATTCGTCAGGAGAATAATCCGATCGGACATCGCGATTGCCTCACTAATATCATGAGTTACGAGCAATGCCGTTTTTCTTTTTTCCTTTAATGTTTCGTGAATCAAGTCTTCCAATTTCAGTTTCGTTTGAAAATCCAGTGCCGAAAAAGGTTCATCCAAGAGCAGTAGGGAGGGCTTGGCGGCAAGTGTCCGAACGAGCGCAACCCGTTGCTTCATTCCCCCGGAAAGGGCGGCGGGCATATCATGTTCCCGGTCCGCCAGCCCCATTTGATCGAGCAAATCCCGTGTATAAGCCTGATTTTGTTTATTTTTCATTTTCGTAATCGTTAAAGCAATGTCGATGTTTTGGCCGATCGTTAGCCAAGGAAAAAGATAATCCTGCTGCAACATATAGCCAACATTGGTATTTATATTCGTTATCGGAGCACCCTGGAGAAGAATTTCCCCTTCCGATTGTTCCATCAGCCCCGCGATCATGGATAGAATGGTTGTTTTTCCGCAACCACTCGGGCCAATGATGGAGACAAACTCCCCTGTATCCACTTCCAAACTGACGTTGCGTATCGCTTCAAGGACATTTTCCCGAGAAAAAAAATGCTTTTCCACATCCCTCAATGCCAAAAGCGCCATAGATCATCTCGCCTCCTTCTGGCTAGCGCGCGAGTTGCTAGAGACAGGAAGATTATCCGGAACCTCCCTTTATTCTAATGCCCGGTCAGCAATGTCGGTGTCAACGAGATCTTCATAGTCAATGCGCTCAGGCAATTCCCCGGACTCTTCCATAATGTCTTGGAGGTGGTCCCATCCTTCTTCATCAATATAAGGGTCTTTTGCAAAGGAATTTTGTTCGTCATAGCGTTCAACGACGTTGGCAATGACATCTTCCGATGTTTCATCAAAGTAAGGGGCAATGGATGCGGCGACCGTCTCTGACGATTCATTTTCCACGAACTGTTGGGCTTCATAGATGGCGCGGTTAAAGCGAACGAGCACATCTTCATCTTCTTCGACCATGCTTTCCTTCGTAATAAAAGAGGTGTACGGAAGCGTGCCTGATTCTTCACCGAAAGAAGCGACGACATGCCCAATTCCCTCTTCTTCGAATTCAGTGGCATTTGGTTCGAATAATTGCACGAAGTCTCCACTTCCGGATGCAAATGCACCGGCGATATTTTCAAAGTCGACACTTTGGTCCAGTTCTACGTCTTTGTGAGGGTCAATCCCGTTTTGGCGGAGGGCATATTCACCGGCCATTTGCGGCATGCCACCTGCGCGTTGCCCCAAGTATGACGCTCCTTCAAGATCATCCCAAGAAAAGTCCGGCATCGGCTCTCGGGAAACAAGGAACGTGCCATCTGTTTGCGTGAGCGCCCCAAAGTTGACAACCGGGTCACTTGGGTTTTGCGCGTGTACGTATATGGATGTTTCCGAACCGACAAGCGCCACATCTGCACTATCCGATAAGAGTGCGGTCATGGTCGTATCGCCGCCCCAAGTCGTTGTAAGATCAATGTCAATGTTTTCATCGGCAAAAAAGCCTTCTTCAATGGCTACATAAAGCGGGGCATAGAAAATGGAACGGGTCACTTCGGCTACTTCCACCGTGTCGTCATCGCCATCATCGCCGTTGGCACAAGCGGTTAACATTAAAGGCACGGCAAGCACCGGAGCCAATCCCCGACGGATCCATTTATTCATAATAATCATCTTCCCTCCTTGCATCGATACCGCATCTTATGCGCCCTTTGGATGTTCGGTGATGCCCAGAAAGGATTTTTGAGTTTTGGAAAATTAGGTCGGGGATGATTGAATTTGTGCATCCCTCCACTCGGTTAACAACATCCTCATGCAGGGATATGCACGAAGATTGTGATCAAAATTGCATAAAGCATGGAATGCAAGAAAATATGATAATTATCTGTGGATGAAGACAAAAAGACAAAAATTACAAGAATTCATGAATGAATGTTGACAGATAAATCAACCGATGATAATATCCTATTATAGGAATCTAAAACCTATAATTGTTTTAGTTCGTGGAGAGGGTTGGTGATACTAATTGGCAGATACATCTACATCACAGACTTTACGACGAGGTTTAAAAGTTTTAGATCTTTTTCAAGGAGATGAGGCTAGGTATAGGGCTAGGGAGTTAGCTGAAATATTGGAAATGTCACCTACAGTAACGTTAAGACTGCTTAATACATTGGTTGAAGGTGGTTATTTAGCGAAAGATGAGAAAACAGGAGAATATAGTTTAGGATTAAGTGCGTATGTCCTTGGCTTATACGCAAACCCTCAACCTAAACTGGCCCGCACGGCTATGCCATTTCTTAAAGAAATAGCTTCGGAAACAGGAGAAACTGTAAGCCTTAATTTTTTTGATATTGTGAAATTAGAGGGTGTATGTATTGCATCTATTGAAAGTGAGCAAGTATTAAAAACTTCTGCCCCTATAGGTGTGAGTAAACCAGTTTTCCTTGGCGCCTCAAGAAAGGTTTTATTAGCTTTTTTAAGTCCATTGCAACAGGAACAAATATTTAAAAAAGCCAAGAATGAAGGATTTGAAAAAATTGACATATTGAAAGATGAATTAGAGGTTATTAAAAAATTAGGTTTTTCCAATACAGAGGGAGAAGTAAACGTTGGCACCTTAAATGTTGCTGTACCTGTTATATCTCAAAGTGGAACTTTACTAGCAAGTATTGCAATCTCATGCCCAACGTTTCGTAAAACTGATACTACAGTAGAATATTTTTCAAGGCTAGCTAAAAATGCGGCAGATCAAATAGTACGTATAATAGATAATCCTAATGCATTATAGACAAGAAATTTTTAGAGTTGGATTCATGTTTATACTATATTAAAAAATGTAATGAATAATATAGATATTGTTAGTATTGAAAGGGGTTTCAAATATGCATAAAGCTCTAGAAGGAATAACGGTGCTCGATCTAGGACAAATATATAACGGTCCATATTGTTCACTGATGTTAGCTTATCAAGGAGCAAAAGTAATAAAGATAGAACCAATTCAAGGTGAGAATTTACGTGTGAGAAGAAAAGGAGATAGCCATGAGCTACTTATGCTCAACTCCAATAAGTTAGGTGCTTCTATTGACCTGAAGTCTAATGAGGGAAAACAGGTATTTTTAGATTTAGTAAAGCAAGCTGATGTAGTTGTGGAGAACTTTTCTTTAGGAGCTATGGAACGATTGGGATTGGATTATGAAAAATTAAAACAGATCAATCCAAGAATAATATATGCTTCTGGGAAAGGGTACGGGTTAGAAGGTCCATATGCCCACAGGCCGGCAATGGATTTAACCATGCAAGCTATGAGTGGAATTATGTCTACAACGGGTTTTCCGGATACTCCTCCTGTGAAAGCAGGACCTGCAGTTAGTGACTTTTTAGGAGGTATCCACTTATTTGGAGGTGTTGTAACGGCACTTTATCAAAGACAACAAACTGGAAAAGGACAGTTAGTCGAGGTTTCAATGCACGATGCAGTATACCCAACATTAGCTTCGGCTCTAGGAGCATATTACAGTCAAGGAGGGGATACTCCAGAGAGAACCGGAAATCAACATAGTGGAAAGGCGTCAGCACCGTTTAATGTATACCCTACAGCTGATGGTTATGTAGCTATTACTTGTGTGACAGATAAACAATGGAAAAATCTATTAATACTAATGAATAGAGAAGATTTATTGGAAGATGATCGTTTTAGAATGAATGTTAATCGCGCAGCCCATACAGATATAGTAGACAACATTGTTGAAAATTGGACCTCAAAACAATATAAATCTGAAATTGAACAAAGACTAGTAGATTATAAAATACCTCATGCTCCTGTCCAAACAATAGCTGAAGTCGCCGATGATCCCCATTTAAAGTACAGGAATATGATACGAGAAGTATATCACCCTAAAGAAGGACAAATAAAAATACCAGGATCTCCAATTCGTTTATCAGATTCACCTCTTGAAGACATATCAGCAGCTCCTATTATGGGAGAGCATACTGAAGAAGTTCTTGAAAATATGTTAGGTCTTAGCAAAGATGATTTGTCGCAACTTATAGATAAAAATGTAATTCATACAAATAAAACTAAATCGAATATATGAATATTTGTGTAAAGGAGAATGAAAGAGTTGAGTTCAACTATTGTGCAAGATTTTAAGAACCATGTTCAAATTATCAAGTTAAATAGACCTGAAAAAAAGAATGCATTCAATGGCGAAATGATTGAAGCATGGGTAAATGCCTTATTAGAAGCAAAAAACAATGATGATGTTCACGTTATAGTCATTACGGGAGAGGGAAGTGCTTTTTGTGCCGGTGGTGATGTAGAAGGAATGTCAAATCATCAAAGCCCATTAGATAATAAAAATAAGCTATGGAGAAATATTCATCGGGTACCAATGGCTTTAAGGGATATTGACAAACCTGTAATTGCTGCAATTAACGGTCCCGCTGTTGGAGCAGGTTTAGATATGGCGTTAATGTGTGATATGCGTACAATTGTGGATTCTACCAAAGTTAGCGAAGGATATGTGAAGGTGGGTCTTGTGCCCGGAGATGGGGGAGCATTTTTTTTACCAAAAATAATTGGAGAGGCTAAAGCCTATGAAATGTTATGGACCGGAAAGGCTATTGATTCTGATCAAGCATTAAATATAGGACTTGTAAATTATTCCTACAAACAAGAGGAGTTTATGGATAAAACTTTAGAATTAGCAGAACAAATAGCTTCTGGACCTCAGGTTGCTATTCGTATGACTAAAAGAGCTGTTAAATACTCTAGAAATATGGATCTAGAACAATCTCTTGATCTTATATCTTCACATTATGCAATTATTAAAGAAACTCATGACCATAAAGAAGGAGTATCAGCATTTACTGAAAAAAGAAAACCTAAATTTTTAGGGAAATAGATCAATTCGGAGTAACAGAATCGAAAATATTAAATTTTAAGATTGAGGGATAAAATGAGTGTTATTGAGTACAAAAAAAAAGGTGAAATATCATTCATGTATTTAAATCGTCCGGAAAAAAGGAATGCCATTAATACTGAAATGGCAGATTTGATACTACACTATTTATCAGAGTTTAAGGAAGATGATCAAGCGAGGGTGTTAATTATAACTGGGGCTGGCGATAAAGCTTTTTGTAGCGGTAGGGATCTGAAAGAATCAAGTGAAAATAGTGATGCAGTCACAAAAAAACCATTAAGAGGGAGGCTTTTTAACGCAATTATTCAAACTTATAAACCTGTAATTTCTGCCATTAACGGTTCTGCTGTTGGAGCTGGTTGTGAAATAACTCTTGCTAGTGATATTAGATTAGCTTCTGCTGATATTAAAATAGGAATGCCGGAGGCAAAAAGAGGCATGGGGGCATCATTTGGTGCCACGATTTTACCTAAATTAATATCACCGGGTGAGGCTGCTAAAATTTTATACACTGGTGAATTACTATCAAGCTCAGAAGCATATCAAGTTGGAATAGTGAGTGAAGTTCTTGAGGACAACGAAAAACTTTTAGACCGTGCAACTACTATAGCAGAAAGAATTTGCGAATGTGCTCCTCTATCTGTCCAACGAATTAAAGAAACCATATGGAAAACAATGGATGTTCCCTTATTTCAAGCTTTAGAATTAGATATCGGACCAAATGTATACGAAAGCGAGGATCGAATAGAGGGTGCACAAGCTTTTCTTGAAAAAAGAAAACCCCAATGGAAAGGAATGTGAGTCTATTTAAGGTATCTAGAGATTTAGACTTTACGCATAGCAGCAACAATAATGTGGGTCGCATATTAAATTAGTATGAAAGGCGGAAAAAAAATGAAAAGAATTTCACTAGTATTTAACTTCATTTTCTTATCTGTTCTCTTAATAGCCTGTGGAGAAGATTCGGCATCTAGCGATGATGGAAATTATGTAGTTACGACTGGAGGGACATCAGGAACTTTATATTCCGTGGGAGCAGCATTTTCACAAACTGTAAATGGCAGTGAATCTTCTCTAAATTTAACTAATCAGGCCTCTGGTGGAGCAGTAGAAAATGTTCGTTTGATGGATAGTGGTGATGCCCAATTTTCATTATTTGGAGGGGATATGGCACAAGATGCCATTGATGGTATGAATGATTTCGAAGGGGAATCTCACGAAGATATGTTAAAAGGAGTCTTCAGTATATATGACCAACCCCTAAACATGGTAACTTTGGAAGGGTCAGGAATAGAATCTTTTTCTGATTTAGAAGGTCAAACTGTAGCAGTTGGATCTCCAGGAAGTGGTAATGAAGTAAGAACCAGGCAGGTAATAGAGAGTTTAGGCCTTACTTATGATGATATAAACGCAGAATTCTTATCTATTGAAGAAGGTGTCGAGGGTATAAGAGATGGACAAGTAGATGCATCTATTGTTTGGACAGGTCTTCCGACTCCAGGGATTATGGATTTAGCCTCCTTAGATGATATTCACATGATACCATTAACTTCTGAGGAAGTTGACGATGTTGTTAGTGATTTTCCAGCTTTGTACGAGCACACTATACCAGGAGGAACGTATGATGGTGTTGAAGAAGATGTTCAAACAGTTTCTGTAAATGTTCAATTTTATACCGCCGCAGATACTCCTGATGAAGATGTCTACTCATTTATGGAAATTATATTTGATAATACGGAAGAATTGGAAAACTCAGTTTCCACCCTTGAAGAATTATCGTTAGAAACAGCAGATGAAGATGTAATTGATCTTCATCCTGGAGCAGAAAGGTTTTTTGAAGAAAATCAATAAACGTATTAGCAGTTAAAGGCATCCCTTCGATATCATGCTCTCTCGCAAACAACTTAAAATCAATAATCTAGCGTGAAGATACGATTAGGGGATCTCTGTAATAACTCAGTTGTCCCCAAGTCCTGGATTTTAAAATAGTAGATATAGATGTATTAAAATAGGTAGTACAAGATCTCGCAAATTAGAAGCTATGTTTATAAAAACACTTGAATTTATAGTATCTCACGCTAGTATTAAACGATTTCCCGGAAAAATATTATGACTGTAATATTTAACTCAACTTTCGCACCTAGATAATGATCACGAAACCTACGGTTGCTTGGTCTAGGAAGCATCAGGTTCGGTCCTTGACATGAGAAACAATCATAAAAAAACACCTCGACGTTTGGTATAGTGTCATTGACAGAAAACACAACCAAAAAGAAGAGGTGCGTCTCTATGATACCGAAAAATAGCACGAATCATCAACTTCCAAATGAACTACGATCAACGTTTCAAGAGTTAAACATGCTCAAACACTTGCGAAACGCCGGTATTACGAAGTCATTCGGCTTTTCTTGCGGCTACCTTTTTCAGTTGGCCTTCTGCTTGATTTTTGAACATAAAAACTGGTTTCAATTTCTTGAAAGCAAGAAATCGGATGAATCTCCGGGTAAGGACACGGTTTATCGGTTTTTGAATGAATCCACCTTTGCATGGCGTCGCTTTCTTCTCTTCCTGAGTGCCCACACGATTGGAAAAGTGACAAAGCTAACCCGTCACGATCGGCCAAAAGTGTTTGTGCTGGACGATTCCTCCTACGATCGTAACCGAAGTAAAAAGGTGGAATTATTAGCTCGTTGTTTTGATCATGCGTCCCAAAAGATGCGCTATTACAAAGGGTTTCGAATGCTCACGTTAGGATGGACAGATGGAGCAACCTTTCTGCCTGTCGACTTCTCGTTGCTCAGTTCTAAACAATCGTGTATCAACGGCATTTCTGATCACATTGATAAACGGACTTCTGGTTATAAAAGACGACGGGAAGCCCTTCAATCTGCTCCGGAACAAATGCCGAGCATGCTTCAAAGAGCAACGAAAGCAGGGATTGATGCCTCTTACGTATTGATGGATAGTTGGTTTACGCAGCCGCCATTGATCCAAGCCAAACAGGGCCTCGACGTCATCGGCATGGTCAAGAAAATGAACCAGCGTTATATCGTGGACGGCAAGCAGGTTGATTTAGAACAACTCTACCGCCTCGCTGCCCCAAGAACCGGGAAAAAGGCGTTGCTTCGCTCCATTCATACAACGATGGCTAACGGCGTTCCTGTCAAAGTTGTTTTTGTTCGCAATCGAAATAAAAAGAGTGACTGGTTGGCAATTCTGAGCACGGATTGTACATTAAGCGATCAGGAGATCATCCGTATTTATGGTATGCGGTGGGCCATAATCCAAACGTTTGGATAAGGGACATTGAGGTGTTTTTCAAAACGAGCAAGTCCCTTTTAAAGTTGCAAAAAGAATTTCAAGGCCGCTCATATGATTCCCTGATCAGTCATACGACTATTGTCTTTGCCCGGTATATCGTACTGGCATGGCAAAACCGATGTAGCACCGACCAACGAACGCTTGGCGGTATGTTTTATGACGTCTGTGATGAAGTGAGTGAACTCGATTGGGCTGTAGCTCTCCAGCAGCTTATCGAGCTTCTTGAAGATGTCTTCAACAACAGCAACAAGCAAATGAAAACATTCATCAAACGTCAACTCCAACATTGGATTGCAGGTCTACCCAATTATATCAAGGTGTACATGCCTTATTTGGGCTGCGAAATTTGAGTATTTAACATTAAAAATTATTAAATTTCCGAGGTGATACAATGGAACAGGAGCAAAAAATATCTACTGCAACTAAGTATATAGTAGGTATAACTTTTATTGTTTGTATATCTTTATCTTTATTTCATCTTTTTACAGCTGGATTTGGTGTCCTAACAGCTATGCTCCAAAGGAATGTGCATTTAACGCTCATTCTTATACTTGTATTTCTAATATATCCAATTTCGCGCTCGTCTAAATTGCGTTGGATAGATTTCCTGGCAATTATTGTAACTATTGGATCTGGCATATATATATTTCAGACGTATGATACTCTCTTTTCAAGAGTGGGGAACCCTGATCCACTGGACTTTTTTTTCGGGATATCGATGATCATTTTGGTATTAGAAGGTACTAGAAGGGTAGCAGGTAAAATTTTGCCTCTTATAGGTTTGTTATTTCTAGTATACGCTTATTTTGGTGATATATTTCCAGGAGTTTTCCAAACTTCTAGCATGTCGTTAGACAGAATAATATCTTTAATGTATATATCAACAGAAGGGATATGGGGGTCAACTACGGGAATAGCCGCAACGTTTATCGCTCTTTTTGTTATTTTTGGGGCTTTTCTAAATTCCACCGGTGCAGGGAAAACATTCATTGATTTGGCTTTTATAGCAGGTGGTCGTTTTCGAGGAGGACCTGCAAAAGTTTCGGTTGTTTCGAGTGCCTTAATGGGAAGCGTATCTGGTAGTGCCGTAGCTAATGTTTCCTCTACAGGTCAACTTACGATTCCGAATATGAAAAAAGTTGGGTATAAACCTAAACAAGCAGCATCAATTGAGGCTGTTTCTTCTGCAGGTGGGAGCATTATGCCTCCTGTTATGGGTGCAGGAGCATTTGTAATGGCTGAACTAACAGGGATTCCTTATGCAGAAATTATTGTGGCTGCATTAATACCAGCTATTTTGTATTACATTAGTATATTTATAATGGTGGATCTTGAAGCAGGAAAGCAAAATATGGGAGGGTTGCCCAAGGATAAATTACCTGTTTTTAAGGAAGTTTTTTGGAAGGGCATACATTTGTATGCTGGGATCGGAACTTTAATATACTTATTAGTGTTTCTTAATTATTCTCCAATGTTTGCTGCATTTTGGTCGATAGTAACTATAGTAGCAACATATGTTATTTTTTATTTTAGAAAAATAAACTGGAAATTTTTAATAGATGCGTTGAATACAGGCGCAAGGGGAATGCTTCTCGTGTCTATGGCATGTGCAACTGCAGGAATTGTAGTCGGCATCATTAACTTGACAGGGGTTGCTGTAACACTTACTAGTTTTTTGAACAATTTAGGTCAGACCAGTATATTTTTAACACTTATAGTTTCTATGGTAGCTTGTATCATTATAGGTATGGGCCTACCATCAACCGCAGCATATATTATATTAGGAACTCTAACCGCCCCTGCGCTGGTAAATTTAGGGATAGAAGTGTTATATGCACATTTATTTGTTTATTACTTCGCAAGTCTTGCTCCAATAACCCCTCCTGTTGCACTCGCTTCTTACGCTGGGGCTGGAATAGCAGGATCAGATCCTTTAAAAACTTCTTTCACATCAGCAAAAATGGGGATTGTTGCATTCATTATCCCATTCATGTTTGTCTATGGACCTGAGCTTCTGATGGAAGAAGGTACAATTTTGATGATTGTATTGTCTACGTTTACGGCTATATGTGGCGTGTTTTTATTTGGAATTTCTGTTATTGGGTGGTTTAAGAGAGAATTGTATGTTTATGAAAGAGTAATGGCTTTTTCTTCCGCCTTGTTACTTGTTTACAGTGATTTTATGACAGACGTTATTGGATTTACAATTGCAATATTATTAATGGCTAAGATATTATTTGAGAACAAGGAAAAGAATAAAGACAAAAATACGAATATGCAGTATGAATCATAAAGAGGTGAACCACATGGATGGGGAGTGCACTCAATTAGAAGTCGATGGACGTTGGGCGACGATCACGATCAACCGGCCGGATGTGCGCAACGCATTGAACGCACAAGTGTTGGAAGAAATGGAAACTGCGCTCGATGACGTGGACAGGCGTGCCGACGTAGACAGCATTATTTTCACAGGAGCCGGAGAGAAGGCTTTTGCAGCAGGGGCTGACATCACACAACTTCGGGGGAAGGAAGCACTCGATGCGCTCTCGCCTGGCATGCAAGCGGTGTACGACAAACTGGCAGACTTCGAAAAGCCGACAATTGCCATGGAAAAACTGGCACAGGCAGTCGCTTTCCAATCCGGTGATAAATTATGAAGGAACAAGTGCTTTTCTGGAGAAAAGAAAGGCAAATTTCCAAGGAAAATAGAAAGGGTGAAACCATATGAAAGTTGAAAATAAAGAGATTGTCATTGCAAGCGCCGTGCGAACCGCTGTCGGGCGCGCGGGAGGTTCGCTAAGGAATGTCGATAGCGGCCACCTTGGCAGCACGGTGATTCAAGAAGCGGTGTCAAGAGCAAGGATCGAAAAAGCCGATGTGGATGAAGTTATCCTTGGGGAAGTTCGGCAAACGACTGCTTCATCAAATGTAGCCCGAGTTGCCGCCTTGCGGGCGGGGGTACCGGAGAGCAAACCGGCGTTTACCGTTAATCGCCTATGTGCGTCGAGTATGCAGGCCATTGGTTCCGGTGTCCAACAAATTTTGTTCGGACAGGCAGATGTCGTCGTTGCCGGCGGGACGGAAAACATGAGCCAAGCACCTATGTATTTGCGTAACACCCGCTATGGGGAAGGGGTACAGAAGCTTGTGGACTCCAACCTGGAAGCCGGGCAACAACCGATGGACATTTATGGGGACAAACTTGGGATGGGCGCGACTGCGGAAAATGTGGCGGATCGCTATGAAATTAGCCGTGAAGACCAAGACGCCTTTGCATTTGAAAGCCAGGAGAAGGCGAAGCGCGCGCTTGAAAACGAGACGTTTGCGGATGAAATTGTGCCTGTGGAAGTGAAAGAACGGAAGCGTTCGTTTACGTTTTCCGTCGATGAGCACCCGCGGGAGACGTCCACGGAGAAGCTCGCGTCTTTGAAACCGGCATTTAAAGCGGATGGATCGGTGACGGCAGGGAATGCTTGCGGGCGCAATGACGGCGCATCCGCTCTCGTGCTGATGACGAAAGAAAAGGCCGAGGCGCTCGGCGTGGCACCGATGGCGACGATTGTAGACTGGACGGCTGTAGGCGTTGACCCGGAAGTGATGGGCATCGGTCCCGTGCCGGCCGTTGAGCTGCTTTTGGAACGAACGGGAAAGCAAAAAGAAGACATCGGGGTATGGGAACTGAATGAAGCGTTTGCCTCCCAGTCATTGGCGGTCATCCGAGAACTTGGCCTTCCGGAGGTGGATGTCAATCGCAACGGCGGGGCGATTGCTTTGGGCCACCCGCTAGGAGCCACAGGCGCGCGTATTACCACCTCGCTTCTTTACGAAATGAAACGAAAAGATGAACGGTTTGGCATCGCGACCTTGTGCGTCGGCGGTGGTCAGGGCATGGCTTTAATGCTTGAAAGGGATAAGGGGTGAGTGTGTTGCAGCAAATTAGTGTCGTGGGAGCCGGAACGATGGGCAGAGGCATCGCTTATACGGCTGCTTTGAGCGGCTTCCGGGTAAAAATCTATGATATCGATGAAGCCAACCTTGAACAGGGACGGGGAGCGATTGAGGAATTATTGCAAAAAAGTACAGATAGAGGCTTTATTGATGGCGATCAGGCGGAAGTAGCGAAGCGACAAATAGTTTATGAAAATAATCTGCGGGAAGCTGTGTGCGAGGCAGACGTCGTTATTGAAGCAGTGTTGGAAGAAATCCCGTTAAAGGTGAAGATTTTCCGGCAGCTTGATGAGCATTGCCCGAACCATACCGTTTTGGCGACAAATACATCAACGCTCAGCCCGACCGAGATCGGCGCGGCGACGCATCGCCCGGAGAAAGTAATTGCCATGCATTTTTTCAATCCGGTTCACAAAATGAAGCTGATAGAGATGATCAAGGGATTGGATACTTCCGAAGAAACGGTACGGATTGTGCAAGATCTCGGGGAAAAAATGAACAAGGAAACGGTGGAAGTCAATGAATTTCCGGGGTTTGTGACGAGCCGCATGAACTGTCTGATCGGAAACGAGGCAATGAACATGTACATGGAAGGTGTCGCCTCAGCCGAAGATATCGACAAAGCGCTTAAACTCGGTTTGAACCACCCGATGGGGCCGCTTGAATTGGCAGACCTCGTTGGCCTCGATAGCCGCCTACGTAACATGAACTATTTGTATGAAACGCTCGGCGAAAAATACCGCCCTTGTCCGCTCCTCATCAAATATGTGAAAGCCGGAAAATTAGGCCGTAAATCCGGGGAAGGGTTTTATAAATACCATTGAATTATCTAGATGACTCCATTGCAGAGAATATTTTGATATGAAGGAAAAATAAGGATATAGTACAACTTTGGATGGATGATTGGAAAAAGGTCATACGAACCTTTTTCTAATCGTCTAGTCTCCGTTGACGACTGCTAGATGGATTACTCACGATAACATTTATTAGAATATAATGATGGTTAGGTAAATTATTATTGTTTATGTATACTGAACCATAATCATAAATCATGTTCAGTATTCCTTCAGTAGTATTGTCAACTTCTCATCATTTCTGGGGTGGAGCAAACATTTCTACCCTTTAGACGACCATCTGCTAAAACAGGTGGGTTTGGGCATAAATGTCCCACTTTTTAGACTGAAATCTGCTGGCAGTCTTATGGTCAAGCATATGCCTTTTGACTGGAGCTCAATCATCAATTCTGAATATATCGTTCCTCTTCTCATTGGTTTGTTTTCGATGTGATTTCTAATGTTTTCTTCCGTGACATTTCCTGCTGTTGCACAAAAATAACCTCTTACCCATAAATACTGATCCGCTATACTAGCAAGGCATTATCCTTTCCTCTTTGCTACTACGGACTCATGCGGCAATTCTAAATCCTCCATCCAATCCAATTTCGGTTTTAACCAATATGGTTGGTCTTCTTTGATAGCTGTTCTCGTCCCTTTCCCACTAACTTACAAGGTGGCGCGTCACATTTTCCCTTGTAAACAGTTTTAAAGTCTTTTGGCCTCCAAGTTTGCTAGCCACTCTAACTTTCTGTGTAGATTTAATCCGCAGTTACTTTTACTTCCAAGCAGAACGTGCTTTGTTTGTGATCTTCTCCCATATTGAATATACTAGTCATCCGAACCGGTCAATTGATGACAGAAGATTTTCATTTCATTAGATTCTCGGCCTTGACGGCTGCTCCGAGTTAGACCACACTTCTATAACTTAAAGTGCATTAAATGCATTAAATGCATTTACTATTATCATTATGTAAGGGCTGCCGAAAATTTTTCCCTCAAAACCTGTAATATCGGAGAAGTTAAAAGGATAAAAGAAAAAACCGAGGAAAGGCAAAAACCTTTCGCACGGTTTTAAACAAGCGGCCCGGCATTTCGGATGTTTTCCGGGACATGTGTAAATCGTTCAAAATTGCGGTGGAATTTCGCGGCCAGCTCTTTTGCTTTTCGCTCGTACTCTTCCAGGTCATTCCATGTTTCACGTTGTTGTAAAACGTTGTCGGGAACACCCGGGCAGCGAGTGGGAACATGGAGGCCGAAAATAGGATCCATAACGGATTCTACCTGATTTAGTTCTCCCTCAAGCGCCGCTTGCACCATTGCTCTCGTGTACGCCAAATCGATGCGCTCGCTCGTTCCATAGCTCCCGCCGGTCCATCCGGTGTTGATAAGGAAAACGTTGGCGTCATGTGTATCGATTTTTTCGCCAAGCATTTCTGCGTATACAGATGCGTGACGTGGCAAAAACGGTGCGCCAAAGCAACTGGAGAATGTGGCTTCCGGTTCGGTAATGCCCCGTTCCGTACCCGCGAGCTTACTCGTGTAACCACTCAGAAAATGGTACATTGCTTGCTCTTTCGTCAATTTGCTGATTGGAGGGAGCACGCCGAATGCGTCAGCCGTAAGGAAAATGATCGTGTTCGGATGGCCTGCTTTTCCCTGCGGAAGCATATTGTCGATGTGCTCAATCGGGTAAGCAGCGCGTGTGTTTTCTGTGTAATACGTGTCATCATAATCCGGCATACGCGTGTCTTCGTCCACGACGACGTTCTCCAAGACCGCTCCAAAACGGATGGCATGGTAGATGTCCGGTTCTTTTTCCTCGGAGAGCTTGATGGTCTTTGCATAACAGCCTCCTTCAATGTTAAAAATACCGTTTTCGGACCAGCCGTGTTCGTCATCTCCGATCAGAAAGCGATTGGGATCAGCGGAAAGCGTTGTTTTCCCTGTTCCTGATAAACCGAAAAATAGGGCGACATCCCCTTCTTTTCCGGTATTGGCCGAGCAATGCATCGGCATCACTTCCCGTGCAGGCAAAAGATAATTCATCACGGAAAAAATTGATTTTTTCATTTCGCCGGCATATTCCGTACCGCCTATGAGAATCACTTTTTCTTCAAAAGAAATAAGAACGAATGCTTCAGACCGGGTTCCATCTACGTTTGGATCTGCTTTGAATCCGGGGGCGGAGACGATGGTGAAGCTATCCTCTGCAGCGGGATCTTCACCGATTTCCGGACGAATAAACAATTGACGGGCAAATAAATTGTGCCACGCATATTCATTAACAACTTTGAGCGGCAAACGATAACTTTGATCTTTTCCGGCATAGCCGTGGGTAACAAAAATCGCTTCTTGTTGCCCAAGATAATGAAGCACCTTGCGATAAAGCGCAGAAAACACGTCACGGTCAATCGGCGCATTTACCGGTCCCCAGTCGATGTCTTCGTGGATCGAAGGTTCATCGACGATAAATTTATCTTTAGGAGAGCGGCCGGTATATGCCCCCGTCGTCGCCGCAAAAGCACCGGCTTTCGTGAGAATGCCCTCATCGCGTGCAAGTGCCCTTTCCACTAATCTAGGCTCGGGAAGATCGAATTCGGCCTGTCTTTGGTTTAAAAGATGATCTAAGGCTGATACAAATGAAACGGTACTCATAATCGGCAAAATCCTTTCTGTGCTAAGCTGAGGGCATGTAATTAAGATTAGATGCAATTAGTATAACACATTTTATCATATAGTCTATACTATTTTTATGTAAAAAATTTGTGTCTGCGAATGAAATGTTACTTGGGAATTTGAAAATCAATCAGACGAGGTTGTCACGTGTGTGTGGAGCACTTTCTCGGAGTTCGAAATCCTGTTTCGTCGTTCGTTTCGGTCACCATGAATCGTGTATGGTGCTGTGCCCGAACACGTATGACACAATGTTTTTCGATCGCCATGCCCCGTTTATGAAGCCCTACACAGATGAACATGTACCTTTCGGTCTCCATAGTGTTTCCGATGACGATCAAATTCACGCATTCTTTGGCACACCTTAATGAAGGTCTCGTCTACAAGCACTGTGTCGATGAGCCGGAGACGCAAAAATATCTATTCCCTCATTTTGGGGATTACATCTCGCTTCCGAGCCCTTTCGAAATAGCGCTATCTTCGTTTGGTGGGGACATTCTGGTCACAAGTAATCCCCCAAACGGATGCCGGGCTACGCTGAGAGGAACAAGTGAACCAAAGTAATCCCTCAAACGGAAGTCAAGCTACGCTGAGAGGAACAAGTGAACCAAAGTAATCCCTCAAACGGATGCCGGGCTACGCTGAGAGGAACAAGTGAACCAAAGTAATCCCTCAAACGGAAGTCAAGCTACGCTGAGAGGAACAAGTGAACCAAAGTAATCCCTCAAACGGATGCCGGGCTACACTGAGAGGAACAAGTGAACCAAAGTAATCCCTCAAACGGAGGTCAAGCTATGCTGAGAGGAACAAGTGAATCAAAGTTTGGGGATGACTAAGTGGAAAGACGAAGCTTATTTCGATTAATAAATTGTTGTACTTTGAGTTTATCCTGACAGCTTAATCCCATATCTTTATTTCTCGACATGACTGTGTTAAAATCATATGGAAATAATGATTGCGACTTTGATGCGGCTGGTATTAAGGTACGCTCTTATCAAGAGTAGGTGGAGGGACAGGCCCTTGGAAGCCCAGCAACCATCCCCGGCGGGGAAAGGTGCCAACCTGGCAAAGCGATCACTGCTTTGCAAGATAAGAGGCGAAAAAGGTGATGAACGATGACCCCTTTTCCCTCGGGAATCAGGGGTTTTTTTAAATCCATCCACTACACATATAGAACAGATCATCGAAGGAGGAGGCACGATGGAAGCGAATGGACGCAGACTTTTTACGTCTGAATCAGTTACGGAAGGCCATCCGGATAAAATTTGTGACCAGATTTCCGATCGGATTCTGGATGAAATATTAAAAAAAGACCCAAATGCCCGCGTTGCTTGTGAGACGGTGGCAAATACAGGAATGATCCTGGTGACAGGGGAGATTACGACGACGACCTATGTCGATATTTCCAAGGTTACTAGGGATACGTTGAAAGATATCGGTTATACACGTGCAAAATTCGGACTTGATGCCGACACGTGTGCAGTGATGACCGCAATTGATGAACAATCGCCCGATATTGCCCAAGGGGTTAACACTGCTTTGGAATCTCGGGAAGGCAAAATGTCCGAGGAAGAAATTGAGGCAATCGGTGCCGGAGACCAAGGCTTAATGTTTGGTTATGCCGATGATGAAACCGAAGAGTATATGCCATTACCGATTTTTTTGGCGCACCAATTGGCCCGGCGTCTGTCAAAAGTGCGAAAAGACGGGACGATTCCTTTTTTGCGTCCGGATGGAAAGACGCAGGTAACAATTGAATACGATGAAGGGAACCGGCCGCTGCGTGTCGATACGATCGTTATTTCCGCACAGCATCAATCGGAAGTGACGATGGCGAAGCTTGAAAAAGAAATAATGGCCAACGTTATCTTGGAAGTGGTTCCGGAGCATTTGATTGACGAAGCAACCAATATTTTTATTAATCCGACCGGCCGATTTGTGATTGGCGGTCCGCAAGGAGATGCAGGGCTTACTGGCAGGAAAATCATCGTAGATACGTATGGCGGCATCGCGCGCCATGGCGGAGGTGCTTTTTCCGGGAAAGACGCGACAAAAGTGGATCGCTCTGCTTCCTATGCAGCCAGGTATGTCGCGAAAAATATTGTTGCCGCCGGACTTGCAAAAAAATGTGAAGTGCAAATTGCTTACGCGATCGGCGTCGCCCGCCCGGTTTCCATTTCCATTGATACGTTTGGAACCGGTAAAGTGAAAGAGAGCATTCTTTTGCAACTCGTGGAGAAACATTTTGATCTTCGTCCGGCCGGTATCATTCATATGCTAGGTTTGCGGCGTCCAATATATGGTAAGACCGCTGCTTACGGCCATTTTGGACGAACGGATGTTGATCTTCCTTGGGAGCGTACCGATAAAGCCGCGTTGCTTAAAGAAGATGCTTTTGTGGCGGAAGCGAAATAAGCGAAAAAATACCGTTGAGAACGTTTCGTTCCAACGGTGTTTTTTGGCTATTAACACTATCAGAAAAGACTTTGACTTTCGCCATCCTTGGCGATAAGTCAAGTTTTTCTAAAAGGCCCAGTCCCCGTTTCGGAAAACGGGCTCTTGTGTGCCGTCTTTATGAATGCCGTCGATGTCCATATCCGCATCTCCGACCATAAAATCAACATGGGTGATGCTTGTATTTAGGCCCTTTTCCTCCAATTCTTCTTTTTCCATGTCCTTGCCGCCTTCAATGTTGAACGCGTAGGCACTCCCTAAAGCGAGATGATTGGAGGCATTCTCATCGAACAGCGTGTTAAAGAAAATAATGTTTGTGTCTGAAATGGGGGAACGGTGTGGGACAAGGGCAACTTCTCCGATATAAGAAGCACCGTCATCGCCTTCCAGCAATCGTTGCAACGTTTCTTCGCCTTCTTTTGCTTCAAAATCGATCACTTTCCCGTTTTCAAACGTTAACGTAAAGTCGCTGATCAAGGTTCCCCCATAGTTGAGTGGTTTTTTACTGGAAACTTTTCCGTTTACGCCTTTTTTCTTAGCGGCAGTAAAAACTTCTTCGGTCGGGATGTTGGCGACGAAGTTTACGCCTGCTTTGCTGACGCTTCCACCGGACGCCCAGAGGTGCGTTTCAGGGAGTTCAATCGTCAAATCGGTTCCTTCCGCTGTATAGTGCAGAGCGTGGAAATGTTTAGTGTTTAGGGCTTCCATTTTTTCGTCCAACGTTTTCAGATGCTCCTGCCAAGCAGTAACAGCGTCGGGTTCGTTCACCCGGGTTGCGTCAAATATCGCTTGCCAGAGTTTGGAGACGGCCTCTTCCCCTTCAGCTTCCGGAAATACTCTTTCTGCCCATTTTACGGAAGGCACGGCAACGATGGACCAACTCACTTTGTCCGATTGAATGTAGCTCCGAAACCCTTCCATCGCTTTCCCGCTCGTTTTATTGGCAGTAGAAACTCTTTCAGGGTCAATCCCTTTCAGCAAGTCGGGATCACCGCCGGTAATGGTTAAAAAAGCGGCGTTATTTTCCGCTTCCTCTTCCATTGCCCGCGCGTGCCAGTCCGGAAATTCGGAAAACGCTTCTTCGGGAGCAAGCTCAAATTTTAAGCGTGTAAGTTCTTCATCGCTCCAATCGACACGAACGTGTTTTGCGCCTGCTTCGTATGCTTTTTTCGCCACGATGCGAACGAAATCAGCGGCAAACAATGGCGAACGTATGAAGAGTGTTTGCCCTTTTTGAATGTTAACGCCGACGTTTAAAGCGATATCTGCATAGCTTTCGATTTGCTCTTGGAATGTCGTCATCTGTTACCCTCTTTTCTATGTATTTTTTTACGTTTGCCTTGATGCTTTTGCATAGGTTTTCCCGCGCGCTACGTATGCTTCGCGCACACGTTTCATTTCCTCGAGATCATCCTCATTTAGGTCACGAACGACTCGTGCCGGGCTTCCCATCGCGAGTGTGCGCGGCGGGATTTTCGTTCCGGGTGTGACGAGTGCGCCTGCGGCGACAAACGCTTCTTCACCAACTTCGGCACCATCGAGCACTGTTGCTTTCATGCCGATCAATGCTTTTTGCCGGATCGTGCATCCGTGTAACACAACTTGATGCCCGGCGGAAACATCATCTTCAATAGTTAAAGGTTGTGCAGGACTTTGATGAAGCATGCATTGATCCTGTATATTGACGCGATCGCCAATAACGGTTGGGGCGACATCGCCCCGAATCACCGTGTGAAACCATATGCTGCTGTCACTCCCAATCGATACATCGCCGGTGACGACAACACCATCGGCGATATAACAGCTTTTTGCAATTTCGGGGAGTCTATCATCATACGGATAGATGATCATTATGCTTGCCTCCTTTGCTATGTGTGAGAAGGGTTTCCCCCTTCAGTTGATTATATCAGAAATGGAAAATACATACCTTTCACATATTTTTTGGCGTGAAAAAGCTGTCGACATATGGTGTAATAAGGGAAGGGAATGTTTTGATTCAAGGGAGGGAGAACAATTATGCGAATATGGAAATGTGAGAATCCGATCGGTGTCATTGTTATCGTTCACGGAGCAGGGGAACATTATGGTCGCTATCAATGGCTCATTGAACGATTAAACAAAGAACATTTTCATGTCGTTGCAGGGGATCTTCCCGGTTTCGGAAGGACACGAGGCAAAAGAGGGCATATTGACCATTTTAACCAATATATTGATTCCATTCATCATTGGTATAAAGAAGCAGCCGTTTACAATTTGCCCGTCTTTCTTTTCGGGCATAGCCTTGGAGGCCTTGGTGTTATCCGAACAATGATGGAAAAACAACTGCCTGTTCGAGGTGTGATATTGTCTTCGCCATGTTTGCATCTCTATGATCCGCCGAAGAAAGGGTCGACATTGCTTGCCAGAGGCTTGCACAAAGTTATCCCAACGTTTAGCATGAAAACCGGGATCCGTGTGGAGCAAGTGACTCGAGACGAAGAAACGAAAAGAGAGTTGTTAAAAGATGAATTGTACGTTCATCATGTAACCGTCCGTTGGTATCAAGAGTTGGCGAAAGCGATGAAGACGAGTTTGGAACATGCCTACCAATTTCCGAACGTCCCGTTGCTCACCTTGCAATCGGGGGAAGATTATCTCGTTGATAAGCGGGTAACGCATGAATGGTTCAACCGGTTGCGGCTTGAGGATCGTGCTTTGCGTGAATGGCGCGGACTATACCACGAAATTTTCAGTGAGCCGGAGCGGGAAGAGGTTTTTCGTTTTATGCTTTATTTTATTTGGCAACGGCTGGGGCGGTTGTGAGGATATATGTAATACATAAAAAAGAGTGCCGTGTTGGAGTGCAGCACTCTTTTTACCTCTATTGTTCGTTTTCGTTTTTTCCATTTTGTTAATTCAATGTAATCCCTTAGGTTTGCTAATTCCCGAATTCATCGCTTCTTGCGCTAGTTTTAACCATTCGGGATCTAACGGTTCATCGGTAATCGGTTGATGCTCTACAATTAATGTTTCGAGGGATACACCTAGAACATCGGCAATTTTCTGAACGGGATCAATGGAAGGGTTCGACTGAAGAGAGCGCTCTAGTGAGCTTAGATACGATTTCGCCACTCCCGAACGTTCCGAGACCTCTGATAATGACAGGCCTTTGTCCAGCTATTTTTTCACTCTATCTCCAATATTAGGCATACCTACACACATCCCATTTTAATTGCAACATACGCGTTAATTATACCCTGTGTACAAAAGGGATGTAAATACCCCGATTCTCATGGAAGAACTGTTTCATAAATCCTTGCGTCTTATTTAAACCAACCCTTCTCTTTAAACCGGGCAATTGCTTCGATCCGATTGCTCACATCGAGCTTATCCAAGATAACGGAAACGTAATTGCGGACAGTGCCGCTCGTAATCGAAAGCTGATGTGCGATTTCCTTTGTGTTTTTGCCGTCGGCAATCAGTTGGATCACTTGTGTTTCGCGCTCTGTTAATGGATTTTCATTGTCATAAGCCATGTCTACAAGTTCCGGTGCATATATTTTTCTGCCGGACATAATGGTCCGGATAGCGTTTGCCAGATCCTCGCTCGGACTATCTTTTAACAAATAGCCGCTTACTCCCGCTTTACGCGCGCGTTCAAAATACCCGGCACGGGCAAAAGTGGTGAGGACGATGACTTTGCACGAATGATCCTTTAATTCTTCTGCGGCGTCCAATCCGCTTTTGACCGGCATTTCAATATCCATAATACAAATATCGGGCTTATGGCTTCGCACGAAAGCCAATGCTTCTTCGCCATTGCGCGCTTTATCTACAACTTTCATGTCTTCTTCCAGGTCAAGCAAAGATCCAAGCGCACCGAGGAGCATTTGCTGGTCTTCGGCAATAATAATTCGAATCATGGCGATTCCCCCAATTCTGATTGTTGAACAACATGGGGCACTTTTATCGTTAATGTCATGCCATTGGATGACTCCTTGCTCAAGCTCCCATTTACAAACTCCAAACGTTCTTTCATCCCTTGAAGGCCGCTTTCCATCGTCGTTTTCTGGCTTGCAGGAATTCCAATGCCATTGTCCCGGACTTTCATCACCAATTCACTCGAAGAATCTTTGATGGAGAGATGACATAGAGAGGCTTGGCTATGCTTCACGATATTTGTCACCGCTTCCTTCAAGCACATGCTTAACACATTTTCGACGAGTAAAGGCGTGTTGCTAAGCTCAGCATCGCCGGTCATCGTAAAGTCAATGTGAGTCGCTTCAAGAATTTCCCGGGCATGGCTGACTTCATCTTTCAGTTTGGTTCCTTTCATATCAGAAACGATCTCACGCACTTCATTTAAAGCCGTTCTCGCGGTATGGTGAATATCTTCGATTTCCGATTTGGCAGATTCGGGTTTCACGTCGAATAATTTCCCGGCCAAATCACTTTTAAAGCCAATGAGGGAAAGTTTTTGTCCTAGTGTATCATGCAAGTCACGGGCAATACGCTGTCGTTCCTCAACGACCATGAGTTGCGAAATCTTTTCATTGGCGTTTTCCAATTGATGCTCCAAACGTTCCCGTTTATTTCGATTGTATATAACAAAGGGGAGAAGAATAACACCGATGACGCTGATCAAAATAAACGGCAATTGCATAAGAAAGGTCTCGCTTTGCAGGAAAAAGCCGGCAGTTATTGCAAAAATGGTCGTTGTAAGATGAATCACATATAAAGTGACAAAGCCGCCTTTATTTTGGATATTTCCAATGAAAAAAGCTAAAAAGAGTGCGAAATAGACATAACCGAAATACATCGTCATCCCGATGTTGATCACCATTTCAATGCTTAAAGTTAAGTAAACGGTCCAGCCCCTTTTAATAAAAGACAATCGGTATGCGGTGAAAAACAGAACCAACAAAACAAGGCCGATGGTTACTTCAAATGAAGAAGATGAATGAATAATAAATGAAAAAGGAAGAAGGCAAAAAATGAGCCAAGCATATAAACTAAGCCCGGTGTTTTTCGGAAAAATATGAAACCAGTTTTGCATCGATGAACCCCTCCCCTGTGAGTATACCATAAGAAAAGCCTTCCGTTTAAAACGGAAGGGCTTATTTTTGTTGTGCGCTCGTGGGTCGGTGATTAAATTCCGTTCTTGGATGTTTCAGCAACGCTTTGACTTCTTTAAAGCTTACGAACGTTTGGTTTGATTCGTCATACAGTCGAAATCGAATCGATTGCAGGCTGGAGGCTATGGTGATCGTCGTTGCTTTTTGGAGTGGTGGTGTGTTTTCATGTGTTTTTTCCAAATTATAATTCGGCACTCGCGGGCTTAAGTGATGAACGTGATGAAAACCGATGTTGCCGGTGATCCATTGCATGATTTTCGGGAGTTTATAATACGAACTGCCATCGACGGCGGCTTTGACAAAATCCCAGTCCTCTTCATTTTCAAAGTAGGAATCTTCAAATTGATGTTGGACATAAAACAACCATATCCCGAGTGATCCCGATATAAATAGAATCGGAAGTTGGATAATGAGAAATGCTTGCCAACCGACAGCCCAGATAAGCATCGTATAGATCGCGACAAGGAAAGCGTTGATCACATACGTATTCCATCGTTCTTTTCGTTTTGCCCCTTTACGATTAAAGCGGTTGGATAAAATAAAAAGGTAAAAGGGGCCGAAACCGAACATGACGATTGGATTTCGGTAAAGGCGATAGAGAAGCCGCTGCCAAAAAGAAGCATTGGCATATTCTTCAACCGTCATCACCCATATATCACCGGTTCCGCGTTTATCCAAATTGCCGCTCGTGGCATGATGAATCGCGTGGCTTCGCTTCCATTTTTCAAAAGCGAAATGGGTAATGATGCCGGTGATTGTGCCGACAATCCGATTGGTCTTTGTTTTCTTGAAAAAAGAACCATGGGTGCAGTCGTGGAAAATAATGAAGATACGCACGACAAAACCTGAGGCGATCACTGCCAATGCAAGGGTTAGCCAAATGGAAACCGATAAGCTTTGATAGGCAAGGAACCAAAACAGTAAAAATGGCAAGATGGTATTTACCAACTGCATGATGCTGGATTTCATATTCGGGTTGGCAAAAGGCGCGACACTCTTTTTTAACTGTGCTTGTTTTTGTTTACTCATAAGCGTACCCCCGCGACGATTGATATCTATCACCATCGTAGGGGAAACCGTAAAGCTTTGTAAGACATAGATGTCAAGGATTGGGTATGACAAGTGTCATGGGTCGGGACAGAGGAGCGGACATCTGTTATAATCGTTATAATAATATAATGGTTATAAAAGTGCAAAAATGACTATATTATAAAGGAAGATGAATATAACTATGGAGGTGTTAGATATGGAAAGAAAAATTACGAATGTTGGAAGATTAAACGGCATCACGTTACCAGAAGAAGTATTAAAACACTTGAAAGCTGGTCGAGGCGACTCAGTGAAGTTCACATTAAATGATGATGGTACCGTATCCATAGTAAAGAAAGCCGATCATAACTTGGATTTTATGGACGATACGTTTATTGAAGGGCTAAATAAAGCTTTTGACCAGTACGATGAAGGCTACAAAAAGCTCGTGGATAGGTGAAAAATGATCAAATTCATAACGGTTAAAGAGGTTATCTATCTAAATCATGTGCAGATTGAAAAATATTCACCATCGGAGATGAAAGAGGTACTTCAACCTGAGCTGTTAGAATCCGCGGTTATGAGACCAAGGCAATCAGTTTTTTGTGAGGATGCCTACGAAACCATTTTTAGTAAAGCCGCAGCGTTATATCAAAGTTTGGCCCGAAACCATTGCTTTGCTAATGCGAATAAACGAACGTCGCATTTGGCAACTTTCATGTTCCTGTACAAAAACGGTTATGAACTAAAGACATCAGCAGATGAAATGGTCGATTTTACGTTGCGCATTGTTACCGAACATCTTAGTATTGAAGAAATCAGCGAATGGATACAGGCTCACACAAGAAAAATGTAAACATTTCCTTGAAGAATTATTTTGTTGACACTTCCACAGTTAAAGCAGTGGGGTTTTAAATTGCGAAATCGTTCACAATCCACTTCTGAGAAGTCCCGGTCTTCATGACATGGTTATGGTGACCGAAAATGAAAGCGAATCGCTCGTTCGGTCGCCATGAGGCAGCTATGACGACTGAATTCTTTCGAGACAAGCCGTTTCGGTCACCATGATGCGGTTATAGCGACCGAACTCTTTCCATTCAGGCCATTACGGTCGTCATAAAGTAGTTATGGCGACCGAACACGAGACTCGTCCACTTTTTCGGTCACCATGATGCGATCAATGTCCGAGTCAGGGAGCCAGAAGCAGTTGTTAACGCGAACGCCTTCGTCATGATCGGGTAATTAAACCACCTTATGAATATCTTACCATGCGAACTTATATTTCTCGCTTTAAAATCTGTCAAGACAGCTGTCTTGTTTGGATCTCATAATCCGCTATATCTAACTCCACAGGCTCATCAACTGCCATACGCGCAAGTATCGAACCTAAGTATGGCCCCATCGTCAACCCGGTGGCGCCGAGGCCGTTGGCAAAGATGAGACCGTTAAGCCTCGGTAACTCCCCGAACACAGGCAGAAAATTCGGAGTGAACGGTCGGAAGCCGACGCGTGTGTCGGTCCACGCTGCGTCAGCAAGGCCCGGAGCAACCTGTAACGTTTTCGATAGGATCTCGTGAACCGGTCCGGCAGTTACGCGTTCATCAAAACCGGCATCGTCTTCCTGGGAGGAACCGGCGACGATCCGTCCCTGCTCAAACGAGGCGATGTATTGCTTGCCGGGCGGGATAATAATTGGCCAATTCCCGGTATCCGTACGTGGGAGCTGCAGAGAGAGGATTTGCGCTTTTTGTTCGGTCACTTGGGCATCAATGCTGAAAGGATCCAACAAGGACTGCGCCCAGGCGCCGGCGGTGACAACAACCTTATCACCGGTTATCTCTTTTCCGTTGATTTTGACACCGGCTACGTTAGCTCCTTCTTTTAATAGCACCGCATTGCCCTCAATAAACTCCGCTCCGGCCTTTTCCGCACCTCTCAGCAATGCATTCCGCAACTGATGACCGTCCACACGCGCCGCCCCTTCGGCATAAAGACTGCTGTATGGACTATCATTGAGCAGCGGAAAGCGTTCCTTCGTTTCTTGAGGGGATAAAAGAAGGAGTTCGCCGATTTCCGGAGCATCCTGTCGCTTGATTTTTGCCCGTTCCATCGTTTCCCTTAATTTTTTTTCATCGGTATGGAGACGAAGGGCACCGACTCGTTTATATCCGGCATTCGTTTCGCCGTCTTTTTCCAGTTCGGTAACCATTTTCGGGTAATAGGCAGCGCCGTTTTTCACGAGCGTATACCACGCTTTGTTTCGTCGTTGCGAAAGCCACGGGCAGATCATTCCCGCGGCCGCCGCGGTTGCTTGTCCGTTGTCCTCACGATCGACGATCGTAACAGTGTGTCCTGTTTTTGCCAAGTGATAAGCGGTAGAGGCACCGAGGATCCCGGCACCAACGATGATCATGTGCATGCGTTGACATCTCCAACTTATAGTTTTTCCAGTGCAAGCAAGAACGGTGGGTGATTGTTGCGATTGCTGAATTCATAACGCGCGACCAGTACTTTATCCTGGTCGAGGGAGGATGTAAAAGAAAGAAGGGCATCGCGTTCTTTTTTTCCTTCTTCGTGTCCGTGATAGATGACGAGCGCGATCAACCCTTTGCTCGGCATGATGTTAAGTAATTGGTTGATGGCAGTGATCGTTGATTCACTGTTTGTTGTGAGGCTTTTGTCGCTGCCGGGCAAGTAGCCGAGATTGAAAATGGCTGCTTTCGGGGCGGCATAACCCTTGCGCTTTAAAGTTTCTTCGATAGAAGCATGGCTATCTTCAATCAATTCCACGTTCGTATCAAGTTGTTCATTTTTTAGCCGATTCCGCGTGTTTTGGATCGCTTTATATTGAATGTCGAAGCCAACGACGCACCCGAAAGCGCCTACTTGATTCGCAAGAAAGACGGTGTCGTGCCCGTTTCCCGTCGTCGCATCTACTACTGTGTCTCCGCGTGTGACCGTTTTTTCCAACAAATGATGGGCAAACGGAATGACGCCATATAAGGCCATTGTACAAGAACACC
The DNA here is from genome assembly GCF_016495725.1 of Salicibibacter cibarius. NCBI lineage: Bacteria > Bacillati > Bacillota > Bacilli > Caryophanales > Bacillaceae > Salicibibacter > Salicibibacter cibarius. The sequence continues at coordinate 3,723,465 of NZ_CP054705.1, read as the reverse complement.
TCTCGATTCATATTTTAAAGCATCCAAAACCAACCGGCAATCATCATCATAATCATCAGCACAGCGCCGAGTACAATAAAAAGCATGTTTTTTAATAAACGCCCTCTTGTGAGCCGATATGACATAGTGATGCACCTAACATCACCCGCGAAGGTGATGCCATGGTGGCATGGGAAGCACCCGTGTTTTGTGCATAAGCCAATAATTCAGGGGGCATGGTGAGCTGATGGGCTGTCTGCACCTGGAGGTTAATGAACATTGCATTCGCACCTGTGTTGCTCCCTGTAAGAAAACCACCCAATGCGCCGATGAAAGGGGAAATAAAAACAAAACCACTGCCTAATAGGCTTGCGGTGATCGTTGCTATAAGTATCGTCATCCCGGAAGCAGCCATTATTTCGGACATGGCGACGAAAGCGGATGTTGTGATGGCAAAAGGGATCCATTGTTGTAAAGTTGCCTTAAAAGCGTGCTTGATGACATTTTTGTTGATTTTAAAAATCATGATGGTGAATACACAAGCAACAAATAACCAAAAGCCCGGCGAGTAAACGAGACCTAACGAAAAATCGTATGCGGGCAATTCAAGGGCGAAATGCGATGTTAGAAATTGTTCCGCCGGAGGCACCAATCGGGTTACCATAATTAAAGCAGTTAATAAAAGATAAGGGCTGACTGCTTTTAAAATGTTTATGGATTTCGGCGCCCCGTCGGTCGCTGCTTGATTTTTAGCTTTTATTTTAATGACGGCAAACCCTATTCCTATCGTGATTAAAGAAGCTAACACCCCTGCCAACTCAACACTAACATAAGCGTTAAAAAGTAAAATCGACGTGCTGAACGTTAAAAGTAACAAGGCTGTTTCCTTCCATTTTTTCCTAACAGCTTTCCGGCCGCCGGCAATATAGACGGCAATAATGGTGAAGTAAATGAATATCGGGATGCTAATGATTGCGCTGCCCAAGCCCAAATTTTGAAGGGGAATATTGCCTGTTTCGGCTCCGATGATCGTTCCGGTAGCGAGAGCGCCCCAAGGCACGGCAAGCAAGCTGACAAGTCCAATCAAAGCTGCTTTTACCCGGGTAAATCCTAATGCGATCAAGATGGGTGCGACCACTAAAAAAGCTGTGCCGAATCCACTCGTTGATTCTATTAAAGGAGAAAAACCAACGACCAATAGGAGCATCTGCATGATCTTGTCATCGGTTGACCGCGAGATGAAATCCGCAATATGGTCAATCGCCCCTGCTTTGTTCATAAGATGAAAAAGGAAAATTCCAAAAAATAAAACATAAGCGGCAATGAATGAAATCAGCAGCCCTTTGGTCGAAGCATGGAAAACCCCTTCAAAATCCAACGAAAATGAAGAAGTCAAGACGGTGATTAAAACGGCGACACCATACGCAAATAAACCTGCACGCAAAGAGGATTGCTTAAATATAAATAATAAAATAAAAATCCCAAGGATAGGCGCGATAGCAAATAGGAATTCCACTCGTTTCACCTCGATGGCAAAGGTTAAATGATATACGGTATAATCGTAATACGCACCATAGTGAAAGGCAAGTCAATCCATCCAGGAGGCAATACGTATGCGAATGGTAGATCTAATTGCAAAAAAAAGAGACGGCGAAACACTGTCTACAAAACAAATTGAGGATTTCGTCCAGGCATATACAGCAGGTCAGATTCCTGACTATCAGGCATCTGCGTTTGCTATGGCGGTTTATTTTCAAGGCATGGACGAGCAAGAAAGCGCAGCGCTCACGAAAGCGATGGCAGCATCCGGCGACCAATTGGATCTGTCCCGAATTGCCGGAACGAAAGTGGATAAGCATTCGACTGGCGGGGTTGGAGACAAAACGACGTTCATTCTGTCGCCTATCGTTGCTGCGGCAGGCGTTCCCGTGGCAAAATTATCCGGGCGCGGATTGGGCCACACGGGCGGAACTATCGATAAGTTGGAGGCTTTCCCGGGTTTTGAGACGGAATTGGATGAAGATACGTTTATTAATCTTGTAAACAAACATAAAATAGCGATTGCCGGGCAATCGGGAAATCTGACGCCGGCAGATAAAAAATTGTATGCGCTTCGTGACGTGACCGCCACCGTAAATGCAATGCCGTTGATTGCAAGTTCGATCATGAGTAAAAAAATCGCTGCCGGTTCCGACGCGATTGTGTTGGACGTGAAAGTCGGAAGCGGAGCTTTTATGACGAACCTGCCGGCTGCAAAAGAGCTGGCGCAAACGATGGTGAATATCGGAAATGAATTGGATCGGAGAACGGTTGCCGTCATTTCCGATATGGATCAACCGCTTGGGCGCATGGTCGGCAACACGTTGGAAGTGAAAGAAGCCATTGACGTTTTGCAAGGGAAGGGGCCGGAAGATATTCACCGATTGAGCGTTCGATTGGCCGCGCACATGCTCGTCCTCGGAGGGAAGGCAAAAGATGTTGAAACGGGAGAAGTGTTGGCAAACGATTTGATTCGGGATGGACGTGCGCTAAATGTATTTCGGGATTTTATCGCAAATCAAGGGGCCGATTCATCCCTCGTGGATCATCCTGAACGTCTCGTGCAGGCAAGTAACACCGTGACGGTAGAGGCACCGGCCTCAGGATATATCTCAAGCATTGACGCGACAGACATCGGCCGAGCGGCAAGCATGTTGGGAGCAGGACGAATGACAAAAGAAGACAGCATCGACCATGCCGTCGGTGTAGAAATGAAAGCGAAAGTCGGGGAATGGGTGGAAAAAGGGGATGCCCTCGTTGACTTGCATGCGAACCGTGATGACGTGACAGAAGTTGCATCGATCATAAAAGAGAGCTATCAAATTAGTGATCACGCACCGGAGAACCGCCCGCTTATTTTTCAGGAAATGCTATGATGGACGTCAGGCATGGTGCCCCAAATGGGTTGATGACTCCGAGATCGGTCACCATGAGCGCTTCATGGTGACTGAAAAGCGTCGTCGAGCCGAAGAATGATCACCATGAGCCCTCTATGGCGACCGAAAAACGCTGTCGGCTCTCAAATTAGGTACCATGAGCCTTTCATGGTGACCGAAAAGCGTTTCCGGAATTAAGATCGGTCGCCATGGGTGTTCTGCATCCTCAGACATCAGCGCTAAATCCCCCCAAATCTTGACAACACCAGCGTTCATGCCTACAATGGCAGTATCAAGAAGTACGGGAACATAGTGTATCAATGTTGCGAAACGAGAAAGTGATACATACGTGCGATGATCCCGTCCCTGATGAGGGGCGGGTTTCATTTTTCATGAAGGAGGCGGTCGGAATGGCTTTTGCTCATAAAGAAATAGAAAAAAAGTGGCAGAATTTCTGGGAAAAAAACAAAACGTTTCGGACAGACGGCGATGATCACTCAAAGCCTAAATTTTACGTGTTGGATATGTTTCCTTATCCATCCGGAGAAGGATTGCATGTCGGCCATCCGGAAGGGTATACAGCGACGGATATTTTGGCTCGTATGAAACGAATGCAAGGGTATCATGTCTTGCACCCGATGGGCTGGGATGCTTTCGGTTTGCCAGCTGAACAGTATGCCCTCGATACGAATAATCATCCCGGTTTTTTTACGGAAGAAAACATAAAGAATTTCCGTCGCCAAATTAAGGCGTTGGGTTTCTCCATCGATTGGGACCGGGAGATCGATACAACGGATCCCAATTATTACAAATGGACCCAGTGGATTTTTTTACAGCTGTATAAACACGGGCTAGCGTATATCGATGAAGTGCCGGTTAACTGGTGCCCGGCGCTCGGAACAGTGCTCGCGAACGAAGAAGTCATTGACGGTGTAAGCGAGCGGGGCGGGCATCCGGTCGAACGCCGACCAATGAAGCAGTGGATGTTAAACATCACCGCCTATGCCGATCGCCTTTTAGATGATTTGGAAGAGATTGATTGGCCGGAAAGTATTAAAGAAATGCAACGCAATTGGATCGGGAGATCCGAAGGGGCGGACGTCACGTTTACGGTTGCCGATAAAGACAAGGAACCCATTCGCGTATTTACAACCCGCCCCGATACATTGTTCGGTACCACGTATATGGTGTTGGCACCGGAGCATGAATTGGTGGATAAAATAACGACAGCGGATCAGCGCGAGGATGTAGAAGCATACAAAAAAGCCGTTTCCTTGAAAAGCGATTTGGAACGGACGGAATTGACAAAAGAAAAAAGCGGCGTATTTACAGGCGCGTACGCGACCAATCCGGTGAACGGAGAGGAGATTCCGGTATGGATCGCGGACTACGTGCTCATCACCTATGGGACGGGGGCCGTCATGGCCGTGCCCGCTCATGACGAACGAGATTATGAATTCGCCCGTGCGTATGATCTTCCGATTCGGGAAGTCGTGACCGGCGGCAATATTGAAGAAGAAGCATACATCGGCGACGGTCCTCATGTTAATTCTGATTTTCTCAATGGGCTGAATAAAGAGGATGCCATAAAAGAAATCATTACCTGGTTGGAGGATCGGGGTGTAGGCCGCAAACAAACAAGCTATCGGCTACGTGACTGGCTGTTCAGTCGCCAACGCTATTGGGGTGAGCCGATTCCGATCATTCATTGGGAAGACGGCTCCATGTCCGCTGTCGATGAAAATGAACTTCCATTGGTACTCCCTGATTTGGATGAATTTAAGCCACCCGGAAACGGGGAGTCTCCACTCGCGAATTCGACGGAGTGGTTGGAAGTGACCGATCCGAAAACGGGAATGAAAGGGCGTCGCGAGACGAATACGATGCCGCAATGGGCAGGTAGCTGCTGGTATTTCTTACGTTTCATTGATCCTCATAACGACGATGCTTTTGCCGACTACCAGAAATTAGATTATTGGCTCCCGGTCGATATGTACGTCGGTGGTGCCGAACACGCAGTGCTTCATTTGTTGTACGCCCGATTCTGGCATAAATTTTTATACGATATTGGTGTCGTGCCGACAAACGAACCGTTTCAACGTTTGTATAATCCGGGAATGATTCTCGGGGAAAACAATGAAAAAATGAGCAAATCAAAAGGGAACGTCGTTAACCCGGACGATATTCTTGACAGTCACGGTGCGGATACTTTACGCATGTACGAAATGTTCATGGGACCGCTTGATGCTGCAGTCGCTTGGTCCGAAACCGGTCTGGACGGGTCCCGGCGCTTTCTCGATCGCGTATGGCGACTTTTCGTCTCGGAAGATGGAGGGCTGGCTTCTGTTGTTACAGATGAGGCGGGAGACGACCATACTCTTTGGTCCGTTTACCATCAAACTGTTAAAAAAGTAAGCGATGATTTTGAACATATGCGCTTTAATACCGGCATCAGCCAATTGATGGTTTTCATCAACGCCTGCTATAAGGAAGAAACCATTCCGCGTGGAGCGATGGAAGGTTTTGTGAAATTGCTCTCTCCACTCGCGCCCCATGTGACGGAAGAATTATGGTCGATGCTTGGGCACACAGCATCGATCACGTATGAACAATGGCCAACTTATGATGAATCCTACCTTGTCGAAGATGAGGTTGAAATCGTCTTGCAAGTAAACGGAAAAGTTCGTTCGAAAGTGCACATGTCAAAAGAAGCAACAAAAGAAGAAATGGAAGAAATTGCACTGGCGGATGAAAAAGTCGCCTCCAATATCGAGGGGAAAACTATTCGTAAAGTAATCGCAGTGCCGGGGAAACTGGTCAATATCGTAGCGAATTAGAAAAACGAGCGAGAGGCAGCAGCTTCTCGCTCGTTTTTTGATTAGCTGAAGGGAAAAGAAGGCGAATGAAGCCCTAACTGAAGAGCGCGGAAGCCGTTAAGTCGCCAACGGAAGCGAATGAAGCCCTAACTGAAGAACAGGGGAGCCGTTAGGTCGCCAACGGAGAGGAATGGAGCCCTAACTGGAGAACGGGGGAGTCGTTAGGTCGTCAAACGGAAGACATTTACTTTTAATGATCTGTTTTTACAGCCAAAGCGTAATTTTAGACAGTATGACGCCCTTTATATGACCCTTTTGTAGAGGGGCAATAAAGATGTTTCTTTCATGGTGGTTTGAAAAGGCTCTTATGTAATATTAATTAATGTGACTGGTCCAATAACTTAAAAAGAGCAACGCAGATTTATAAGCGTTGCTCTTCAAAGGTTTTCAGTTCTGTGTCTTTACGTTGGTATCTTATGCTATTTTTGGTCACTCTCAAAGAGTGACAGTGAAATATAAAGTTACGCCGAATTCATTGATTGCTGTTTTTATTTCTTCCGCACAGGAAGCCAAACTTCACTATAGGCGTAGTCTTTTTTATGCTGATTCATTTTAGTAAAAGAAAAAGCAGGGGCATTGATGACTTCATAATCAGAAGAAGGAAGCCATTCTGAATAGGTTTTTGCCATTGTTTCTTGTAACATAGATGGAAATGGGCCTTCATTCGGAAATATTGCCCAAGTATAGGCTTCAACAGGCACTACGTCTAATAGATCGCTGACTTGATTTTTAGTCGTTAACACACCTATCAAATGAGTTAAATCCCCTTCTTCTTTCACGAAATTAGAGTCAGCATCATAAGAAGCATTAACAATTTCATAAGGCTCTATATTTTGAAGTGAATGCATTTCTTCTCTTTGTTCATCTGTTATGCTTTCTGCAAGCTTTTCTATCTCCTGATTAACACCTTCAAATTGCATGGGAACACGCTTGCTTACACCGACTAAATTAAATGCTGGTTTGTTTTCAATTCTGAATTCCATACTGGTCCCCCCTTTAACAGTTATGATGAATGAAAGCTTGGGATACGATTTGCTTATGCCTTTTTTTATTGCGTCTGAGGGTAAAAATCCACTCCAATTTTTAAATGCTCTTGTAAAGCCGTCTACTGACTGATAGCCATATTTGAAGGCAACATCTGTTACTGTCTCCCCATTCAATAAATTCTTATTGGCTTCCGATAGTTTCCTGTTTCTTATATATTCACTTAGCGTCAGCCCTGAAAGATAAAAGAATATCTTTCTAAAGTGATAGTCGGAAACCCCGGCATATTCAGAAATTTTATCAAGAGATAGTTCATCAAGTAAATGCTCTTCTATATAATCAATCACCAAGTTTAATTCTTTTAGCAATGTATCCCTCCTTTCATGTCCACATCATAGCAAAGCAGCTTTAAAAATACTCGACATTTTTAACATAAAAAATATCGAATTGTTAAACTTTATTTAAGCTATACTATATCTGCTAATATTAGAAACGTTCGGGGACCTAAATCGGAGGATGATTGGATGACACACTTTCATAGGCTTCTGCCGCGCTTTTTCCCGCTGTATATCCTGTTGAAAATGCACAGGTAATATTAAAGCCACCTGTATATGCGTGAATATCGAGCACTTCCCCGCAAAAATAAAGCCCCTGTTTTATTTTGGATTGCATCGTTTTCGGTTCGATTTCTTTAACCGAAACGCCGCCACCGGTGACGAATGCTTTTTTCAACGAAAGGGTGCCGTCGGAGGAGAACGTAAACTGTTTCATTTCATTTGCCAGTGTTTGCAGTGTTTCGGTCTGGACATCTTTTAAAGCTGCCGAGGCATCAATATTTACCCGTTCCAATAAAAGAAGGAGGAAACGTTCCGGTACTATCGGAGAAAGGGCATTTTTGCAGGATTTTTCACCGGATGTTTTTTTCAATTTTTGCAGCTGTTGTTCCAACGCCCCGATGTTTTCTCCCGGGTGGAGATCAATGCTTAACGAAACAGGTTTGCCGCTATTTTTCTTTTGTTCTTTTACGATATATTGGCTACAGCGCAAGGCAATGGGTCCGGATATGCCAAAATGCGTAAAAAGCATGTCGCCTTCATGTTTTACGATTGCTTTCTTTTTTTGATTCCAGACGGTCAGTTCAACATCTCGAAGGGATAAGCCTTGCAATGTCCGCTCGCGAATAAAGCGGTCGCTTGAGGTGATGGGAACTTCCGTTGGATAAAGTTCGGTAACGGTATGCCCGGCGTCTCTTGCCCACGGATAAGCATCTCCGGTAGAGCCTGTGTGCGGAACGGAAGTGCCGCCTGTCGCAATGATGACTTGGCCGGCTGTAGCAACGGTGTTATTTTCCAACTTCACCCCTGTCACGCGTTCCTGATCAAAGGCGAGACCGGTGACACGTTGATCGGTGATCGTTTTGACACCTTTAAGGCGAAGTTGGTCGAGCAGTGTTTGTACGACGGTAGCGGCCTTATCATTTACCGGAAACATTCTGCCCATGTCCTCTTCTTTGAGGGCAATGCCTAATCCTTCGAAAAAAGCAATGATATCTTCGTTATTAAAAACGGAAAACGGGCTGTACATAAATTTCCCGTTTCCGGGAATGTAGCGAATCAGTTCCCGTTCATCCATGCGGTTGGTCACATTGCAGCGTCCGCCGCCGGAAATTGCGAGCTTGCGCCCCAACTTATTGCCTTTATCGATTAACGTAACATCCGCGCCATGAGAAGCAGCGGCAACGGCAGCCATTAACCCAGCGGGGCCGCCGCCAACGACGATAACTTTGCCCATGATTATCTCCCTTTATTAAAATGTAGTCAGACGTTATCTTATCACGTGTGGAGGTGTGGAGCGAATCAGGATAAAATGAAGTCCTATTCGGAATTTTAAACGGATCGCTTGAAAAACAACACAATTTCCGTTAGGATATAAAGCTGTACGGCGTTTTTGGAGGAGTACCCAAGTTCGGCTGAAGGGGGTAGACTCGAAATCTACTAGGGGCTTCACGGCCCGCGGGGGTTCGAATCCCTCCTCCTCCGCCATTACAGCAAGATAGTTAATTTGGATATATAAACACTCCCTTATTAAAGGGGTGTTATTTTATTGCATGAAAAACGCATAAAGACAGTGATATTGTTGCTAACCGGATTAAGAATGCATACAAAATATTGATTGACCTTTACATAAAGATGGCAGCCAAAACTACGACGGCAATGATCAAGACGATAGGAACAACAACCGTATACATGATAGTCATTAGTTTAAAGCTGGATTCACTGTTGTAATTATTATCATTACGGCCGATGGCAAGAGTAATTCCTACGATCACACCAGCAGCTAAAAGAATCATTACTATTATCCCTAGATTCATCAAAAACTCTCCTGTCTCGGAATTTGTTACTTCTCTTATTATACTATGAACACTTACGCTTCGCTTCTTTTCCGATCAAAAGTACAGTCTGTGTATATGATAACAAATACAACGATTATATTTTTAAAACAAATTGGTAACATTTGATCCCGGTGAAATGGTGAAGACAAAATTTTGGTATCACTCGTCATTTTGTCATGCATTCATTTTTTCAAAACAACATTTGCTTCGATCTTTTTACTCGAATATGTAAAAAACTCGCTATAAGCACGATAGCGAGTTGCCTTTACCACGACTGGTGATTATTCGTATTCCTTTTCAAATTCCTTCGTGCTTCTCACTGTATCAATGGCTCGGACTTGTTTTTCAATCTCTTTGCGTTCGGATTCGAAGAATGGAGGCAAAGATAACGTTTCCCCAAGTGTTTCGTACGGTTCGTCACCCATGAAGCCAGGGCCATCCGTTGCAAATTCAAACAATATGCGCGGAGCAACATTCGCATACAATGATCCGAAGTAATAACGCTCTACATAACCGGAATTCGACACGTTGAATGACTGCAATTGTTTCATCCATGCATCCAAATGCGCGCGGTCGTTGACACGGAATGCGGTATGATGAACCGTTCCATACCCTTGCCGTGCTTGGGGAAGAATCGCGTTATACTCCACGATGACTTGGGCGCCATTCCCGCCTGCACCTGCTTCAAACAGACGGTAAGAACCTTCTTTGTCTATTTCCTTAAAAAATAAGATTTTCTCCATCATTTCCTTAAAATAATCAACGTTATCCACGCGTACAAAGATTGGGCCCAGCCCTGTAATCGCATATTCCAAAGGGATCGGTCCCTTTTGCCACGAGGTGCCGGAAGCGACTCCTTGATTATTTTCATCAGAAATTAACTGATATTGTTGATCGTCAAAATCGACAAACGAAAGCGTCTTTTTCCCGAATTGCTCTTTAATGCCTTTGTGTTTGACTTCCAAACGGTCAAAACGTTTCACCCAATAGTCCCAAGCCTCGTCACTCGGCACACGGAAGGACGTTTTTGCAATCTCATTCGTACCGTGCACACCTTTTGGAATGCCTGGGAAGTCAAAGAACGTCATATCCGTCCCCGGGTTTCCTTCGTCATCTGCAAAAAATAAGTGATAGGTTTGAATGTCATCCTGGTTTACCGTTTTTTTGACTAAGCGCATGCCCAATACATACGTAAAAAAGTCATAAATTTTCTCGGCGCTGCTCGTGATGGCTGTCACGTGATGAATTCCTTTTAAATGTTCCATTATAAAATCCTCCGTTGCTGTTTTTTATCTAAACGATCTCCTTATTAGTTAACGTCGGCCAAAACTTCCTCTAATTGATACTGGCGGACGGTTCTTGGTAGAAACATGCGGATCTCATCTTCGTTATAGCCGACTTGTAGACGCTTTTCATCCACGATGATGGGTCTTTTTAGTATTCCGGGGTTTGCCTGTATGAAACTGAATAGATCACTGATCGGCAATTGCTCAATATTAACATCACTGTTTTGATATTGTTTTGAGCGTTTGGAAATAATCTCATCCGTTCCGTCTTCAGTTAAGCTTAAAATGCTTTTTAATTCGTCCGCAGTTATTGTCTCAGAAAACAAATTCCGTTCTCTAAAAGGAATATCATGCTCTTGCAACCATGCTTTTGCCTTTCTGCAAGATGTGCAACTTGGCGTCGTATAAAGGGTTATCATACAATCGCTCCTTATATTTATTTCATATATCTTCAAATCAAGATAAATATTAAAAAAAAATGAATGATCCGATGTTTATATGTGTTGACCTACTCTTTTTAGCAAATCAATTGCAACTTCAGTTTCTTCTTCAGACCATTCGTTAAAAATGGATTCGATTTTTTGTTCATGATCCGGAAATACTTCGTCCATAAATTGCTGCCCTGATTCTGTAATGGTTGCATACATCACACGACGATCGTCCGTACATGCCCTTCGGTGTAGATATCCTTTCTTTTCAAGCTTATCGACAACATAGGTGATGCTACTGCTTGCAATCAGGACTTGTTTTCCGATTTGTTGTATAGGCTGATCCCCTTTATGATAGAGCAATTCCAAAACAGCAAACTCATTAAGATTTACACCATATCGGGCCACATCTTTTTTGAGCGCATCTTGGATCGATTGTGTCGCCCGGTTTAAAACGGTGAATGCTTTAAGACGATTGTTGGTCTTCGTCATTCGTTTTTTCACCTCCATCTCATAAAGGGGATTTAGTTCAATATCATTTATTCCGAATTAATATTATCTTAACATAAAGATAGTATGACTGCAAGCTAATTTTAGCCCATGCCTGTAAAACTTTAAATTATTTCAGTATAATAATGGATAATTCAAAGAAGGGGCGAAGATATTCTCATGCGAAAAGGGCTACTCATTCTTGTCGCGAGCATTTTTGGGCTTCTGGCCGCGGGAGTTATTTTTCAAAAGGTCGGGCTCCACTTGGATAGAGAGGCGCATTCTCCTGTTGGTTCAATGGTGGAGATCGAGGGAACGGAGCAACATATTACTGTGGAGGGCGAAGGAGAGTCGGTCGTTTTTGTGCCGGGGAGTGGCACTTCTTCTCCTTATGCTGATTGGTTTGAAATCCAACAGGCTTTAACCGATGATGCCAAAACAGTGGTATATGAACGTCCTGGTTATGGTTGGAGCGAACAAACAAAAGCCTCACGTTCGATTGAACAGGTTGTCTCCGAGATGGACGCTGCCTTATCAGGCAGTGAGGCTTCGCCGCCTTATACAATGGTTGCTCATTCCATGGGATCCCTTGATGTCCTTCATTATGCGCAACAACATCCGGAAGCGGTTAACGGCATTGTGCTTGTAGACGGGGCAAGTCCGCAATTTGCGGCTGAAATGTCCGTGCCGAATGTGTTGCCCTTTAGAGGCATGCAGTTTTTGCGGAATACAGGGGTTGTACGCGCTGTTGGATCCATCTATCCAGGGATTTTAGATACAAATGAAAATCTACCGGGTGACGTGCTTGAATTAAATCGCAAGCAAACGATGCAAAACCTCTGGAACAATACCATGTTGGAAGAAAGATCGCGTTTAAACGACAACGGTAATACAGTGCTTAATGGCGGAGAGACAGGGGACATTCCGCTAACGGTTATCACCGGCGGGGAAAACGATATGGAAGGTTGGGGGGAATCACAAAAAGATTTACTTGAATGGTCTACAGAAAGTGAACAAATCATCGTTCCCGATGGCGATCATTTTTTGCACGCCGATCATCCGGAAGTGGTCATTGAGGCAGTCCGTGCGCTTGTTTTGGACGGGTAGCCAAAATAGGCGAACGTTAAGAAGTTCGCCGTGGAAATGTTGTTGTTATTTAGGAGTATTCACCACTAATTCCGATAAGTCTTCATTTAATGCTTCCAATTGCTCAAATTGATCGTTGATTTCGACCATGTATTCGTTTTGTTCTTCGACGCTTGCGAATACTTCTTCGACCATTCCGTGCGAATTTTGGGTGACACCTGCGATGGCAGTGATTTCACCGGTAATTGTTTCAGAAGAATCCTCCAATTTTTTAACGAGGGTTTCAAGCGAACGAGCCGATTCTCTCATAGTCCCCATGTTTTTTACCAATTTCTCTAGGCTTTCTTCACTTTGCTTTGCCATATCAAGGCTTTCATCGATGGCGCTTTTGCTTCGATGCACTTCTTTGGCGACCGTTCCGGACTGTTCTTGAATCCCGTGGATGATATCGGCGATCTTTTTCGTTGATTGTTGGGAATCTACCGCGAGTTTTCGCACTTCGTCAGCGACGACGGCAAAGCCCTTTCCGTGTTCTCCCGCGCGTGCAGCCTCGATGGCCGCGTTCAATGATAACAGGTTCGTTTGCTCGGCAAGCCCATCAACCGTGACAAGAATCGTACCGACATCTTTTGATTTGTTCACTAATTCGTTCATCGTATCAGCGGTGCTTTGAACCATTTTTTGAACTTTGCCCACTTCTATTTTTAACTGCCGCAGCCTTTCATAATCGGCCGTCGCCTCTTTTAAGCTGTCATCCGTTGCAGTCGCCACATTTGTTGTATGGCTTGTCACTTCGTTTACAGTGTGATCTTGACTTTGCATAAGGTCATTCATTTCGCTTACACTGGCCGCCTGATGCTCGGTTCCTTTTGAAACCTCGGTGAATGCTTCCCTTAATTGATTGGATACTTCCTTCATGGAAGAAACGTTTTCATTAACTTTGCGGCTGAATTGTTTGATGGTTGCTTGCGAATGGGAGACTTTTTCAAATAGTTTTTCCAGTTGTTTTTTCCCTTGAAGGGCTTGTTCCGCTTGATTTTCGACGTTTTGCTGCAGTTTTGTTCCAATGGTGGCCTGTCCCATCAATACCAATGTGATTAGAATGACAAATAGATTTAGTGAAATTTGTATATCTGTCCCTAATCCAACAAACATCGATTCATTCAATACAATAAAAAAAACATTTGTTAAAATCAAATTAAGAAAACCGGCTAATGCGATCAATCGATAATTTTGATAAAGTGAAACGATGGCGATGCTTAAAAAGACGATCAGAAAATTGGAGAGCTTTGGTGAGCTAAAACCTAAAACGATCGTTAAAATGGCAAATCCAACGGTGACGATATAAGGAACGACGGGAATGATTTTTTGCATATATGTTAATAAAGTGATTATACCTGCTAAAAAGATTCCTGTTATGGTAAAGATGATAATCGCATCGGTCGGTACGCCACTGACAAAATTGCCGATCAACCCAAGGGCAAATAAAGCCCAAGTCAGTTTCGCCAACATTTTATTTCGTTTATGAAGATTCATATGTGCGTCCCCCGCAATTAAAATCAGGAATTAAATACTATTATTAAGATGTAATTTGATAATTAATGAATATTATACCATGAAAATAGATCTAGTCCATCTTTTTTTCGAAAAATTATTTTTGGAGGTGAACGGATGTCCACGCGTCTTGAATTTAATGAAGTCACAAAGAAAAGGGATCAATTCACGCTGTCGCTGCCCGGGCATGCGATTGAAAAAGGAGAAATTCTCGGCGTCATCGGGAACAACGGCGCAGGGAAGTCGACGATGATTCAACTCGTCCTCGGGTTAATCCGGCCGACAAGTGGCAACATTCATCGGTATACGGACAAGGGGGCGGCGACGTCTATGCAAGAATGGAAGCAAACGGTCGGTTTTGTTTTCGATGATTTATCGGTGTACGACGATATGCACGCGACGAAATTGGCCTCATTTTTAAGCGAGGTTTATACAGGCTGGGATGATACGTATTTTTTTTCATTGCTTGATCAATTTGAGGTTGATAAAAAGAAAAAAGTAAAGACGTTCTCACGTGGCATGCGTATGAAAACAGGCATTGCGACGGCGCTTGCCCATCATCCGGAAATGTTGTTGCTCGATGAACCTACCTCCGGCTTGGACACGAAATCGAGAAAACAAATGATCGCGCTGTTGAATGAGGAAAATAAAAAGCGTGGAACGACGATTATTTTTTCTTCACATATTTTGGCCGATATGGAGCAACTTGCTTCATCGATTTGGTTGATGGACAAAGGAGAGATTCTCGCGCACGGTCTGGTAGAGAAGTTGCGGGAAAATCATGCCGTAGCTGCTGACGGTACGATACATAAAGGAAAGCCTGAAGAAGAAGGGTCGAAGCAAGCCGCCTTGGAGGATTTGCATGATTATTATTTAGGCGGTGATGAGTAATGGCACCTCTTATGAAATTGGATCTGTGGCTATTGCGCTGGGCGATTCTTTTTCTTGTGATCTTTGCGCCGTTCGCGGGGGCTTTATTTTACACAGACTATTCCGTGACCGGCTTTGTGATTATATTTATATTGGCGCTGACGTTGACGCAAACGGATGATAAACATAAAACGAGGAGGTTCATGCTTTCGTTGCCCCTTCCGTTAAAAACGTTTTTTCAAGCACGGGCACTCGTTGTCATGCTCATCGGTGTGATTTGGATCGTGCTTGAAGGATTTGGGAGAATGATCGGTTTCGGAGATGCGGATTTTTCCGAGATCCTTTTCCATGCAAGCGCGCAATTGGCAACGATGTTTGTTCTGACCCCTTCGGTGATTGCCTTGCTCACGTTATTAAAACATCCCGTTATGAAGTGGGGTGTAACCTTTATTTTTTATATGATGGTCGTCATGATCGGCACGATGATGGGGGTGTTTGTCACCGAGATTTTCAATTATATGGAAGCGTTGGGATATGCACTCGCGGGGGTTCTTCTCATCGTAGGCCTCATCACCTTTTGGCTCATTTTGATGCTTGCCAACGCCATACGGTCACGTGTGGATTTGGTATAAGAAGGAGGAATTTATATGAAAATGTTTCAGTACAAAACATCAAAACGGGATGAAATGATCGACATTACCGGAGATATTCAAGATTGGGTAACGAAAGAGGGGTATCGCGATGGCATCGTCACGCTTTTTAATATGCACACGACTGCGGGTTTAACAATTAATGAAAACGCTGACCCCGACGTCAAAACAGACGTTATCCGGCGCCTGGATGAAATCTACCCTTGGAACCACCCTAAAGACCGGCACGGGGAAGGAAATACAGCGGCCCATCTGAAAGCGAGCACCGTGGGGACGAGTGAAACAGTGCTTGTGAAGGACGGAAAATTGATACTCGGAACATGGCAAGGCATTTATTACTGTGAATTCGATGGTCCACGCCCAAATAGAAAAGTGTATGCACGGTTTGAAGGCGAAAAAGCATGACTATTGACCTGAGAAACGAAATAGGAATTTTGGTAAAATGAAAGAATAGCAAAAAGAAAATGGGAGGTTCAGTAATGAGCAGAAGAGGAAGAAGAGGAGGCGGAGGACGCCGTGGCGGTGGCCGTCCGAGAGGAGGAAATACTCGCGGCGGAAGATCACGTGGCTCTGCAAGTGGTTTCTCCGGTCGTGCGACAAGTCGTTCGTCAAGCCGTGCGTCAAATAGTAGCGGCAATGGTAGGGGAGGAACAGGTTCTTTCCTCGGCGGCATGGCATTAGGCTCCATGCTTGGAGGCCGTCGCCGCCGCTATGGCAGAGGTTACCGGGGCGGGTTTGGCGGCGCGGGTTGCGGGGCGATTGGGTGTATGGGTGCAGGAGTGATTTTGCTCGTGATTATTGTACTGTTTTTCTTACTGTAGAAATAGGACGGTGATTTTGTGACAACCCTTGCGATTCTCCCATGCGGGAATAGAAAAATCTGGGACAAAGAAGGGGAGATTGGCCCCGTCTTTGCCCGTGATGCTTACATTGGGACATTTCACCGTCTGTGTCGTGCATACGCAGAGATGTTTCATCCCCAATGGGTGATTTTATCAGCGAAACACGGGTTTTTACAGCTGGAGGACACTGTTCCCGGCCCCTATGACTTATCTTTTAGCCATAAAAGTGATGATATTATTTCAATGAAATGTTTGGCTGAACAAGTACGAAAGAAGCGACTGAACGATTTTCAACACCTCGTCGTCCTTACCGGTAAAAAATACAAACCAATCGTTGAAAAAAGTTTTGGCCCCCATGCCAACATTGAGATGCCGTTACTTGGCAGTCGCGGCATCGGCGAAATGCAGCAAAAGTTAAAGCAAGCGCTCAAAGAGGGGCGACCTTTGTAGTTGTAATAAAAATAAGGCTCCCCCCTTTGAATGCAGACTCCAAGGGGGTTCTTTTCGTGAAAGTAGTAATAGAGGTTGTGGCGTGAACGAGGCCATTTAACGAAATAACTCTGTCCGAACTTGAATCTTACTATCAACCATGGAAGGCAATATTTTTTTAATTCTTTAATGTGGCGTATAGTCTTAAAAATACGGACAGTAAGATGAGGCAAATCCCTGCCACAAAGTATGCTGTGTATACCCCAAGCAATTCAGCTTTAACACCGCCTAATGTAAGGCCTAGAACTGTTGCTAAACTTGTAATTCCAGAAATAGCACCAAAGATACGCCCTGTATGGGTAACAGGAATGGATTTTTGAACAAGTATTTGAAATGAGATCATTATACTTCCAAGAGCTATTCCTGCTATAAAAAAGCCAAAAGGTATTAGAAATATTCCTATAAATTGCGAAGTTACTGTGAAAATTAGGATAGCTATAAAGGTAGCGCCTAGCGTGAAAATGCCTAATAAGTAATATAAGGAATAATTATTTATTATTCTTTTACTCAAATAAGCAGTTATGAAAAGAGTTCCTAGACCACTTGCTGCCATTGAATACCCTAAAACTTGTGATGACGGGTCAAACGTTTGATCCAAGAACAAGATTAGCTGAGAATCAATGAGTTGTACAAAAAACATTCCACTTGCTAAGGCGATCATACCAGAGAGTATTAAAGGATTGGATTTTATGTCCTTAAAACCTTTAAACAAAGTGGTGATACGTGAATCTGTTTCTTTTGCTTCTGGTTCAATCTTACTGTATTGATCTTTAGGTAAGAAAAGTACAGCCAAAATAGATAAAACATAGAATATACTAATCATGTAAAATAACGTAGGTAAGTTAAGAGTAGCTATCAGAAAACCACCTAAAGACGGACCGAAGATTTTACTTGCGTTATCAATCATTCCACTGATCGCTACACCTTGTTGTAAATTCCCTTCATCAAGGTTTTCTTTTATTTTACCGTTCTTAGAAGGAATAAAAAAACTTGTGAAAGAACTCAATGTCATCATTATTAATGCTAATTGCCAAATCGCTGAGATCAAAGGGACAAAAAGAACAATAGCTGCTCTTCCTAACTCTGAAATCAATATAATCCGTTTACGATCTAATTTATCAGCGATAATACCTGCAACAGGAGAAATGAAAAGCTGCGGAATAATAAAAGAAAGCATGATAAAAGACATATCAAGCGAAGAAGCATTTAATGTTAACCCTGCTAATGCTAAAACAGAAATAAGGAACATCCAATCTGCAAACGATGAAAAGGATTGAGCTATAAGCATACGTACATAAGGTCTGTTTTTCCATAGTGATTTTATCGCCATTTTTATATCCCCATTTAATGTGTTTACTAAGATAACGTTTCGGGTATAAATTTTGATTAGATTTATTGCGAAAAAATATTAAGCCTTGATATCTGTATTCGTTAAATGGAGCACAAGAAGAAGTGTAAGCGGGAGTTAAGGTAAATTTTTTTTAAATCATTCAACAGTTGCTCAACTTGAAACGTTATATTCATAAATGAGCCAATTTTGATTTTGAAGAGGGAGTTTATGGGAGGAGAACAGTACGAAAAATTATTTCCCGACTTACGGCGTTTTGCCTTGAGTATCGCTCGGCATGAACAAGAAGCCAATGACCTGATTCATGAAGCATGGCTACGTGCATTAAAGGATGAAAAGGTGTTTGAGCTAAAGCATCATCAACAAAAAGCATGGTTCTTCAAAGTGATGAAACGCCTCTTGATTGATGAGCGTAGGAAACGTAAAAGATATGCACCATATGAACAAACACAACACGAGCAATTATTTCCAAGTATCAACGCATTTCAAAACATTGAAATGATGGAACTTCTTGGAGCATTGTCGGAGGAACAGAGCACAATTGTTTTTCAAAAGTTTTGGCTCGGATTTTCAAGTGAGGAAATCGGTAGGCAGCTGTCGTTACCTGCCTCAACGGTCAGATCAAAACTGCGATCGGCGCTGATAAAGTTACGAAAACAAATTTGCTAAAGGGGAAGGGATAATGAAAAGAAAGATAGGTAATGTTGGCGTATTAAACCTGTTGAATACGACAGAAGAAAATTTAAATGACATTGAGTGGATTGGAAATGTCGGAGTGGTCATGGTTCGAAAAGGGAAAGGGGACATTTTGCAGAAAATCAACATTGGCAATATCGGTAGCGTCATTGAAGTTGAGGAAGGTTATCAACTCATACAAGGTGGGTTAACCATTACGCAGCAGTATTTGGAACAATTGGTAGAACCACTTCGAGCTGTGGTGTTAGGAGCGCTCTTCATTGAAAAAGACGTTCATGGGGAAACTTTTCTCGAACGTGTCAAAGATATTCAATTACAAGGGGCAGCAATGGTACCGAATGAAATTCGAGGAACAATTGAGTCAAAAATCGGAGATGTCCAAGGCGCTGTGATAGGATACGATAAAATGCCCAAAATGTTCAGCGGAAGCCACACACTTTCAAAACAAACCCTTGAAAGTTTTGAAACAGTGACTTCAATTCTCGGTAACGGGGTGATCAGATTTGCGGATGATGTGGAAGCGAATGATGTTAACAACCATATAGATCAGCTTTATATGAACGGGGTCGTTATACTCCGCGCGCACCTGGAACCGGCTGTGCGAAAAGCTCTTTCCAGTGAAGGAAATCCAGTTTTTGAAATCATTCCAAACGGTTATGCCTATATTGAAAAAACATTAAAAGTGACTCGGAATATGCTGAAGCGCTTTTCACATCAAAAATTGTATACAGATGCACCAATGATTTTTACTGCAGAAATCACACGAGGCGAATTGA
The DNA here is from genome assembly GCF_016495725.1 of Salicibibacter cibarius. Taxonomy (NCBI): domain Bacteria; kingdom Bacillati; phylum Bacillota; class Bacilli; order Caryophanales; family Bacillaceae; genus Salicibibacter; species Salicibibacter cibarius. The sequence goes on along the minus strand of NZ_CP054705.1, from coordinate 3,703,805 downwards.
TAGAAAACATCAACAACATTCATACGGAATCTTATATCGTTTGTCCCGAACATCTCGAGGATCTGCTCCTTGAGCGCTGTGATCTTCTGGAAACCGAAATTATAAGCTTTGAAAATGAATATTTATTGGTTGAAGGGGAAGAAATTTGGAATAACGAAACGCTTCTCAGTCTGGACGAACCCATCAGCTTAATCGTGGATGGCATACTCATATTCTCGGCGGATGTAACAAAAGAAGCTATTTATCAAGCGATTAGCCAAATTGGCAACTTCGACAAAATCATAGTCGAAGATAAGCAGTTGCTTCTCCATGTGAAGCGGCTTATCGAGGTTGATAACGGAAAAATAACATCGGACACTAAAGAGAGTGAGGGAACAGGTAACATCGGGACACTTACGTTATGATTGAGGTATCTTGATACAATTAAGAAAATAATTGATACGGAAATAATCGAATACAAACGCTTTAATGGAATAAAAGTTGTGCCAGAATCGGGGCTAATAAATTTAATGAAATTGAGTTGATTCCTTCGGTCACTGTTCTAAAACTAATTGAATTGTAGTACAATATATTCATGCTAAAAAGCGATGAAGAGAAGAGTACATGTAGCTAAGCATGACAGAGAACTCCGTTTACTGCGATGGAGGATGTACGGGTACATGGAACCAAAGCTTGGAGCTGCACAAAGGATACTGTTTTTTATGACGATTGATGCTGTGCCGGTTTCTCCCGTTATAGAGATAGAGTATATCCTACAGTATACACTGCAGGCGTACTTGAAAAGGTTTTTGTGGTGACACAAGAACAAACTGGGGTGGCACCGCGAACTTCTAAATTCAAGGAGTCTCGTCCTCAAGTCTAATGACTAGGAGGTGAGATTCTTTTTTGTTGTTTCAAAACATCGAATTTAGGGGTGAGTGAGATTTGAAGCGGTGGAAAAATCCCTTATTACTTCTTGTAGGTCTTGGTGTATCAAATTTAGGTGCTTGGGTTTATTTAATCTCGCTAAACTTGGTTGTTTTGGATATGACAGGCTCGCCATTAGCGGTATCGATTTTGTACATCCTTATACCAGTTGCCACTATATGTACTAATTTTTGGTCGGGAAGTTTTATCGATAGATTAAATAAGAGGAATCTGATGATTTTCTTAGACTTAATGAGAGCGATATTCATATTGTCGCTTCCACAAATGGATTCTCTTAGGGAATTTAAGAAAAATAACAAGCCAATAATGGGGCGAGGCCGAATGATGAGGGATTTATTGTCATTCACACCCCACTCATCGTGTCAAATTTATTGATATTTAGGCTTACAGAACGAATATTAACGTGTGGACATACACCTCCCCTTTCCCCCAATTTTATTCACTGTGTCTTTAAGCCCATATATAACGCTGCCTTACACTGATGAGGGTGGATCTCCACAAACCATTTCCCGATCCCTTTGGCTCGATCAATCATCTTTTCATATTGATCCATTACGTTCTTTTCAACTTTTTTCCCTGTCTCATAGGTGTTTTCTTCAAGGGTGACAGAAGGGTGCTTCTTTTTCCAAGTCATACTCTCAGCGAATCCTAAAACCATCTCTTGTGTGTTCAAAAGGGCCCCGTTCCAATGTTGCTCAAGCACTGCCCACCCCTTTCAATCGGGTTGTATTTACTGTGATAGGGCGGGTAATAGGCTAAGATGACTTTGATGTCGTAGGTGGCCGCAAACTCAATCATTCTTTTCATGAATTGTGTTCGACGACTGTTATTTTCAGGACCATTATCGGCGTTTATGATGAGGGTATCCACCTCCTGTTGTGAACGCAACTTGTGAACATAGGCTTCGATTTGATCAGCGATTAAATCAGCTGTCACTTTCGATGCCGTGAAAGTGAGTTCGACATGCTCATTGGACATATCCAGGATTCCAAATAGTGATAAAAATGTCTGACCAAAATCATGATCTGCGGCCTCTACACGCACTCTACTTTTTCCACCTCTCGAAAACGGTCCGATTTTCACTCGATCCTTGGTATCAAAGGAAAGACGAACCGCATTGCTTTCTCCTTGATAAGCTTCATGAGTGGCGTGGAGATTTTCAAAGATCGCATCGGTTTCTTCGATTTTCTTGACCGGTTTTGTTTTCTGCACCTTCTTGAGGTGGTAGCCCAATTGATGGAGTTTGGTATTTAACGTCTGGTTGGTCGGCAAATCTGCATCTTGATAGCCTTTTTGGAGAACGAGTTGATCTCTGACTTCTTGAATGGTCATTCTTGTATACAGTTGAGTCGTGTTGAAACTGGGGTCGGTTTGGCTTTGGCCATCTACAATGGCTTGGATATCTTCTAACAGGTGAGGGAGATGGTCTTTTTCGACTTTCTTTCTACCCCTTGCTTGAAAAGCATCTGTGATTGGAAACCCTGATTCTAGCTCATAACTTCCTTTTCTTATCGTATCTCTACTCACATGAAATGTTTCCGCTACAGCTGTTTGTCCTCCATCTCCATAGGTTTTGGCGATCTTGGCTAAAGCGATGCGTTTATCGGAACTTTTTAATTTGTCGATCGTTTCTATCATAATTTCTTTGAATCCATTAGATAATTTCTGTATCATGGTACCAGTATCCTTTGTTATATTTTTGGTTGCTGTTACTACCATTAAAACATATACAAAGGATACTTTTGTGTATATTACCATAATTGACTAATTATTTATTTGAACATCCCTTATTTTAATTTATGTATTTGTGTTTATCATTAATATTGCAAGTTCAATTTTTGAGCCTACATCCATGGTCTACATGACGAAGCTTATACCTAAAGCAAATCGTCAAAGATTTAATGCACTTAGAAATTTCATTAATTCAAGTGGTTTTATATTAGGACCTTCAATTGCGGGGCTTCTATTTATTTTAGGATCCCCGTATTTAGCTATCCAATTAAATGCTCTTGCGTTATGTATATCAGCCTTAATCATCCTTTTACTCCCGAACTTGGAATTAAGAAGACAAACAGTAATGTCGGAAAAAGTAAATTTAAAACTAATAAGAAATGATTGGAAGCAAATTCTTAGTTTTAGTCAATCAAACCTGCACATTACGTTGGTGTACATTCTCTTTAGTGGGATGACTGTATTTATGACTGCGTTAGATTCTTTAGAAGCAGCATTTGCAACTGAAGTGCTTTCATTATCTGAAAGTGCGTATGGATTTTTGGTAAGTATTGCGGGAATAGGCATCATAGCTGGTTCATTGATAAATGCTTTGTTCGTTAAAAACTTAAAACTCAATATATTAATCGGCGTTGGTGCTATATTTACGCCGGTTGGTTATTTAATTTTTGCGTTTTCGCATGACTTTATTTTTGCATCTATAGGCTTTTTCACTCTAACCTTTGCCCTGTCATTCGCGAACACAGGTTTTTTAACTTTTTATCAAAATAATGTCCCAGTAAACATTATGGGGAGGTTTTCGAGTGTTTTAGGTATTTTAGAAGCTGTGCTAATAATTTTACTCACGGCAGTGATTGGGATTTCAGCTGATCTATTTGAAATTCGTCCAGTTTATATCATTGGTTCATTTGCATTTTTGATTTTAGGAGTAATGATTAATCTGGTTGTATTTGATAACTCGAAAAGTAAATACTATAGCCAAAAACATATGGGTGAAGGAAGTTTAGGATAAAGGTAAGGTTAAAGGTCGCATATAATCCTGTATGCCAGCTTATATGTGACCTATCTTTCTTCCACTAATACGAACGAGCGCATTTGTGGAATAATTATTGCACTCTTTATTGACTTGTTGAAAAATATTCTTGAAAATCGGCAAGAGCATAGCAAATAGTTAGAATAGAAAGCAGAAAGACTTTTTAATTTCATTGAGGTGAGAATATGGATAATCTATCAGTCGAAAAACAATTTGAAGATACACTGAAATCCGTTGCTCGAAATTTAGATATCAAGGAGTATGTACAACAGTCTGCTGAACTTTATCCGTTGTTTCAGAGATCAGCAAAACGTTTCGTAACAGGTGAAAATAAAGAAGATGGTGTATTAGCAGGTGATCAATTAGTTCATAAAGGATATCGTATTTCTCTTGAATTTATTGGGGAAAACACAGTCAAAAAAGAGGAATGTGTTCGAGCAAAAGATGAGTTTATTTCTTTGATAAGAGAATGCGGAAATCAAGGGTTACAATCACGCATCTCCTTTGATTTATCACATATCGGTCTGTCTGTTGAACCTAATCTTGCTCTTCGAAACTTGTTAGAAATGGCTGCAGAAGCTGAGAAATATCATTTATCTCTTATGATTAGCGCGGAAGAGTCGGGAAAAACGGACCAGGTTCTATCGGTTTATAAAAAAGCTGTAGCCAAATATCCAAACATTGGCGTCACACTTCAAGCGCAATTGTACCGAACACACGACGATATTAAAGAATTAATTAAATATTCTGGTGCAATTCGAATTGTTAAAGGAGCATTCCAAGAACCACCAGAAATTTGTATTCCCCGATCAGAGAAGTTGGATCAACGTTACCTTGAATTGGTGGAACTATGTGTAAAAGAAGGTCATCAAGTTTCGGTTGCTTCTCATGATGATGGGATTTATAAACAAATCATCGATCGTGGATATTTACAAAATCCAAATGTCGAAGCCGAAATGCTATACGGCATTCGTCCTGATCTCTGTAAACAACTTAAAGATGATGGTTTCCCTGTTCGTGTTTATCTGACATATGGCAGTGAGTGGTACTTATACCTCGTCCATCGAATAGCTGAGTATCCACCAAACATTTATGTGGCTATCACGGACATGATCCAGGGGGCTAATGATACATCGGCACTATATTAAAAGACGTAAGTTCTGTAATTCTCTACAAACAGGAGGGTGTTTTTTTAGGAAATACCCTTGAATAACCTAATATCCAAATAGGATTTTCTAAATGTTTGGTTCTGGTTTTGAGGTGTTTTATGCGCGCTTATTTTTTGTGTATTTTGGTGGTGATTTTTTTTGCAGGAAATATCCTTGTAGGCAAAGCCATCAATGATTTGCCACCTTTTACTATAGCCTGTATCCGTTTAGTTATCGCATTTCTGGTTCTGTTACCTATAGGTTATCGACAGGCATGAAAACATCGTGGACAATTTATCAATTATAAAAGGCCGCTTTTTATCATCATTATAACAGGTATTGCCTTTTTTAACACGTTTATTTACGGAGCATTGCAGTTTACAAGCACTACGAATGTAGCCGTCCTTGAAACCATGATCCCAGCTGTAACTGTGGTGTTGAGTGTATGGTTTCTAAAAGAAGAACTTCGAAGCATTCAATGGACTGGTGTTGCCATTTCAGTTTTCGGGGCAGTATGGGTCGTCATGGACGGTCAAATATTTAATATTATAAATATGTCTTGGAATATCGGCGATGCCATTATGCTAGGGGCTATATTTTCTTGGGCAATTTATTCCCTCTATGTAAAAAGGTACATTCATTTGTTTCCAGCATATGGCGTTTTGCTCGTGATGACGGGAGTATCTGTGCTTATTCTCGTCCCGTTTGTTGTTACAGAATGGATAACATTAGGGGTCCCTACCTTAGATGCAATGAATCACTGGGTAGGTTTGATTTATTTAGGTGTTTTTCCCTCTGTGATCGCCATCTTATGTTACAACCATGCAGTGAATAAGCTAGGTGCTTCTAGAGCTTCTATTTTCCTGAATTTTTTACCCGTATTTACTATGGTAGGTAGTTATTTTTTCTTGGATGAGTCAATTACAGCTATGCAAATTGTGGGATCAGTAATGGTGATTGTAGGCGTGATTCTTACAACAAGAGAAGGAAAGGGATAGACATGATTAGTGCTATCATACACGGACTCGTATTATCCTTTGGATTAATTTTAGCTTTTGGAGCACAAAATATATTCCTTTTTAATCAAGGAGCTGCTCACAAAAAGTTACGGCATACTATGCCATCAGTAGTAACTGCTTCCATTTGCGACACCATCTTAATTGTTCTTGCGGTTTTAGGTGTGTCACTCATCGTCATGACTGTGCCTGTTTTTCAAATAATCTTTTTTGCTGCTGGATTCCTTTTCCTTATTTACATTGGATGGACAATATGGTCCAGTGATCCAGTAGAAGTGAATAACAAGCACGGAGCTATGAATGCAAAAAAACAAGTCATGTTCGCTATATCCGTTTCCCTTTTGAATCCTCATGCTGTGCTTGATACCGTAGGGGTTATAGGAGCCAATTCTTTAAGATATTCGACAGCACCTGAGTTAATCGGGTTTACGGTTGCCTGTATTGTGGTATCTTGGATTTCTTTTCTTGGGTTAGTAATGATCGGAAAGACCATTCGTACGATCGATCAGGAAGGGAAGATCACTGTTCTTATTAATAAAATTTCTGCGGTGATTATCTGGGGTGTAGCCATTTACTTAGGATATCAGCTGTATCTGATAATTTAATAACACTGGTCACCAGTCACGATCCTGTTTGCGCTGGACTTCATGTAAAGGCTCTGTATTATTACTTCACCATAAAAGCTTATAGCAATATCATCTGCGACAAACAACTTAAAGAAGCTTTATAAGGCTTCTGCATCTTGTTTCTATTTCTTCCCATAGAAGTGCGTGAGTAGCGTGATTTAATACTCGGGTTCGTTTTTTCTCTCTGTTCATCCAAGAAATAATCTCATTCTCGTTGATACCAGCTTTTTTGAATTTATCAGAAATGTGCTTCCAAAATCCATACATAAAATCGATTTTCAAAGACTCTTGCTCTGCGTTCTGCATTTGTTCTTTTACATAAACCCAATGATCAAGAATAGAAGAGGAGAGTAGTGATTCACAAGGCGATGGCCTAAAGGCATCCATTTCCTCTCCGGATTGATACTTATCGAGGTTTTCTATCATCAAATCCCATACATCTGAATATCTCCATGTAATTGATCCACTTTCTTCTGCCCATAATTGCTCTTTTAATCGTTCACTGATATTCATAACTCATACCTCCAGGTAGCGGAAATTTTCCTATACTTATCGTAATCCGTTCGTATCATAATTAAAAATCATTAAAAAACAGCGTAATGATCATTCAAAATGATAAGATGGAGAGGGAGGGTTATGATGGAAATTCGAGATTTGTGGATCTTCAAAGAATTAGCGGAGAGTGGGAACACGACAAAAACAGCTAAGAAATTAAATTATGTTCAGTCCAATATTACAGGCAGGATTAAAAAGCTAGAATCAGAATTACAAACACAGCTTTTTTATAGACATGCCCGTGGCGTATCATTAACCTCAAAAGGAACATTACTCTTATCCTACACTGATCAAATTTTACATTTAATAGATACAACCAAAAAAGCTGTTCAAGATTCCGAAATTATTCAAGGACCTCTTTATTTAGGAGCCAATGAAACAACAGCATCTGCCCGATTACCTGCCCTTTTGGCATCCTATAACCAGCGTTACCCTGAAGTGGATCTTTCCCTAAAGATTGGGGAAACGCATCCTTTAATAAACGATGTCCTGAACTATAAATTGGATGGCGCATTCGTTGTTGGTCCTGTTCAGGATGATGACCTTATTCAAATCCCTGTGATGGAAGAAGAACTTGTTCTAATTACAGATCAACGGCATTCGCTATTATCTTGGACTGATCTTAAGCATCAAACGCTTCTTACACGGTCCTCTTGTATTTACCGAAAAAGGCTCGAACAGTGGTTGCAGGAAGAGGGCATATTTCCTAGAAAAATCATGGAGTTTGGAACGCTGGAATCGATCATTGGGTGTGTCAAAGCTGGTTTGGGTGTATCTATAACAACACAATCGCTAGTTAAGCAATATCAAGTGGAGAGGGGTCTTAACCTTCATTCTCTACCGCCGAAGTATTCAAATGTGAGCACAGTGTTTATAAGACGTGAAGATACGTTTGTTGATCGTGCGTATAAAAACTTTTTAAGTATGGTCAAACAGCAAGATCCCGCAAAAATTGAATAGGGAGAAAAGTTATTCCGCAATACGATCGAGGTGCTTTTGAGGAATAAGTATGGCGCTAAATGAGATGTGTTGGATGAATTTTGCTGATTGTAATTGGTTTTTGGTTGGTCTTATTCACAGCAGGACCGATCTTTTTTAGCACAAAGAGATGTCGATGCGACGGGTGCCGTTCAAACACCGGAAATCATTATGTTGAATATCTTTGTTTTAGCATTACCTTTTATAATCCCCTTGCTCATTTAACTTGGTTGGTTAGTTGTAATGGTAATTATAAGACACAAAAGAATTCAAGAAACGACTGTTCAAGAATAATACGCATGAATGAAATAAACCTCATTCATTACGCTTGGAATACAGGAGGATAATATGAGTAAACACCATGAGATCGAAATTTATTCGATTTATATAGGCAATCAGGATGATACCTTTGTAACGGACAAAACTGAAGAAGTTGATTTAGAATACGGTGGTATTCAGGGTGATCTACATTTTGGTTTAACCAAATTTGCAGGATCAAGAGAGTCAATGTATAAACGTGGCACAGAAATTTTTAATCGAAGGCAAATATCTATTGTCTCAGTTGAAGAATGTGAATTGATAGCTGAGAAACTTGAAGTTGACCAAATATTGCCTGAATGGTTAGGAGCAAATGTTGCTATAAAGGGCTTTAGAAATTTAACAAAGTTGCCACCGGGAAGCCGAATTATTTTTCCAAGTGGAGCAGGTATTTTGTGTGAAGGAGAAAACCTTCCTTGCACACAACCTGGGGAAGTGATTCAAACTAAATATCCAGGCATACTCGGATTAACAACACGTTTTGTTAAAGCATCGTTAGGCCAAAGAGGAATTGTTGGTATTGTTGAATCCACTGGACGGATTGTATCAGGTGATACAGCAAAGGTTATAGTTAACTAAGATAGTTCATTCATTTTGGGTGTAAAATCCATATTTTTCTTACGTGAAACAAAGCACAAAAGTGTCATCATTGTGCTCCGTTTCCTGAGTACGCTTATGAGTTGGAATAATGATATTCCTTATCTGTAGATGTAGGGTGCCGTTTTTCCGTATCTTGTCTTGTTCCTTTAATGGTTGTAAAAGCGACCCCAATCAGCGTCAAAATCCCTCCTATGATCGATACGATGGTAGGTATTTCTCCTAACCATACCCAGGCAATAATGATGGATAAGGCTGGAGTTAAATATAAGGTGCTAGTCGCCTCTGATGCTCCGTTCACAGACGTCGCATAAGCTATAGCAAAATACGGAACCACGGTCGGTAAAAGACCCAAATAAATAACAGTAATGGTATTCTCCACGGAGGCGCATTGTACAGCGGTCCATAAACCCGGGGAAAATAAGAGCATAAACAACGTTCCTGCTAAAATCGTATAAGTAGTAAAAGGCAAAAAGCCATATTTCTTTAAATACGATGATTGAAAAACAAAGTAAAAGCTTTCCCCTAGGGCTGCTATCAAAATAATCAAGACGCCAATCTCTAAACGAAACTCGCCGCCAACCCCAAATGTGATGAGTACAACGCCTGAAAAAGCAATGAATGAACCGATCCAACCCCAACGATTAAACTTTTCTTTCAAAAACACACCTGCCAATATTGCAGATAACAAGGGAGTGGTGGACACTAATAAACTTGCAGTACCCGCATCTACCGTCAATTCTCCAATGCTCAAGAACGTATGATAGACGGAGAATCCCAGAAAACCAAGCAATAATATGATAGGAAGATCTTTTTTATCGGGAAGCCTCATCCGTATACTGACCGCAAAAATAAGCAACCCCAATGCCCCGATGAGCATGCGCAACAGGGCTAAATGAAAAGGACCATAAGATTCCAGAGCTGCACGAATACCAGGAAATGCAGAGGCCCAAAGGATGACGGCTAAGGTATAAGCGAGAAACACTTTCCAGTTCAATGCACTCTCTCCTTATTTTCTGGGATGAATGTATAACAGCATGATAAACTAGGAGAGAAGCCATTTCTTCAACCAATTTTTTTAAATACAAGTCAACCAATTACGGATCGGTGGTTGAAAATATGCCTGACAATCTGCCTCAATATTTACAAGTGATTGCGTTTATTCAAAAGAAAATCAGCGATGGCGAATGGACCTTTGGTCAAAAACTTCCGAGTCAACGAGCGTTAGCTGCGGAATTCGACGTTAACCGAACAACGATTGTCCACGCCTTAGAGGAGTTAAAAGCCAAAGGTGTCCTCGACTCAAAACCCGGGAGTGGCACGTATGTATCGAATCAGAACTGGTCTAATATATCCAAACAGGCCATTAATTGGAATGCCATATCGCAATATAGTTTCCATGCCGGCAACCCCAGGACGATTCAAAAAATCAATGACTATGAGACAGACGCGACCATTATCCAATTAGGCAAAGGGGAGTTACATCCATCGCTTTTTCCTACGCAAGCATTCCGGGTATCGGTAGGAAATGTTTCTGACTCTTTTAACCTGTGCGGGTATAGTGATGGCGCAGGCGAGGTTCCATTACGCGAATCGATTAGTGCTCGTTTGCAAGCACAAGGGGTTCATTATTCTTCGTCGTCCATCCTCATCGTTTCAGGCGCCCTGCAAGCCCTGCAACTCATTTCCATGGGGCTGCTCCAACAAGGGACGTATGTTTATTTGGAACAACCGTCCTATATTTACTCGCTTCAAGTTTTTCGTTCGCTGGGCATGCATTTGAGAGGGGTTCCTTATACAGGCGGTGAGCTTGATGTTCATGATTTGGAAGCTCAAATCAGGACGAATAAGAAACCGTCCATGCTATATCTGAACCCGACGTTTCAAAATCCAACATCTAAAACGATGTCGTGGAACAATAAGCAGGACGTATTAGCGCTAGCCAAAACCTATCAACTTCCCATCATTGAAGATGATGTTTATCGTGATTTATGGTTAAGCCAAGAAGCTGAACCTTCACTCGCTTCTATGGATGATGGGGATCATGTTTTACAAGTCGGCAGTTTTTCGAAGACGGTTGCCCCGAATTTACGCCTAGGGTGGATTGCGGGTCCAGAGGTTGTGATTCAGAAATTAAGCGATCTACGGATGCTAACAGATTACGGGACAAGTGTTTTACCCCAAATGGCGATGCACGATTTCTTAGTGTCAGGAAAATACGATGAGCACCTTGCCTTCTTGCGCACTCAAGTTCGCAAACGAAGGGATTATATGGTTCAATTAGTCAATCATCATTTAGGGGATTGGGCAGCATGGGAAGTTCCCGAAGGCGGGATGTTTCTGTGGCTCACGTTTTCTTCAGATGTAAATGTCCGAAAACTGTTTACAGAAGCTCTTCATCGAGGTGTTCTCATCAATCCAGGTTACATTTACAGTCCTTATAACAATCAAAATGTTCGTTTGTCATATGTAAGTTCATCATTTCAGGAAATCGAAGCAGGGATCCTTATTCTTAAGGAGATCATAATCAATATGGAGAGTTAAGCTCATCTTACTGCTCCAGAATCGGGCCATTTAATGAAAAACGGTTACTCTTTGGTACCGCACCCCAAAAGTGATGAAATATGACAGTACGTAGACCTGGTTATGATCTGCCTGCCCACGGGGGAGTGTAATACTTCATAGATGGGGTTACAGCCAGGTGAATTCAGAGAGTGCGAGCCATACAAGTTCATCGGTACCATAAGCGATCGTTTGTGGTATCTTTATGTAAAAGGAAAATGGACATTTACGTTCCATTTAATAAAGGATTGGGATAGTATTCAATAAAGGTATGGGTGTACTAATGGATATAAAAACATTATGGGGTTTAAGGGTACGAGAATATTAAAAAAAAATGTTCAGGTATTATTCAATAATTGGAGCAAATGTTTTTTATTTTTTTCTGATCATAGGCAGTATTTTTATTTATTATTTTAATTTATTACTACAGTGGATACCTCCTCAACTATCTGTTGAAGTAATCGTATCACTATTTGTAACCTACATTTTAATACGAACAAAAGTACGCACTTTTGTTAAAAGAGCAGATATCCCCTTTTTGTTGCCATTAGAATGGCGTTTGAAGAACTATTTTATTAAATCACTTATGTATAGTTTTGTTATTGATGTTATTAAATTGGTAAGTTTCTTAACTGTTTTTTTATCCCTATTTTTGCACGCAACTAATATAAATCTTCTCTTTCTTTTTTTTATAGTGGGGGTTGCTGCTTATAATATTTTAATGAAGTGGATTGAGCAATGGTTAGATAACCACCATGTACAACTTGTGTTACATAGGTTGAATAGATTTTTTTTACTATATTTAATGTTTTATTTTTTGCTTGAAAATGACTGGGTTTATGTACTTGCATTAATGAGTATAAATGTCGTGTATTTGATTTACTTTACAGGAAAAAAAAGAAAGTTGAATTGGCAGTGGCTAATAGATGAAGAAGAAAGTGCCTTAGTAAGAAATTATAAGTTTATTAACTTTTTCATAGATGTCCCTAATCTTAAACGTTCTTTTCGGCGTAGACGCTTGCTCACAATGATTCTGAAAATATGTATCCCATATAGACAAAGTAATACATTCGTATATTTATATTCACAATTGTTTGTAAGATATAATGACTACTTTTACCTTTATTTAAGACTGACTGTAATTGGCATATTTGTTAATTATGTAATACCAACAAGTGGATGGGTTTTTAATCTCCTAATTCTATTTATGACAGGATTTCAAGTAATTCCTTTGCAACATGAAATGAAGCAAAATGTCACACTTTATCCTATTTCAAAATCTCAGATAAAAGATTCTTTCTTAAAGTTTGTCTTGGTCATGCTATATGCTCAATTTTTTATTCTATATGTCGCAACGTTCATGCTTACTTCTACTGCTAACGTATTCAATCTTATAATTGGAAGTGTATTTGTTTATGTATTTGTATATTTCTTTGTATCAAAGAGAGTCAATGTCTCAGGAAATGCCTCTAAAAAATAGCGTGGTATTCAATTAACGGAGTGCATTAGCTTGATAAGGGGTAGATCTATTTCCGTTAAAGTGGCGCGTTTGTGTAATAAAGTTGTACCAGTATCGGGGATTTAATTGAATAACAGGATGGTATTCATCGGAGGAATCAATTTTGGTAAAGTTACGTTGAGGGCACATCAAGTTTACAATGCGAAGGAAATCTCTAAACTTTCTTCACACGAAGAAGTAAAAGGTGCTCTAGGTTTAAGTGATAAGCAAACATCTGTTGACGGAACCGATGCTGTCATAAACTATGTCAATGAGAGCAAGAAACAAAAGGCAATGTATAATCTAGAGCTATTTTTTATGACAATGAAATAGTTGGAGTTATAACACTAAAAAATGTCGATAGAAGTAACCATTCAAGTCATATGGGAACATGGATCGGTTATTCATTTTGGGGTATAGGCATAAATGAAGAAGCTAAAAAACTCATTCTTAGCTACGCTTTTAATGAACTGAAATTAAATCGTGTTTTTGCTGGGTCGAAAAAAAGAAATGTTCGATCAATAAAAGCTTTAGAAAAGTTACCTTATATGCGATTAAAGGTAGAGAAAGAATTTTCGTTAGAACATAAGAAAATACAAGAAGAATATGGCACCTTATGTGTGCTTAACGTTATTGAGAAGAATGATTTCATTCAATGGTTGGAGAATTAAATCATTAATCAATTATCGAGCCGCGATTCTGGAATAATAGGGATTGAGCTCTTCTCAAGAATAGGATCAGATTATGGCATAAGCTTGTTTGTGCGTTGGAGAGGATAGCATGATTTTTTTCGATATTGATGAAACCCTGCTTGATCATGGATATGCGGAAAATAGAGGAGCATTAGATTTTTATCATCAACATAGTTATTTTCTTAATCTTACAGCAAAAGATTTTTTAATAAAGTGGGGTGAATCATCAAAAGCGTATTTTCAAAAATTCCTCAACAATGAAATGTCCTTTGAGGATCAACGTCGTATGCGTATTAAAGATTTATTCGGAGAAAATCTCACAGATACGCAAGCTGACCAGATGTTTAGCATTTATTTGGAGTTATATAAGAAAAACTGGAAGGTGTTTGATGATGTAAATCCTGGCTTGCAGGATTTAAAACAAAAAGGATATAAATTAGGGATTATAAGTAACGGAAACTATACACAACAAACCGAAAAGCTTGAAAAAACAGGCGTAGATAATTATTTTTCACATATCTTTACATCAAGTGAAATTGGGGTAGCTAAACCTGATACTAAGATTTTTTTGGAAGCATGTTATCAAGCAAACTGTGAAGTGGACAAATGTTATTACGTAGGGGATAGACTTAAAACAGATGCAGTTGCGAGCATCAGTGCTGGAATGAAAGGAATTTGGTTGAATCGCAAAAATAGTATTTCCTATCAAGACCTAACAGTAATACATTCCCTCTATGATTTAGGCGAACAGTTGATGTAAAAATGTTTTGTTATATAACGGAAAAACTAATGAGGGGAATTCACATGATAAGAACAGCAACATTACATGATATTTCTTGTGTTTAATATAACCAACTTAATGAAGGGGAGATGATGTTGATCTATTATGTCATCGCATCAGCGGTTACAATACTCCTATTACTGGTATTTGGCTTCTTTTGGTTACGTCGCTGGATGCAAAAGTCTGATGCGGATTACGTTTTAAAGTTTATTGCCAATAATCCAAAGAGAGCATCGTTGTCCATTGTGAGAAATGGAAGTGATTTTGCTGATTTTCAATCAGATGAATTGCGTCCTTTGGCGAGTACAGTCAAGATCATCGTGGCTATCGAATATGCTCATCAGGCGGCAAACGGAGAAATTGATGTGTCCGAGAGAATTAAAACGCATGATTTGTCCCGTTATTATATTCCAAGAACGGACGGCGGCGCCCATGAAACTTGGTTAAGATCGATGGAATCAAAGGAATTTCTCCAAGGTGGAACCGTTTCATTAGAAGAAGTTGCCAAAGGAATGATTGCTCACAGTTCCAACGCCAACACGGAATATTTGATGATGCGTTTAGGACTTGACCGAATTAACGCCAAGCTAAAACGCCTTCAATTACCGAAACACGAACAAATTTATCCGATAGTATCAAGACTTATTATCCCGTATGAGATTGCACAAAAAAATAAGCTCAATATTTTTGAGAAAGCAGATGCAAAAAAAGTGCAGACACTCATCGAGGAAATGTCCCATGAGGCATATATTGATGAGGCCATAAACATTCACACCAAATTAAACGAAGACCATGATGGTTCTTATAAAGAACAGGTTAATTTAAGGGCATGGCATAATATGGCATTCAACGATACGGCCTCTAAAAGAGGTATTCGTTCCACAACGTCAGAATATGTTTCAGTTGTACAAAAAATTAACGACTTGTCTTATTTTACTCAGGCTGTACAAGAACACTTGCGGCCGATTATGGAATGGCCTATGGAAAATCATAAAAACCAGGAAAAATTTTACCATTTAGGCGGCAAGGGAGGATCGACGGCCCAAATTGTCACATTTGCATTATATGCTGAGGACAAGCAAGGAAACAAAACAGAGTTAGCTATCTTCTTCAACGATGTTCTTGGTTATGAAACCACTAAACTTTCAAATAGTCTTTCTGCTTTTCAGTTAGCTGTTGTTACCGCCAGCTCGAATTGGGAACAGAAGCTTAGTAAGCTTCATAATGCAAAAAATGTATAGGTATTACTCCTAGGTATTTTTGTTTGTTAGCATACGATTTGCAGCTTTTGCATCCTTGTTTCAATGTAATAAGAATGGGGTATAATGTGAGGAATTTTATGTACTCCGACAAGAAAAAGAAACGTTTTACTTTAAAGGATTGGCTTGGAGCTTTAGCAGAGGAAGGAATATACACTGGCGCATTCATAAGGAATGTTTGTAAAAATTTAATTAACGTTTAGATTTATGAGATATTATTAAGCATCCGTTAAAGGCGCGTATCTTGACAAAGAAGATTATAAAATTTTAAAAAGGACTGATTGCATGAAAACACCGAGAAACCCGAAGGACGTTCACGCACCGGTTGCCCCTTATGTTCATCAAATTGAAGTGAGTGAACCAAATAGATGGTTAACAGTATCTGGTCAATTAGGTATGAGTATAGATGGAAACGTTCCCGAAGACCCATTAGAACAATTAAAGTTAGCACTAGACAATATCAGCAAGAACCTGGAAGATGCTGATATGCAAGTAGAAGATTTGACGAAGTTAGTTTTTTATCTGGTTGGAGAATTTGAAGCAGGTAAGAGAAGGCAAGTGATTAAAGATTTTCTTGGTGACAATCTTCCTTGCACTACAATGATATATGTCGTCGCATTAGCAGCACCAAAATTTAAAGTAGAGATTGATGCATGGGCTTGTAAAGAGATTGAACAAACATAAATACTTCCATAAAAGAGCGGCAATCTTGAATAAGGTTGGCCTCGAAATTGCATAAGCTCTATTCTATAAGATCGGCAAGAGTTTATAGCGTATCTTGCACCTCATGAAGGCATTTTGGGAAGAGTATCGTTTTTTTATCATCAAGTACAGCATTATAATAGTCGTTACACGATGGTAATCCTTTCAGCGCTAAAAGAGATATCCATGCCAGTTCAAATTCTGTAAGGTCAGGGGAAGACAGTTGGCAAACAGTAAGGTCTGCTAAAAAATGGCTAAGGACATTCCTAGCGCTGAACTACAAGTTATTTAAGAGGCAGGTCATTTTATCATGAAAGACGCTCCCGAAACTCTTTCCAGATATGTCCTCTCCTTTACTAAGCCCATAAAAACCGTGGATGATGACTGAAAACATTCATATTTTAATTCCTTAATACGAACGAAGCATAATCAAGGATTCAGGGCATGCTTACAAACTTATTAGAAATAGGTCAACCAGAAAAAATGACTGGCTGACTTTATAATATGATCAGGCCATACTCTTGAGTGAAGTAAAGCTAAGAACTGATGTTCATCTGTATTAATGTAATTGTAGAAGAACCACACCAACGATAATGATACCGATGGAAATTAACTTTCTTCGGCTGCTGCTTTCTTCGAAGAAAAACATACCTAATAAGGCTGTTCCTGATACAGTGAGTCCTGCCCAAATGCCGTATAAAACGCCTAACTCCATGTATCTCACGGTTAATACTAAAAATAGCCCGCATAAACCGTAAAATACAAATGCCCCTATACTGGCTAATTTTTTTGTGAAGCCATAGGATAACTTGACGCAGATATTGGCAGTTATGGAAGTGACTAAACTAAGGACTAACAAAACATATCCCATTTAATGTTCAGTCTCCTTCACAGAAGAAGATGTTGGTTTTATATTAATACCAATCACCCCTACAATAATTAAACCAATACCAAAGAATTTTAGAAAAGAAATCGTTTCTCCAAAAAGAATAATCCCTGACAATACAATAAAAACCGTTCCCCCACCCGTAAATACAGCACTAATAATCCCCACTTCTGATTGATAGGTTAAATAGATATATAAGATGAGCGCTATATACCAAAACCCCATGACTACAATGAACATGTTCCAATTGTTAGCGGCAGCTGGCATAAAGGAAGCGCCGGCTACTTCAAAAACAATGGATAGTATCAATAAAAAGTAAAACACAATAAAAAATCTCCCTGTTGTAAATGTGGGGAAGGATTGATTTGTATTTATGTTGGTCCCTTCCATTATTCGCTTTTATTTTGTGGTGCCCTTATTATATAATGGGTTTATCATTTGGTAAAATAGATATATTCGAATGAACGATTCAATATTATTGAACAGAGGGGATTGTATGGAACAGCGACAACTCTTGACATTTAAAACCATTGTTGATGTCGGAGGATTCAAAAAAGCTGCAGAGAGATTGGGATACGCTCAATCTTCTGTAACGACACATATCAAAGAACTGGAAAAGGAAATGGAAATACCATTGTTTGACAGGCTTGGAAAAACAGTTATTCTGACTGAAGCAGGGAAGCGTTTTTACCCATTTGTTGATGAAATGATTAATCTATATCATCAATCCATAGAGGCCGTTCGAGGAGACGAGGAGTACTCAGGAACATTGATCGTGGGTGTTTCTGAATCGTTAATGATTTATTGGCTCCCCGATTTCATTCCATCTTTTATGGCCAAGTATCCGGCGATCCATTTGGAAGTTAAAGCGATTGATTATCAAAATGTCACGCAACAACTCAAGCGTGGAGATTATGATATTGTCCTTTTCGTAGAAATGTCAGGTTGGCAATCAAATGAATTAACGATTAAAACATTAACAGAATCAAAGCTGGTTCTTGTTGGTTCCTCCACTGGTTTGAACAAACCTACTTCTGAGGAAACGATGTTCCTACCAGAACGATCGTGCAGTTGGCGTCCTGTTTTTGAAGAGTATTTACAGAGAGCTGGGGAACGATCCGGTAAAACCATAGAACTTCCGAGTATAGAATCCATAAAGCAATGTGTTATGAGTGGCTTAGGGGTCTCTTTATTGCCATTCTTCGCCGTCAAGACCGAAATTGAAAATGGGAAATTGAGACAATCAGAGATTGAAATACCTGATGAATATACCGGCATTTACACTGCTTATCATAAAAATAAATGGCTCCCTGCCTGTTTAACTATTTTTCTCGAGGAATTATCGGCAGTGGAGGCTAAGAAATTGTAAGTATAAAGGCATCGAAAGCGACTATCAGAAAAATTTTCAATATTACCCGTGGTTCACAACAAATGTAAAAAAACATCAGTCATAAAAACATTAGATCGTGTTCAATTAATGAAGGAAACAAGAAAAATCCAGTAAACCACTGATTTAATTTGGCCTACTGGTTTTTTATTATGTCAGGTTCCATATAATCCATATGAAATGACACTCATGTATGGATGCTTATGGTTTTTTATAGAGTGAACCCCATTCACTGTATAGTTGATTTGTTACGGGCGCGTTAGCCGTATTCATTTCCCTGATCATTATCTGGAGTAAAAGGTCAATCAGTATTCTTTATTCCTTGAAACAGTGTTAAAATAAGCTACTTGTTAAGGGAAAAGAAACCCTTAACGGAATAGCTATTATTGATGTTCTCCCTTATTTAGAAAAGTTGAACAGATTCCCTGTAAACATGATATAATAAGTACAGGATGGTGATTAGCTATGATTGAGCGAAAGGAATTACACCGATTGGTGGATGAATTGCCGGAAGAAATGCTGCCCCGAATGGAAGACTTTTTCCGTCATTTATTTGATGAAGAGGAATTGGAATTGAATGATGAGATAAAAAAGGAAGTAAATGAAGCCCGTGAACGTATCAAAGACGGGGGATATGTTACACTAGATGAACTTAAGAAGGAAATTAAAGATGTATGAGTTGCGGATTGATAAGCAGGCGGCCAAGTATCTTAAAAAGATGGATAAACCTACTCGAAACCGGTTGATGGGCGCCTTGATGGAATTGGCGAAAAATCCCTTTGCGGATACCAGTGTGACACGGATGAAAGGTTATGCGAGCACGTTTCGAAAGCGTGTTGGCGATTTCCGAATTATTTTCGAGGTTGATCAAGGTGATCTCATTGTGCTTGTTTTGAAGATTGGCAGCCGTGGCGATATTTATAAGAAATAAGTAGACGTCTCTTTGCTTTTGGAAAAGAGGCGTTTATTTTGCATAGTTCTGTCTTCTAATAACAAGCAAGAATACTTAATGAAATGGAATTCTTTTTGCAACAATCGAGGCACTTTTGCGGAATAAGTGGCGCTTGTATATTTGCGATGGTGGAGAGTTAGGAGCTGAGTGTGTGATGATTAAAGGATTTGTTAGCGAAGAACAGTTGAAAAAGTATGCGGAGCTTGCTGTACGAGCTGGTGTAAATGTGCAAAAGAACCAATTAGTGATTATTCATAGTGACATAGAAAATGTTACGTTTGCACGTCTAATCCAAACGGCAGCCTATGATGCGGGGGCTTCAAATGTGGTTATGGATTGGACAGATGAACAGTCTACCAAAGAATTTTATTTACATGCAGCAGATGATGCCATCGATCACTTTCCCGACTGGCAAGCTGCCCGCTTTAAGGAGTGGGACGATGCGGGTGCTGCTTACATCCATATTATTTCTGAAAACTTAGATGCCTTTAAGGATGTTTCCACAGAACGGATGAGCCGCTTCCAAAAGGTCTCTCGCGCCAAGTTGAAGGCTCATGACGCAAAGATTAGATCCCACGAGGTACGCTGGTGTCTCCTAGCTGTCCCGTCCTTTACATGGGCAACTAAAGTATTTCCCCACTTAAGTAAAGAAGAAGCTCTGCAATCATTATGGCAATTAATCTTACAAGGAGCTCGGGCAGATGGAAAAAATCCTATAAAAGACTGGGAAAATCATGACAGAACCTTCGAGTCCCGGAAAAAATTCCTGAATGACAGCCAGTTTGAAGCCCTGCATTTTACGAATAGCCGAGGAACTGATT
Organism: Salicibibacter cibarius; assembly: GCF_016495725.1. Lineage (NCBI taxonomy): Bacteria > Bacillati > Bacillota > Bacilli > Caryophanales > Bacillaceae > Salicibibacter > Salicibibacter cibarius. The sequence goes on along the minus strand of NZ_CP054705.1, from coordinate 3,683,336 downwards.
TATTTGTCGGCATGCCTAAAAATCACCTTTATATCGGTGGGGGTGTTATAGATAAAAAGGGAATACCGTTCTTTCCGAACATTCCCACGGAAGAAATTTTTTCAGCTCCCCATAAAAATAAGGTAAATGGCAAACTGGTAGCCACTAAACCGCTTATCTATGGGGGAGGTGTCATCGAAGATTTTCACCTAACTTTTAAAGATGGACGGATTTCTGACTATTATGCCGCCACTGGGCAAGAAGCGTTACAAAGGCTCATCGAAACAGACGAAGGTTCGCATTATCTAGGTGAAATTGCCTTGGTTTCTAACCATTCTCCCCTTTCTCAGGCCAATACTCTCTTTTACAACACCTTATTTGATGAAAATACGGCCTGCCATATTGGAATCGGAAACGCCTCCCCTTCCAACCTTCAAAATGGCAGCAACCTATCGGAAGAAGAATTGAAGGCAGCAGGCCTTAATACTTCCCTTTTGTTAGTCAATGTGACCTTTGGTAGCGAGGATATGAAAGTAGTGGGCATTAAAGAAGGTGGAACTGAAGTCCTACTGATGAAGGATGGGGATTTTCAATTCTAATTTGGAATTTGACTTCATGGCACCTCAAACACGAGAAAATAGCTTGCTAGAGGTTCATTGAGAGCTTCATGGCACCTCAAACACGAGAAAATAGCTTGCTAGGGGTTCATTGAGAGCTTCATGGCACCCAAAACACGAGAAAATAGCCAGTTAGAGGTTCATTGAGCGTTCCCACGCACCCCAATCACGAGAATGTAGCCTTCCCCAGTCCATTAACCTTGGAAAGATGGTATCATAAAAAATTTCCCGGGAGCGCCTGCTCGCTCCCGGGAAATCACGTCAAACGGACACTCAGCCTTCCAAGATCGTCTCGATCCGTTGCAGAGATTCGTCGGAAAGTTTCACGCCGCTTGCTTTTACATTCTCTTCCACTTGTTCCGGGCGGCTTGCTCCGATTAAAGCACTGGATACGTTATTCTGACGCAAAATCCAGGCAATGGCCAATTGGGAGAGCGATAGTTCTTCCTTCGCCGCCACCTCCTGCAATTCTGCCACGCGGTCGAGAGACTCATCATTCAAGAAGCGGGAGATGACTTTATAATTCTCGGCTGCACGGCTATCCGCCGGAATGTCTGCGCCTTTTTGATACTTGCCGCTTAGTACGCCTTGGGCAAGCGGAGAAAAGACGACTTGTCCAATGCCGTGTTGTTGGCCTTGCGGGATGATTTCTTTTTCAATGTAACGGTTGAGCATGTTATAGATCGGTTGATTGACGACGAGACGGTCGAGCAACCGTTTATCAGCGATGTGCAATGCTTCCGCAATTTGAGCCGGAGACCATTCGCTCACGCCGATGTAGAGCACTTTTCCTTGTCGCACCAAATCATCGAGTGCGCGTAATGTTTCGTGTAACGGGGTTTCCGGGTCATATCGATGGCAATAATAGAGGTCGACGTAATCATGGCCAAGCCTTTGCAGACTGGCGTTGCATTGTTCGATGATATGCTTGCGAGAGAGCCCCTGATCGTTTGGACCTTCGCCCATGGGATTGAATACTTTCGTCGCGAGTACATATGATTCACGCGGATATTCCCGCAATGCTTCGCCGACGACCTTCTCTGCTTCCCCACGTCGATAGACATTGGCAGTATCGAAAAAATTGATGCCGAGCCCGTAGGCTTTATGGATGGATTTAAGGGCTGCATCTTTTTCAACATACCCGCCATACGTAAGCCAACTTCCAAGGCTAATTTCACTGACTTTTACTCCGGTGTTTCCTAAATTACGATATTCCAATTTTACTCTCCTTCCTGTAAAAAAAAGTCGATTCTCATCATAAATAATACCATAAAAGTGAGGCTTTCATCAGTGCGGAGAGTTTAATCTCCTTCAGATGGAACCCAGATAAAACCGGCGCGTCCCATGACGACGCGACACAATTTTGACATTCGTTTCCTTCCCCCACTTATGATAAAATACGAGGGATGACCGATAACCATTGTACGGTTTTGCAAGAAGGGTGCGTTGATGAAAGATGTCGGATAACAAACTCGTTCGGGGAACGATGTTGCTTACGGGAGCAACGTTTATTTCGAGATTCCTCGGACTGATTTACATATTACCTTTTACAATGCTCGTCGGGCACCAAGGGAATGCCCTTTATCAATATGGATACTTGCCTTATAATATTTTATTAAGTTTGGCAACCCTCGGCGTCCCGATGGCTGTGTCCAAATTTGTCTCCAAATACAATGCGCTCGATGATTACGTGACGGGTCAACGCTTGTTTCGCTCGGGCATTGTTTTTATGACGATCACGGGATTTATCACGTTTTTGATCTTGTTTATCATGGCCCCGACCATTGCCGGTTGGGTGCTTCCCGCTGGAGATTCGTCCGGGAACAGCTATAGCGATGTTGTGTTTACGATCCGCATGGTTAGCTTTGCGTTGCTGATTATACCGGGGATGGCAGTGTTCCGTGGTTATTTTCAAGGCTTTCATTCCATGGGTCCGACTGCGGCATCGCAAGTGATTGAACAATTCGCCCGTATCCTTTTTATTCTGGTGACGGCATTTCTCGTCCTGCAAGTCTTCGAAGGCTCTTTAGGATTGGCCGTCGGTCTGGCGACATTCGGGGCGTTCATCGGCGGGTTGAGCTCGTTGCTTGTGCTTTTCTATTTTTGGAAAAAACGAAAGGCAGGAATTCAGGCGCAAATTAGAGAAAGTAAAAAAGACCATCAGCTGCCGCTTTCGTCCATGTACAAAGAATTGATTGCTTACGCGCTCCCATTATCGTTTGTTGGATTGGCAATCCCCCTCTTTCAGGCGATTGATTTGTTCACCTTTAATGACGCAATGACCGAAGGCTACGGTTCCAATGCCGGACAAGCAGAAACGGCATTCGGAGCGTTCTCACGTACAACCCATGCCTTAATCATGATCCCGGTAGCATTGGCGACAGCGATGTCGGTGAACCTTATTCCGGCCATTACGAAAGCCAATACAAACCGCGATATGGAAAGCATGCACGGGTTGATTACAAAGACCTTCCAAATCATTCTTTTTTTCACCATTCCGGCAGCATTTGGTTTGACGATTTTAGCTACCCCGGCATTTGCGTCCTTGTATGGGCTTGAAGATTTGGGAATTGGGAGCATGGTTTTAAGTTACTACGCGCCTGCGGCGATCTTGTTTTCCATTTTCGCCGTTACAGCCGCGATTCTCCAAGGGATGAATCGGCAAAAATATGCTGTGATCGGACTTTGCATCGGGCTTTTCTTTAAGCTTGTGCTCAATTATTGGTTAATCAGCAGCTTTGGGGCTGTTGGCGGCGTAGCCGCTACCATCATCGGCTATACATTGGCGATCGGTTTTAACATATGGGCAGTCGGAAAATTTGCCGCTTATCAATATATGCAAATCGGAAAGCACGCCACGGTCATTCTCGGCATAACGGCAATTATGGCCGTGTCGGTATACATCGTTCGCGAAGGGGGCATGGTCGTGTTCGATACGTCCGGACAGGCCGGTTTTGTTGCCATTTTAGCGTTTGGCGTACTGATTGGCATGCTCCTATACTTTATTTTGAGCATTCGGGCCGGAGTGGCAGAAAAAGTGCTCGGCAATCGTTTTTCGAGAAGGTAATCCATGTTTTGCCTCAAGCGAAGTCGTGGTAAAATGAAATCATGAACAAAAATAGGAAGCGGGTGATTCGTATGGTTGAACGGTTAAAGTCTTTTGATTGGGTCCTGATTGCAACCGTATTTGCATTAAGTGTGTTTGGCCTAATCATGGTATACAGCGCGAGTTACCCGCTTTCTATTGATCTTTTCGATTCACCTACGTACTACATTATTCGTCAACTGATTTATTTTGGCGTAGGGGTAGTCGTTTTTGCGGTGATCATGAATTTTCGCTACCATTATTTTAAAACGTTGAGCCCATATATTATTGCAGCATCCGTGGTTTTGTTAATTCTCGTTGTGTTTATCGGGATTGCTGAAAACGAAGCAACCCGTTGGGTCAGTATTGGCGGGATAAACATGCAACCTTCAGAGCTTGTTAAGCTCGGGGTGATTATTTATCTTGCCCAAGTGTATTCCCAAAAGCAAAAGTATATTGATCGCTTCGCAACCGGAGTGGCCCCCCCGTTAATTGTCGTTGTCGCCTTATTTACGCTCATCCTATTGCAACCGGACCTCGGGACGGCGGTGATGATTCTACTCGTCGGCGGTGTCATCGTTTTTTTATCCGGCGCTCGGTTTCGGCACCTCGCTTTTCTCGGAACACTATCAGCGGCCGTCGTCCTTTTTTTGGTGATGCAGGCCGATTATCGCATGAACCGAATCCTTGCTTTTCGCGATCCCTTCGCATTTGACGACACTTTCGGTTTGCAGCTCATTCAGTCCTACATATCCATTTCAAACGGCGGCATTACCGGAACGGGTTTTGGACAAAGTGTGCAGAAGTTAGGGTATTTGCCGGAAGCCCATACCGATTTTATTTTAGCGATAATTGCCGAAGAAACAGGTTGGCTCGGTGTTGGCTTTGTCATTCTCTGCTTTTTGGTCATTGGTTTTAGAGGCCTCTTAATCGGAGCGCGTTGTAAGCATTTATTTGGTTCATTGCTGGCCTACGGAATTGTTTTTCAGTTGATGTTTCAATTTATATTTAATGCCGGCGCGGTAAGCGGGCTATTGCCGATTACCGGAATCCCGCTCCCATTCGTCAGTTACGGGGGGACTTCCTTAATTGTTTCTCTCGCGAGTGCAGCCATTTTGGTAAATATATCCTTGCAAAATCAAAAGGATTACAAGCACACACAACCAAAAGAAGAATCAAGTCAACAAAAAGACAGCCTTGTTTTCAAGCGCAAATGGAATGAGATGTGACAGGAGGAATGTTGTATGCTGATCATCGGTTATGGCACACTTGCCCGTGCCATCATTCAGCGGGTATCCGATAAAACGAACACAACTATCGATGTTTACAATCGAACGAAATCCGTCGTCGATGTTGATCCTGCGTGCAACTACGTGCCTCCCGAGAAGTTTCATCGTTATGCGAACGTGCTCGTTGCTTTACCGGCATCGGCCTATGAGGGCTTTTTCCGGCGTTGGGCCGGATCTTTTCCCGAAGACACTTGTTTCTTTTATTGCGCGACGAAAATCATGCAAACAGAGATGCGTACGTATGTGAAAAATAAACAATCGGCTACCCCCTGTAAATTGGCGGGGCACGCGGAAATATTGCGAGTGATGGGTGAAGGCGCGTTTGCATTTGAAAATGAAGAAAATCGCGTGCAGTTTGACCGCTGGTCCGACGGAGCATTTCAAACGGTCAGCGCGAAAGAAGAACACGTCTTGGAAGGAAACCGTGTCGCCACTGAAGAAAGTTTGCGCGCACTTGTGACGATTGAAGAAAAGTTGCAGCAAGCGGGTGTACCGCAATTGGTAATCGAATCCGTGAACGCGAGTATCCCCGGCGGGATCGCTCAAGCCCATAAAAATGATACTCATGGACACTTTGCCAAAGATATTTTAAAAAAATGGCAGGGAGACGATTATGATGGATGAACAATGGCGGATTGATAAGTGGCTGGCAGCCGCCGGCATCGGTTCCCGTAAAGATGTAAAAAAGCTGCTGCGAAAAAAAGAAATACAGGTCAATGGCACCACGGTTACCGATGCAAGCGTGAAAATAAACGCGCACAAGGATACGGTGACGATTAATGGGGAGGAAATCGATTACGATCCGGGGCCTGTATACTTGATGATGAATAAACGCAAAGGGCGCGTGAGCGCGACGACAGACGATCGGCACCGAACGGTACTCAATGATATCGACCAAAAGGATAAAAAGATTGAATTGTTCCCTGTGGGGCGGCTGGATAAAGATACGACCGGCTTGCTTTTTTTAACGACAGATGGGGGATGGGCGCACCGTTTGACGACCCCTCGCTTGGGGATTGAGAAAGAATATGAAGTATTATTGGATGAAGAACCGTCTTCCGAAGAGCTTCAATCGTTGCGAGAAGGCATACAACTGAAAGATGGAACGGAAACGAAACCTGCGAAAGTTTCCGAGGGGGCACAAGAAAAGATTGGATTTCGCTTGTTGATCACGGTTACGGAAGGGAAATATCATCAAGTGAAGCGAATGTTCGGAGCAATCGGCCGTGAAGTGAAGACGCTTAAACGGGTGCGCGTGAGCAATGTGCACTTGGATGAACGTTTGGACGCAGGCGAGTACCGCCCCCTGACAGCTGATGAACTGGAAGTGATTGCTTACGATTTAGAGAAAAAAAACGAAAAATATTGACACTCCCTACGTTTCATGTTTCATTGGGTCAGATGTTTGTTGAGCCATTTCAGGTAATTCTCCGGTCTTACGTTATAATTTCTGCGAAACGTCGTGGAAATATATCGCTAAAGGATGAGAAGCGATATATTTTTGTGAAACGTCTTGAAATTATATCGTGAAAAGCCAAGTAGCGTTATAATTTTTGCGAAACGTCGTGGAATTATATCGTAAAAAGCCGAGAAGCTTTATATTCCTGCAAATACCCCATTTTGAGCCGAGCCGTTTCAGCCCAAAATTGAACTTGGTCCGTGTAATAAAAATCGGTGTCATAAAGAAAGGCCGGCACTGACGCCGACCTTAATTTTTTATTTTTTTCTTACGTTATACTTCCAGGCTTGATCCTCATCCATCATTTTAATTGCCGCGTAGATGGTTAGGAATTGGATGACGATGATCGGTATTCCCATAATCCCGGAAAGCACTTCCAACGGGGGCAGTCCTCCAATATTCATCAATGATAAAGCAAGAATGGTAATGATGGCTGCCACGATGATTCTTACATTTTTCGGAGGCGCCTGTTTGCTCATATCCCGGCTTGTTGTGTAAGAAGCAACTGTGTACGTTGTTGAATCGAGTGTGGTCACCATGAAAACCGTGGCGATAATCACAAAAACGGTGAGAACGATTGGCGCAAAAGGCATGGCAGATAAGACTTCAGGTATGGCTGCTTCCAGTCCTTCTTCTTGCACAATATCCAATACCGGTACAGCGTCGGTGATGTGACTATACACACTCATGCCGCCGAGGACACCTGTCGCGACCCAGCCAAGCAGTACCGGTGCCAGTAAATAAGTCATGATCATTTCTTTGACGGTTCTACCTTTTGAAATGACTGCCGCAAAGACACCGTGCAGCATCGCCCAAGTAGCATTATAAGCAATCCAAAAGACGGTGTGGCTTTCAATAAAGGTGCCGCCTCCCAATTCCATGGAATGGGTGTAAAGCGAGAAATTCAGATAGTTGGAAAGTAGATAACGGACCGAATCTGTGAAAAAATCCATAATAAACAAACCTGGTCCGATAAAAATGATAAATAATGCCAGTAGAGCTGCGAGGTACATGTTTAGTGTACTTAATTTTTTTATCCCTTTTTCGATGCCGACGTAAGCACTGATGCTAAAAATTCCTACCCAAACAACAGTGACAATTATCGTAAAAGGAAACGTGACTTCAATATTTAACAATTCAGCTAAATTGTAGGTGACAATCGGCGTTCCAAGCCCAAGCGTCACGGCAGCGCCTGCAAGAATGCTGACCATAAAAAGCGTGTCCAATACAATGCCGCCTAAACCATCTGTAAATCGATCGCCGAAGATGACCCGGCATGCTTCAGAAATGCGCATTTTCGGTTTTCTGCGCACATGTAAAATATATGCCATGGCAGGAGCTACCATAACAAAGACGGCAAATGTTTGGAAACTCCATAAAAACATGCTGTACGCATTTCCCGCGAGGATCGCTTCCGCAGATCCCGCATCAATCCCAAATGGAGGATCGATCGCCACTTCGCTCCACTGGGCCATACCGGTTCGCATGATCGTTGCCCCAACCCCCATGGCAACTAACATGGACGCATACGCAAATAATGAAAATCTCGGTTTTTCCATCGGGTCGCCCAAGACAACTTGCCCGTACTTGGAAAATGATAAGTATAAACCGACACCTACAATGATCAAGGCATACCATAAGTATCCCCATTTGAATGTATCCACGATTGTATTAAAGATGGAATCCAATAATGCCATCGATTCATCTGTGTACAGGGCAAAAAGAATGCTGACACCCAAAATGATTAATAATGATGGTGTAAAAATATTAAAGTCAATGATGGTTTGTTTTTGTCTTTGCCTGTTCATATCTTTTTTGAAACCTCCATTACTTGAAGATATCCCGTGTAATGAAGGGGTTACCCTGATGATTTTCGCTTTAAACCGCCTTCTGTAACAATATTTCACAATTGTCCATTAGGGCAAGACCTTAAGTGCAAAAAAATCCAGCCGCACAAACGGCTGGTGAACTGTCCTGTAATTTCGGATGTCAGACATCGGACGCCTTTCCGGAAATCAGATGAAGGAAGCCGAAAGCGACGCTTGGCTTCTGATTTCTGTCGTCCGGATTATGATGCCTGTGTTTTTTTTCGTTTTGCAATCCATTTGCCGCGGCTTGGGCTATGGACGAGATTGTTATACTCCAGCACGTTTAGGTCACGCTGGATCGTACGTTGAGTAGTGCCGAATTCATCAACCAGTTCTTGCGTTGTCACCGTTCTTCCTTCTTTACTCATAAACAAGTAAATCGACTTAATGCGGGTGAGCATGCGATCGGTTGAAGATTGCAAGTGACCACTTCCTCAGGTAGTGTTGGAATAGGAAACATGCCCTCTGTCTATCTTTGGACCGGCACGGTGTACGCGTGCCGCTTCCCTATATTCCTTCTATTGTACAACAGAAGGAAAAGCACCGTAAAGGAGAAGTGTGTGAAAATTTGCGCTAGGAGGCGAGGCTCTACTGCTCAAACAAATCTGTGGATAAATACCGCTCACCGGTGTCGCAGGCGATAGCTACGACAATTTCCCCGGGTTGGAATTGTTTGGCGAGTTCAAGCGCTGCAAAGCAAGCCGCGCCTGACGACGGTCCTACGAGGATGCCTTCCTTACGGGCGAGGGCATGGACGGTTTCGTAGGCATGTTCATCGTTGATTGCATCGATTCGGTCATAGACTTTCTCATTTAAGATCGGCGGCACGAATCCCGGAGAAGTGCCGACAAGTTTATGCGGTCCCGGTTTTCCGCCGGACAGTACGGGGGAACCTTTTGGTTCGACAACGTGTATGGTGAGATCCGAATAATAGGATCGCAACGTCTCCCCTGTTCCGGTGATTGTACCTCCGGTTCCTGATGCAGCTACAAATCCTTTTAACGGACGGCCGATCGTGTCCATGGCTTCTTTAATTTCCAGCGCTGTAGATGTCCGATGGGCATCAGGGTTTGCTTCATTTTCGAATTGCATCGGGATAAAACTGTTTGGGATTTCGTTGGCCAATTCATGGGCTTTCTCAATCGCTCCCGGCATCTTTTTGTCACCGGGCGTTAAGACAACTTTAGCGCCGTAGGCTTTAAGAATATTGATGCGCTCAAGCGACATCGTATCAGGCATTGTCAAAATGCAAGCATATCCTTTAGCGGCGGCATTCATCGCGAGTCCAATGCCTGTATTGCCGGATGTCGGCTCAATAATGGTTGAATCGTCATTCAACTTGCCGCTTTCCTCTGCCTGCACAATCATTTCGCGCGCAGCCCTATCTTTAACACTTCCGCTCGGATTTTGGAATTCCAGTTTTAGGTAAACGTCTGCCCCCCGGCGATCCGGTATTTGATTTAAACGCACCAAAGGTGTGTCGCCGACGAGCGCTGAGACATTTGTATAAACAGACAACGTGTTCATCTCCAATTCAGTTATGCCATGTTAAATTTCGCAAATATACGTTATGATAATACTATAACATATGGAGGTATACAAGATGGAAGGTGAATGCTCGCATTATTTTTTGGCGCTTCCCGTACCGGTGCATGTACAACGACGCATCCACGAGCTGACCAAGTTAAATGAATTGCAATCGTTCACATCTATTACCGACATCCGCGACTATCACATTACACTCTTTTTTCTTGGGGAAGCTGCTGATGAGCAACTGGAAATTTTATATGAAAACTTGCCGTCGTTGGTGCACCAAATCCCAGCTTTCGATGTACAATTAAATCAGGCCGGTTTTTTCGGTAAGAAGGAACGCCCGCGTGTGTTATTCGCCGACGTCAAGAGAACCGGGCTGTTGCTTGACCTTCATTCCGCAGTGACGAAAGGGTGTGTTGAGGCAGGTTTTAATAAGGAGAAACGACCGTTTCGTCCACATATTACAATTGCGAAACGCGGCAAACATGAAGAACCATTTCCGATGCAAAAAATCATGGATGAAACGAAACATTGGAAGGACGAACAGTGGCGATTAGAAGAAGTCGGATTATATGCTGTGCGGTTGGGTCAGTTGCCGCGGTATCATTTAAAGGCCAGGTTCCCATTAAACGGCACATGTTAGCGAGAGCCTGATGATAAAAAAGAATGAGGAGAGGGTGGGGTGTATGGCCCATCTTGTAAAACTGGAAGATTATATATCCCGATACGAAGGCGATATTCACCAATATCCGAGTCAGTTTATCCGTTTAAAACGCGAACGATGGAAACGGCTGCACCGCTTATGGGCGAAAGCCAATCAACGGCTCGGTCCAATCGGTGAAGAAGATTGGTTTGCGGAGGAAAATAACACCGTTTTGCAACAAGCTATGCGAAAATTGGGCGGTATCCATAAGAAGCAGTCGAAGGAGCCTGTCAAAACAAACACCGGTCTTGACGCTGAATACGAGCATCTCATCGGGAAAAGCCGTGCGTCGTTACATGATTTTTTTTATTATGAATTGCTTCAATCCCAGCTGCGATGGGCCTCTACCTCATCCTCGGAAGTGTCTGTGGTCGATAGCAAATATCGTTACGATAGCCGTTTACGGGAGATCTTGCGGTTGCTCCCGGATAATTACATGATCTTTTATTATCCTATTTTCAAAATACAGCAAGCGGATATTCAATTGGATGTGCTTCTGCTCTCTCCTTCGGAACTTTATTGTGTGACATACGTGGAAGCTCCGGCAAATACGTTATTTGAAATGAGCTCGCGTCGGTTCTGGCGGGAATTCCGGTTGAAAGCAGAATATAAGCGTTTAAATCCATTATTGTCCGTGAAAAGAATGGAAGATGTTGTTCGTTCTATTTTTCAGCATAATACCGTTGACTTCGCGGTTAAAAAAGCAGTGCTTTTGCCTGATGCCCTTGTAGATGACATAGAATTTGCCGGAAACGTTGACATGGTTGATCATCGGCACTATAAACAGTGGATGGACAAAATCAGCAAACACGTATCTCCCATGAAAAAAGAACAGTTTCATGCCGCAGAGGCATTGCTCGGCATGGGCAAAACACGAAGTTTTTTGAGGTCGGAAAAAGCTTTTGGAGCAAGCGCAAGGGACGGCCAATAACGCACATATGTATCGCATTGACGGTCTATGGGTCGTCTGCTATGATATACCAAGATTAAGAGAGACGTGAGTATGATTCTGCTATTGGGTGCACATGTGTCTAGCGTATAGGTGCACCTAATTTTTATTGAACTGACTGCTATTCGTTCATGAGTTGATTTGTGGATCGCTCAAATATGATAAAGGATATCTATCCCCCATGGAATTTTTGGATGCTCACAAAAAGGACAAACGAAAAAAATGGCTAGAGAACCTTTTGGGAAGAGATTGGGAATTGGAAACAGCGGGCGGCTCCACCGGAGAAGCCTTTTCGGCCAAAGATGGCGAGCGAAAGCTGTTTCTGAAATGCAATTCTTCCCCTTTTTTAGCTGTGCTTTCCGCAGAGGGAATCGTTCCGAAACTGCTATGGACGAAACGGATCGCCAATGGAGATGTGATTACTGCCCAAAGGTGGGTGAACGGGCGAAAGCTAAAACCGATGGAGATGAAACAGCCGGAGGTAGCGGCACTTTTAGGGCGGATTCACCGGTCGACGGAACTGCTTGATATGTTAAAACGCATTGAAGCGAAAGTGATGACTCCGGAGGTGCTATTACAAAGGCTTTGTACATATTCGCTCCCTGCAGACCAACAATCACCCATCATATTTAAGGCATTTGAGTTTTTAAAAGCGAGGAAATCAACCGTTTACTACGATAATTTTGTCGTGTGCCATTGTGATATGAACCATAACAATTGGATCATGGATGAAGAAGAAGGGCTATTTCTCGTGGATTGGGACGGGGCTTCCGTTGCAGATCCGGCGTTGGATTTAAGCATTCTTCTTCATTGGTATGTGCCGAAAAAAGAATGGCATGAATGGTTGGACGCTTACGAGCTTGATCTGAATGATCAACTTCTGGAAAGAATGCATTGGTATATCGTCTGGCACACCCTTGAATGGATGTTAAGTAAAGGCATCTATGAAGATAGCGGGTATGTGCAAGTGTGGCTCCGTTATTTAAATGTTTTAGTGGAAGATGATGACCGGCGTATCACGCGTTTGGAGGATTAAAATGAGATTGAGAAGGCGGCCGGGTGCACTTGAGGTGCTTCGTGAGCGTCCGGGAATTGTGCCGCAAAAACCGGAACAACTGCGCGGCCAATGGACCGTGGATGAACCGCTTCATGTTGAGTTAGGGACAGGCAAGGGGCGCTTTTTGGCGCTGATGGCTGAAAAATACCCGACCATTTCATTTATTGGCATGGAAAAAATGGAAAGTGTGCTCTCTTTTGCAGTCGAACGAATGGAACAGCAGAATAATGTGTGTTTCATACATGGCAATGTCGCTGATATACATGATTATTTTGCGGATGGAGAAGTTGACCGTATTTATTTAAACTTCACCGATCCGTGGCCGAAAAATCGCCATGAAAAACGGCGGCTAACGTATCCGGCTTTTTTAAACACGTATAAAGAGGTCTTGTCCTCGCGCGGAGACATCCACCTGAAAACGGACAATGAAGATTTTTTCACTTACTCATTGGAACAGTTTTCCCGGAGTGGCTATCACTTTAATAATTTAACCCTCGACCTTCATGCCCATGAACCGGAGGAGAATGTTCGCACGGAATATGAGGAAAAGTTTGCGAAACGACAGCAGCGGATTTTTCGGGTTGAGGCTTATCTCCCGGGGTAGGGTAGGTTGAGGTTTATGGCGACTGGAATCCGGTTTGGATGGGCGGTTCGGTCGCCATGGGCGAGTGATGAAGCCCGAAAGAGCGTGACGTCGTCGATTTGGGTCGCCATGAGCGAGTCATGAAGCTCGAAAGAGCTGAACGTCGTTGATTTGGGTCGCCATGAGCGAGTTATGGAACCCGAAAGAGCTGAGCGTCGCCGATTTGGGTCGCCATGAGCGAGTCATGAAGCTCGAAAGAGCGTGACGTCGTCGATTTGGGTCGCCATGAGCGAGTTATGGAACCCGAAAGAGCGTGGCGTCGCCGATTTGGGTCGCCATGAGCGAGTCATGAAGCCCGAAAGTGCCGAACGTCGTCGATTCCGGTCACCATGCCCGAGTCATGGAGCCCGGAAGCATCGAACGTCGCAGGATCCAGTAGCCATTACCGAAAATTATACCGACAAATAACTTCTGAACGTTGCACCAACCTGTCCCTTCACACCTCATAATTTTGGGCAAAAGAAGACGGATCGCGAGGCGACCCGTCTTTTTTCATTCACTGCTTGTCCAATTCCAGAATTGTGCCTGTTTTCGCGTCCACCACAAAATCCATTTGCTTCGTTTGCCCGTCTTCATTGCTGGAGATCCCGCCACGATAAACATCATAGTCAATGTGGTTTTTTTCATAGTGCTCCGGGTTCATGTGAATCCAAGAACCGTTCACGGGGATGCGGGGCTGTACATTTGATTTTACTTGTTTGAGTGCTTTCTCGGGGGAGACGTCTTTTTGCGCACAGGCTTCTTTAACTGCATAGCCTGCAGCGAATCCGACGGCAGCTCCGACGAGCACATCTGTGACTTTCATTTTATTCACTCCGTTCCTTATGAACTTGCGAAATCGCTACCTCCAGTATAGCGGATATGCATCAATTGTCCAATTGTTATGTTAGTGATAATGTAGTATTTATCCGAAGTATTCGCTGGGAGGAGAAAACCTATGGACAAACAAACGAAAGATATGTTCCGCACGTTGACGGAGATGCCGGGGCCTCCCGGGCATGAACATCAGGTGCGGGCTTATGTGAAAAAAGCGCTTGATAACTATGCAGATGAAATTGTTCAAGATAAGTTAGGTAGTGTTTTCGGTGTCAAGAAAGGACAACCGGAAGATCCTAAAGTGATGGTCGCCGGGCACATGGATGAGGTCGGGTTCATGGTGACATCGGTGAATAAAAAAGGGCTGATTAAATTTCAACCGCTCGGGGGCTGGTGGAGCCAAGTGCTGCTTGCCCAGCAAGTGACGGTGATGACAGATAATGGTCCGATCCCCGGGGTTATCGGTTCGACACCACCGCATCTTCTTAGTGAACAAGTTCGGAAGAAACCGATGGCGATGGACAAAATGTACATTGATATCGGCGCCGACGATCATGAGGATGCGGAACGGCTCGGCGTTCGCCCGGGAGCTCCGATTGTGCCCGTTTGTTCTTTTACGCCAATGGCGAATGAGAAAAAAATCATGGCAAAAGCTTGGGACAATCGTTATGGTGTCGGACTATCGATTGAATTGCTCAAAGAAGTGAAAAACGAGGAGCTTCCGAATACGTTGTATTCAGGTGCCACTGTGCAAGAGGAAGTGGGCTTGCGCGGGGCGCAAACAGCGGCGAATATGATTCGGCCGGATATTTTCTTCGCCGTGGACGCGAGCCCGGCGAACGACACGACCGTTCAAAAAGGGGAATTCGGACAAATTGGAAAAGGGGCGCTGCTACGCATTTATGATGGGACGATGATCACCCATCGAGGCATGCGCGACTTTGTGCTCGACACAGCCGAAAGCGGAGATATTCCTTATCAATATTTCGTTTCTCCCGGAGGCACGGACGCGGGCAGGGTTCATACATCAGGGGACGGGGTGCCTTCCGCGGTCGTCGGTGTTTGTGCCCGTTATATTCATACCGGCGCATCGATTTTGCATGTGGACGATTATGCTGCGGCAAAAGAACTAATAACATCGCTTGTGCGTAAAACCGATCGCGGCACGGTAGAGAGTATTTATTCACAGGCTTAAGGATGAGTGCCAAGCCAAGGTCTACTTGGGACAATTTTGCTTAGAAGTAAAAGGAATTTGTCCGAGCTAACGGTCCGTTCGGACTATTTTACGGAATAGTGGGCAGAAATTGTCCGAACCCGAGGTCACTTCGGACAATTTTGCAGGAAAGCCATACAATATTGTCCGAACCGACGGCACCATCAGCAACTTGTCGCACTAAAATGCCAATCATCTTTTTCGCAAAAGAATGATTGGCAACTTTTTCACCTTGCGTTTACTCATTTTGAAAAATATAGGAAATTGCTTCGATCGCTTGGTCGAGATCATTGACGACAACTTGCGCTTGGTTGGCCATTTCTTTGGATGGGTGATGGAGTGATTCAGGGCGAACCAATATAAGCGGTTTGTTTAATGCAGTCGCCGTCCCCACATCCATGGCCGCGTTCCATTGTTTGTATTGGTCCCCGAATAAGGCGAGTACGACATCGGCTTTTTGCATGAGCACGTTGGTTCGCAAATTATTGAACGCGGAAGCAGCTTCGTCCTTAAAAATGGCATTCGGCTGCTCGCCGAGAATCTCTTCGCCAATATTGTCGGAACGGTCATGGTTGGTCATCGGCTCAAAAAAACGGACGGGAAGATCTTTCTCCGCTGCTTTTTGTTTGACCGTTTCCCTCCAGTCGTCATGAATTTGTCCGGCTAAGTAAACATTAAGTTCCATAAGTGTACACCTCTTTTAAAATGGATTGTCTTAAGATAAATTTTGTCCTAATTTAAGTGTAGCCTCTCAATTTTTATAAAGCAAACAAAGCCATCTAAAAGGAGCATTGTTGCGATGCGTGCTTATCTGAAGAAAAAAGGGGTCGAACTGTCAGGGCGTACATACCTGATAACAGCATTAAGCTACATGGCGTTAGGACTGTTTTCGTCGCTGATTGTTGGTTTGATCATTCAAACGGCCGGTGAGCAAATCCCGGACAATATTTTTATCGGTGGTTTTCTCGAAGATATGGGTGCCCTCGCGATGAGCCTCCTCGGTCCCGCGATTGGGGTTGCGGTTGCTTACGCGCTTAAAGCCCCTCCGCTTGTTATGTTTTCCGCAGTTGTCAGCGGGGCTGCCGGCGAAGAGTTGGGCGGGCCGGCAGGGGCGTTTATCGCGGTTTTAATTTCCGTGGAATGTGGAAAATTAATCTCCAAGGAAACGCGATTTGACATTCTTTTAACGCCTTTTGTTACGATAGCTACAGGTTTTGTGCTTGCTTCGACGATTGGGCCGGCGATTGGAAGCGGGTTGGAGGCTTTCGGGTCCGTCATCAACTGGGCGACGGAACAAGAGCCGTTCACGATGAGCATTCTCGTCTCGGCTTTGATGGGGCTGGCACTCACGTTCCCGATATCCAGTGCGGCGATCGCGATCATGTTAGGGCTTGATGGATTGGCAGCCGGAGCCGCGACAGTCGGTTGCTGTGCGCAGATGGTGGGATTTGCCGTCAGCAGTTTCCGCGAAAACCGGTGGGGAGGGCTTGTATCGCTTGGCATCGGGACCTCGATGTTGCAGGTGCCAAACATGGTGCGCAATCCATGGATTGTCGTCCCCCCAACGCTCGCCGGCATGATGCTTGCGCCAATCGCGGTTATCTTTTTCAATATGGAGAGCAATGCGGAAGGTGCCGGAATGGGCACAAGCGGCTTTGTCGGCCAGATCATGACCTTTACAACGATGGGTTTTACCATGCAAGTGTTTATTCTTATCCTGGTGTTTCACATTGTGCTGCCCGGTGTGCTAACGTATGTGATCGATCGGGGACTAAGAAAAAGCGGTCGCATTAAAGATGGAGATATGACCATTGAGCAAGGTTAAAACATACAAAAGGAGGAAATTATATGCAAAATGTAGAAACGAAAGAAGCGTTTGAAGAAGCGATACAGAGCGAAAGGGTCGTCGTCATGTTTAGCGCCGACTGGTGTCCCGATTGCCGCGTGATTGAACCGGCTCTCCCGAGTATTGAAGCGGACTATCCGGAAGTGGAATTTGTCCATGCAGATCGGGATCAATTGTTGGATATATGCCGGGAGTATGATATTTTCGGAATTCCGAGCTTCGTAGGTTTTAAAAACGGAAAAGAAATCGATCGTTTTGCGGATAAAAACCGGAAAAGCGAAGAAGAAGTTACAGCTTTTCTTGACCGCTATTTATCAAAGGGCTGATCCGTGCGAAAACGAATGTGTAAGGAGACTTAACCGATGGCAAAGAAATCCAAAGTGTTGGAACGCATCAAACAGGAGTTTTCAGAACATCAAATAAATATGGACGAAGAAACCCGACAAGTGCGCATCGATCATGAAGCGCTTGGCAAAGGATTGACCCTTGATCTCCCCCGTTTGGAAACAAAATTTGAAAATAAGGGAGAGGGAGGATTTCAAGAAACGGTTTCTTACATTCAAGAGACTTTTGCAGCCATGAAAAAACAGAAATCATTGTCCGGCAGCGAGCAAATGATCTATCCGGTCATCCGCTCCACATCTTTTCCTACGGAAACGGAGGATGGAAAGGAATTAATCGTGGAACCCCATACCGGTGAGACGCGTATTTATTATGCCTTGGACCAAGGGAAGACCTATGCGTTAATCGATCGGCAAATGTTGGACCGTGAAGGCTTAAGCGAGCAAAAAATGAAAGAAGCAGCCCGCTTTAATATTCGCTCCCTTTCCATCCCGACTAGAGCAGATGATGTAGCCGGGAATCGTTTTTATTTCGTGAATACGAATGATGGGTATGACGCGAGCAGAATATTAAATGACGCTTGGGTAAAAGAGATAGCCGAGAGCATTAACGGGGAGCTGGCCCTTGCCGTGCCCCATCAGGATGTTTTCATTCTCGCCGATATCCAAAATGAACAAGGGTACGATGTGCTCGGACAAATGACGTTTAAATTTTTCGGCGAGGGGCGAATGCCAATCACGGCACTTCCATTCATTTATGAGGAAGGAAAAATTGAACCGATCTTTATCTTGGCACGCAAAAAACCAAAAGAATAGGGGGCAACACTAAAATCTGTGGTTGAAAAATAGGTGTAATCATGAACTATGATAACCGCTACGAAAAAACACTACTCAGCTCTCTCTTAGAAAAACTAGGCTTCCACCGAGTTCTAATGGTGGGAGCCTTAGTTTTACTTATACGTTACTCCTTTAACAAAGTTAACCGTTCTTAAAGTGGAAAAAGAAGTTCGCTTTTTTCTGCGGGGCCTTCCCACTGCGCTTCCCCGCAGGCGTCTCCATGTTTTTCCTCCGCTAGCTAATTATTCACTAACTATAGATTTTGGTGAAGAGCCTAGAATAAATGACAAAAGCCATGGGATAGATTCCCGTGGTTTTTTTCCGCCATAAGGATTTGGTGGAAGCAAAGTTTTTCTAACAAAAGAATTTCTTTCGAACCTTGGTGTTTGTTGCAAGCTTCTGTACAATGGAAAGGCAGGGTTCAAAATAATGGAATGGGTGATTGCTAATGTCCAGAAAGTGGAGCAATATCCTCAAAAAGCTCAACCGTTACTTTTTCGGCGAGCAATCAGATTATGAAAATAACCGGGAAGAACAGGTTCAATATAGAAAGAAGAAGCAACAACGGCATACGGGAAATGTTGGACGGGTGACCGGCGCCAAGGTCGTACATAGATATCCAAAAGGGGGAAACTTTCGATTTCCAATGGATGTAGAAGCGTCGCCCCCGCGCCGTCAACCCCAAAAACCGCGGGAGCCCGTGAATGTTAACCCGAGAACGAATACACCGGAACCGGTCAAAAAAGAAAAACAGAAAGAATACTTTACAAATACGAATTTTGCGTTGACGCACATCCCCTCTCCCGTGCACGGCTATCAAAAGCCGCCTATGAAAGATCAGGAGAGAGAAACAGGGAAAGCGGAGATTGCGGCGACAGAGCAGGTAGCAACGCCTGAGATCGGCGACGATAAAGAGGAGAAGGAAACAGCTATAGAACATCATCGATCGGCTGAACATGACCTAAACTTGCGGGGAGTATCCGAACGGCCGAAACAACGATCAGATAAATCCCCAACGCCGCCTAGCCCAAGCACTTCAAACGATGTTTCCGAACCGTCCAAAGAACGGCGCAAACAAGAAGTGCCAAACCGTTCGGCCAAGCGAGCGGAACAAACGAATAGAGAAACAAGGGAACCGTCGGGAGATGTCAGCAATGTCATTATGACACCGGTTGACCGTTATAATTATGAGCAAAGAAAAAGACAGAAGAAAGAAAGCAATCCCCCCGCCGCCAAACCGGCAGCTGCCAATCAAGGCTATGATTCGCCTCCACTCTCGTTATTAACACCGGCTATGCAGGCGTCCAATGTAGATGAAAAGAAGCTGCAGGAACAGCGGGAGCAACTGGAAGCAACTTTACATCAATTTCAGGTGAAAGCGGCGGTCACCAATGTTACGGAGGGGCCTTCGATTGTCCGCTTTGAAGTGCAGCCGGCCCCGGGTGTGAAAGTCAATAAAGTAACGAACCTCAGCGATGATTTAAAATTGGCGATGGCGGCCATGGACTTGCGGATGGAGGCGCCGATCCCCGGAAAAAACGCCATCGGAATTGAAGTTCCCAAGGAAAACCGCGAACCAGTCGCATTGCGGGAGTTATTCGAAAAAGAGGCTTTTCGAAATCATAAAAGCCCACTTGCAGTCGCGTTGGGGCTTGATATCACAGGGCGTCCCATTATAATGGATCTGAATAGCATGCCTCATGGATTGATCGCGGGCGCCACAGGTTCAGGGAAAAGTGTTTGCATTAACTCGATTCTCGTCAGCTTGCTATACAAAGCAGACCCTGAAGAAGTGAAGTTGTTGCTTATCGATCCAAAAGTCGTTGAGCTTGCTTTTTACAAAGATATCCCCCATCTTGCCGCGCCGGTCGTTACCGATCCGAAAGAGGCAACGATGACGTTGAAATGGAGCGTAGCGGAAATGGAAAGGCGTTACCAACTATTCGCAGATGCTGGCGTCCGGGATATCAAAGGGTACAATCAAAAAGCAGATGAAAAGCTTCCTTACCTTGTGATAGTTATTGATGAATTGGCTGACTTGATGATGGTCGCCCCCCAAGATGTGGAAGCGTCGATCAGCCGTATCGCCCAAAAAGCAAGAGCTTGCGGGATTCACTTACTCGTGGCTACCCAGCGTCCGTCTGTAGACGTCATTACTGGTTTAATCAAAGCCAATATTCCGACGCGCATTGCTTTTGCTGTTTCTTCGGCGGTAGATTCCAGGACGATTCTGGACACCGGAGGTGCTGAACGCCTGATTGGCAAAGGAGATATGCTGTTAAGTGAAAATGGGGCTTCGAAGCTTGTCCGTTTGCAAGGCACGTTTGTGTCGGACGAAGAAATTGATGAGGTTGCGGCTTATTTGCGTCACAAAAAAGCGCCTGCTTATTTGTTTACAAAAAATGATGTTGTCAAGCATGAATCACGTTCGGACGATGATGATTTATTGGAAGACGCTTCGCATTTCGTTATCCAGCAGGGGAGCGCATCCACATCGCTGATTCAACGGCAATTTCACATTGGCTACAACCGTGCCGCGCGTCTGATGGATATGATGGAGACAAAAGGCATCGTTTCCGCGGCAGCGGGGACAAAACCCCGTGACGTGCTCGTGAATGACGGGCAACTTGCCGAGCTTTTCGAAAAATGATTCTTGACGCTTTACTTGTGAAAAAGCACACGATCTAATAAGATAACGGTAATATTATAAATGGACGAGGAGCCGGACATGAAAGAAATTGATTTAAAATTACAAGGGAAGTTGAAACGTCTCACAAACAAAACATTTAAATTTGACAGACGTGTCGGCGAAGGTTGGTTTTCTGCCGTTTACTTTTTAAAAACGAAAGAAATTATAAAGAAACATAAACCCGACGATATTGTGACGATGCAATTTTTTCAAAAGAATCATGCTGTATTATGCGGGACAGATGAAGTGATCGCGCTCCTGCAGACGTTTGCGGATTATCCGGAAGAATTGGAGATTCACTCATTGCAAGACGGTGACAAAATCGAACCTTATGAAACGGTGCTGACGATTACGGGGCCCTATCAACATTTCGGTTATTTGGAAGGGGTCATTGACGGTATTTTCGCGCGCCGCACTTCCGTGGCTACCAATGTGTATGAAGTCGTCAAAGCAGCCCGGTCTTCAGGCAAGCAAAAACCGGTCATTTTCATGGGGGATCGCGATGATCATTTTACCCAACAGGCCGGCGATGGATACGCAGCGTTTATCGGGGGGTCACAAGCCCAATCCACCCATGCCATGAATGAATGGTGGGGGAGGCAAGGGATGGGGACGATGCCCCACGCCCTCATTCAAATGTTCCATGGCGATCTCGTGGCTGCCAGCTACGCGTATCGGGATATGTATCCTAATGATCGTTTAATGGCGCTTGTGGATTATAACAATGATGTGATCACGGATTCATTGCGAGTCGCCCGTGAATTCAAAGACATGCTTGATTCTGTGCGAGTGGATACATCAGGCAGTATGGTTGACCAATACTTTTTTAGAAATCCGCATGAGATGGGAGACTTTAACCCGACCGGCGTGAACGCGCCTTTAATCTTTGCGTTGCGTGAAGCTCTGGATGCGGAAGATTTTCATAATGTCAAAATTACCGTTAGCGGCGGCTTCACGGCCGAAAGAATCCAGGCGTATGAAGATGCAAACGTGCCGGTGGATTCATATGGCGTTGGCAGCAGCCTGTTGGAGAAGACAATTAGTTTTACGGGTGATAATGTAATTTTGAATGGCCATCATGAAGCGAAGGCAGGCCGAAAGCTTCGGGAAAATCCGAAAATGGAGCAGATTGATTATTCATGAGTGGCAAGCCCGTCGGTTACCACCGGGATAAATGAATCATTGTAAGACAATCTCTATTTTTGGTTTCTCGCATACCATAGACGTAAAGTAAACGAATGGAAGGCAACACTCCTAGGGGAAACGGGTGAATGATTAAGAACATTGGCCTGCATGAAAGGGAAAGAAACAAAAAGTTCTTGACGACGGGTGTTGACACACTTTGTTCTCTCCATCGATTTTGGTATAATAAAGAAACGTGCAAATAGATACATGGCATTTGTCCCGGAAACACGCTTGTGAAGGGCAATATAGATTTGGAGGTCCCCGGGTATGACTAGTTACCACTTGATTGGCATAAAAGGATCGGGAATGAGTGCGTTGGCTCAAATTCTTCATGATATGGATGAGACCGTGCAAGGATCCGATGTAGATAAATTTTTCTTTACACAAAACCCTTTGGAAAAACGAGGCATTCCAATATACGCGTTCCATAAACAAAATGTAAACCGTGAACATACCATTGTAGCTTCGGCAGCTTATAATGACGATAACGAAGAGATTGCGGAAGCAAATACACAAGGACTTTCCGTTAAGGCTTACCCGACTTTTTTGGGTGAGTTGGCATCTCGGTTTACGTCCATTGCTGTTACCGGAACGCATGGGAAAACTTCAACGACGGGATTGCTTTCCCATGTGCTCGGTTCTTACCGGCCGACATCCTACCTAATTGGTGATGGCACCGGGAAAGGTGAGAAAGACAGTTCGTTTTTCGTTTTTGAAGCATGTGAATACCGGCGGCATTTCCTCAACTATTGTCCGGATTACGCGATCATAACAAACATTGATTATGATCATCCTGATTACTTTCAAGACATTAATGATGTCGTCGATGCTTTTGATGAAATGGCCGCTCAAGTGAACAAAGCCATCATTGCCTGTGGAGACGATGAGTATTTACAAACCCTCAATGCCCCGGTACCCATTGTTTATTATGGCATCGAGGGCAACCACGATTTCACGGCAAAAAATATTCAAAGCAATGAAGGCGGCACGAATTTTGATGTAATGATCAGAGGAGATTATTTCGAAACGTTCACGATTCCCGGCCATGGCGACCATAACGTATTAAATGCGCTCGCGGTCATTGCGCTCTGTCATTACGAACAGATGCCAACCGAAACGATGAAAAAACGATTAGCAGACTTCCCCGGTGTAAAAAGACGATTCACCGAGAAAAAATGGGGATCACAGTTGCTCGTCGATGACTATGCGCATCATCCGACAGAGATTGAAGCGACGATTGACGCGGCCAGATCAAAATTTCCGGATCGTGAAATCGTAGCTGTGTTTCAGCCGCACACGTTTACGAGAACCGTTACATTTATTCAGGAATTTGCGGATGTGTTGAAGCTGGCGGATGTCGTTTATTTGTGCGATATCTTCGGCTCTACGAGAGAAAAGCAAGGCCAAACGACGATTGAAGATTTATTGGGCTTAATTCCAGAAGCTCGATTAATGCAAACGGCCGATGTCGATAGACTCGCAAACCATCATGATAGTGTGTTACTGTTTATGGGGGCAGGAGATATTCAAAAATACCAAAGCGCCTACGAGGAAATTTCTTCATCCAAAGCATGATTGTTTTTCGTGAGGGGTGTGGCAGGTAATCTGTCACTCCATATAGTTGGACAAGGCGTTTGAAATCACTCGATCAAGGGAAAGGTAGGAACAACTTAGGAGGAGGTGAATGCGTGTATGATGATTGTTTATATAAGTGTTGCGATTGTTGCCGTTGCGATCGTAGTCCTTATTGTTTATATTATCCAAACACTTAAGTCTGCACAGGGGGTGGTTAAACAGTTGGGGAATACAGCTGACGCTGTAGAAAAACAACTGCAAGGGATTACGTCGGAGACTGAAAACCTTGTCAAAACGACAAACCGTCTGGCAGAAGACTTTGAATCGAAATCAGAATCATTGGAAGGGTTGTTTGCAACGGCTGAAGATCTTGGCAAAACAACCGAGCGCGTGTCAGACTCCATTCAACATATGTCCCGAACCGTCTCACAAGAAGCGGATCGTAATTCAGAACAGGTAGCACAAGTGGTTCAATGGGGGAGTGCATGCATTGACCTCTACGAAAAGTGGAAAAACCGCCGGAACAAAGGAAATGATCTTTAATTAATTACTTATAGGAGGAATTAAAATGGGAGACATGAATACGAAAGATTTATTGATAGGGACGTTTATCGGAGGAATTGTAGGAGCAACGACAGCATTGCTGCTCGCGCCGAAATCCGGGAAGGAACTACGGGGAGATATCAGCGAAGGAGCCGCAACCGCGAAAGATAAAACGTATGAAATCACGAATACAGCTTATGAAAAAGGCAGCGAGTTTGCAAGTTCCGCCTTTGACAAAACACAAAATGTGGCAAGAACTGTTTCCGACCAATCAAACCAAGTCGTAGGCCGTATCAGAGATGCAGCCGGACAAATCAAAAATGATATCAACGATGCACAAAAATCGGCGGAAGAGCTCGCGGATGACCTGTCCAATGAAGTGCAATCTGCCGGAGAGAACATTGGAGAATCGGTGAAAAAAGAGGCCGATGATTTGAAAAAAGAAACCGAAGACTTGAAAAAAGAAGACGGGGAACATTCGTAAACTCATGCATTTTAATGGGAGGGAAGAGTGTGAAAAAAATAAACGAACAAAAACAATTGTTTGATGCCATTGAAGAAAACAGAGAGATTTTGTTATTTAAAAATAGTACCACTTGCCCTATAAGTTCCAATGCTTTTGATGAATTTAAAGCATTTGCCACGGAACATCCCGAGGTGCCGGTGTATTATTTAAATGTTCAAGAAGCCCGCCCCTTATCGGAATATGTAGCTACGTATTGGAATGTTAAACATGAATCACCGCAAGCGTTGCTGCTCACTGCCAATGAAGCAAAATGGCACACATCCCACAGTAACATTACGGAGCAAACCCTTGAAAAAACGATATTGTAATGCCAGTAACCCTCGCGACGCTGAGGGTTTTTCAGAATCTAAACGATGAGTATACTTGGTTTGAAAGCAAAAAATACTTTAGTGCTTAAAAGCGTTTAAGAAATAAAGAAAAAGATCGTGACATCCTGCGGATAATAAGTTATAATGACTTTTAAAACCATACAGTGGGAAGTAAAGAGGAGTGGATGTTTCGTGAGTAACGAGGAGCTGGAGCAGCTGCGCGCTTCTTTGGATGATAAAAACATG
Organism: Salicibibacter cibarius; assembly: GCF_016495725.1. Classification (NCBI taxonomy): domain Bacteria; kingdom Bacillati; phylum Bacillota; class Bacilli; order Caryophanales; family Bacillaceae; genus Salicibibacter; species Salicibibacter cibarius. The sequence goes on along the minus strand of NZ_CP054705.1, from coordinate 3,658,029 downwards.
GAAATATTAAAGCTTATTAACGAACGCGCAGAAATTGTACAAAAGATCGGCGGGGTAAAGAGCAAGTCGGGGACGAAGCGTTTTGACCCTGTTCGGGAACGTAAAATGCTCGATTTAATCGCGGAAGAAAATGAGGGACCGTTCAAAACAAGCACGTTGCAGCATCTTTTTAAACAAATATTCAAAGCAAGTTTGGAACTCATGGGCGAAGATGAGCAAAAAGCGTTGCTCGTCTCTCGTAAAAGGCACCCGGATAATACGGTCGTGTCGGTTAAAAACGAACAAATGGGCGATGGCATGCAACGCCTGATCGCGGGCCCGTGCTCGGTGGAAAGTGAAGAACAGGTTTTCACGGTAGCGGAGGCATTAAAAGAACGCGGCGTAAACTTGTTGCGCGGCGGTGCTTATAAGCCTCGGTCATCCCCGTATGATTTCCAAGGGTTGGGTGTCGAAGGCTTAAAGATTTTGAAAAAAGCCGGCGAGCGCTTTGACATGGCTGTGATCAGCGAAATCGTAACCCCCGGAGATGTAGAGACGGCGGTTGATTACCTTGATGTGATCCAAATTGGCGCGCGCAACATGCAAAATTTTGAGCTGCTGAAAGAAGTGGGCTCCACAAATAAACCCGTGCTTTTGAAGCGGGGATTGTCGGCAACCATTTCGGAATTCATGCAGGCGGCAGAGTATGTCATGTCAAGAGGGAATACGAATCTCATGCTTTGTGAACGGGGCATCCGCACCTATGAAACGGCCACGCGCAATACCCTTGATATTTCAGCCATCCCTATTTTAAAACAGGAAACACATTTGCCTGTGCTTGCGGATGTTACGCATTCAACAGGGAGAAGGGATTTATTATTGCCCGCGGCTAAAGCAGCGCTCGCCATTGGCGCGGATGCTGTGATGGCTGAGGTTCATCCGGACCCGGCCGTAGCCCTTTCGGATTCTGCCCAACAAATGGACATTGAACAATTCAACCACTTCATCGATTCGTTGCGTGATGCACAATTGCTCAAAGACGGGGTGGGAGAAACGGCAAAAATATAATACGAATTGGAAAACCGGCATCCAGTTTTAAACACGGGAAATGCCGGTTTTCTTTGGCAGGCAAGAAACAATGTGGCTACGCTGTCCGTAGCCACCATCTACGATGGAAATGGACGTCTGCCCAAAAATGGGGGTGATCTTCGCCCTCTGGCCCCCAAAATGAAAAAATGTTTAAATGGGGGCTGCTGATGGTTACAGCGACCCCCAAAAATGAAATGCGACACTATTTGAAGTACGCGGCGGCTTGCTTCAAAAATTATTCAATCTGAGGAATAAACGAGAAAAATCGTCGAATACCTCAAAATGGTTCTCAAATGTTATCTTCAGATAGAGCCAGGTCTCCTATTGCCTTTGAACCAAAGCGGTTTTCATACAAAAGTATAAATCACCTTTCTTACCTGCATAAGTGCAACGAAGGCGAAAAGCCAAGTTTTCTCATTCAAGCATTCGAATTGTAACGGTATTTTCGAGTAGTGATGGCCACGACCATCCCGATCAACATTGTTATGACATACAGAGAGAAGTAAACCCAAGTCTGCCCATCGGATAAGTTCAAGTCATTAATCATCACAATCAAAAAGAAAAACAAGACGGTAACAGCTATTCCGATGATCCATTGAACTTTCTTTCGGCCGAAAATATTGCTGATGATAAACCCTAAAATGAGGGTAATAATAGGATTGAAAAATGTTAGCAAAGTGAATTGGTCCATCGGTGATCACCTCGATTCTCTCCCCCATTTATATATGGAAACAAAAGAAATGTCAATTTCTACAACGTATTGCAGGTTTGTGAGGCGGGACGAACGGAAATAATAAAAACGATAGGTTCGTATCGATGTTTACCAAGAAATATTAAACATTGTATCTAAACTGTCGATATGAATGACAGGGAAGAATTGCGGACCTCCTTTAGTTATCGTATGATGATTATATCCATTGAAAACAATGAAAGGATATACAAGGAGGATTATTCCAATGAGTGCTACGATATATGACGTTGCTGATGAAGCAAAGGTTTCAATGGCTACAGTTTCCAGAGTTGTTAATGGAAATCCCAATGTGAAACCCGCGACGAGAAAAAAGGTTTTGAACGCGATTGAGAAGTTGGATTACCGGCCGAATGCGGTTGCCCGTGGGTTGGCCAGCAAAAAAACGACGACCGTCGGCGTGATTATTCCCGATATTTCAAGTATATTCTTCTCTGAACTTGCGCGCGGCATCGAAGATATCGCGACGATGTACAAGTATAATATCATTTTATGTAACTCCGATAAAAATAAAAATAAGGAAATTCATTTGCTCAACACATTAATGGAGAAACAGGTGGACGGAATTTTGTTCATGGGCGGGGAAATTACAGAAGAACATGTCGAGCATATGAGAAGTTCTTCGATCCCGATTGTGTTGGCAGCGACGTACCATGAAGATGCGGAGTTTCCATCGGTGAATATTGATTACGCGCAAGCTGCATTCGACGCGGTAGATTATTTGGCAAAAAAAGGGCACGCACGTATTGGCATGGTTACGGGGACGTTGGAGGATCCTGTCAACGGTTATCAAAAATTTAAAGGCTACAAGCAAGCGCTCGCTGAAAATAATGTCCCGTTTGACGAATCATTAATTTCGGTATGCGACTATACGTATGATTCGGCGATAGAATCCGTACAGGACTTTGTAACGCTTGAGAACAAGCCTACAGCGATTTTTTCGGCAACGGATGAAATGGCGCTAGGCGTGATTCACGGATTGCAAGACCGTGGCCTGCGGATTCCGGATGATGTTGAAGTGGTCGGATTTGATAACACAAGACTGGCAACAATGGTTCGCCCTACACTCACGACGGTTGTGCAACCGATGTATGATATCGGCGCTGTTTCCATGCGGTTATTAACGAAATTCATGGACAATGAAATGATTGAAGAACAAAATGTTGTTCTTCCTCATCAAATTGAATATCGGAATACGACAACCCATCAAGAGATTGTCAAAGAATAACGCGGGTGCCCTTATATAAAATCGAATACAGGAGGCGCTGGTGTTGAAAAAATTAGATCTGTTCACACCGATAGGTTTAATATTGGGGCTAGTCGTTGTTGGATTGGCGATATATTTTAATGCAGGCATAGACGCCGTTTCGTTATTTATGCAGCTTGCTTCTGTATTTATTGTGTTTGGCGGTGTTTCTGCTGCATTGTTAGTGAACTTTTCTGCCCGGGATTTAAAGAAGTTTCCAATGATCTTAAAAGAAGCATTTCGACACCGGGAATACGATTTGCAGGAGTTGAACGAAACCTTCGTGATGCTGGCGAAAAAAGCCAGGAAAGAAGGCTTATTAGCGTTGGAGTCGCAACTGGATGGCGATGTGGAAGACCCTTTTATTAGAAAAGGCGTTCGCTTGGCTGTAGACGGAATCGAGCCGGAAATGATTCAGGATATATTGATGGCAGAGGTCGTTTCAATGGAAGAGCGCCATAGACGTGGGCGGCGCATCTTTGAACGGGCGGGTGAATTCGCGCCGGCTTGGGGAATGGTCGGTACGATCGTGGCCCTTGTCATTATGCTCAATGATTTGGAAGACCCTACCACCCTCGGGCCGGCTATGGCTCTTGCGATGCTAACCACGCTCTATGGTGCGGTTTTAACAAATTTATTTTTCAACCCAATAGCGAGCAAACTGGAGAATAAAACAGAAACCGAAGTCTTCGTCAACCAAATTATGATCGAAGGGATCATAGGTATACAATCCGGTCAGAACCCGCACATTTTAGAGGAGAAGTTGCGGGCATTCATACGGGAAGAAAGAAAGCCGGAGTACGACGTACGAGAATCTGGAGTACTTGCTCATGAAGTTTAGAAGGCCTGAAAAGAAACAGGCGAATCAAAAGCAGTGGCTCACGACTTTCTCGGACATGGTACTCATCATGCTGGTATTTTTTATTATGTTGTTTTCCATTTCTGTCGTGGACGCGCAACGGTTTCAAGATCTGGTGGATGCCTTTCAGGGGCAGGATATTTTTGACGAGGCTTCATCCATCGTAGCCGAAGAACCGGAAGCAACCGGTTCGGATGATGATCAAATGCATGGCGATGGTCAAGGGGAGACGGAAGAAGATGAACTGGAATCCCTCTTGGAAGAGGCGCGTAGCTACATAGAAGATAATGAACTTGAAGATGTGATTACAGCTACCCGCGAAGAGCGGGGGGTGAAGCTTGTCTTGCAAGATCGGCTGTTGTTTGATACCGGAGAAGCGTATATTTTGGAAGAAGCTGAACCCTTTCTGGATGAAACGATCACGCTTTTGGAGGAACTGCCGTATTCTGTAGAGGTGGAGGGTCATACGGATAATAGACCGATTGAGACCTATCGATACCCTTCAAATTGGGAATTATCCAGCGCGCGGGCAACCAGCGTGATTCGCTATTTTATTGAAGAGGGTGATCTTGATAGCTCCCGCTTTGTGGCCACAGGCTTCGGGGATACACAACCTGTTGAAGCGAACGATTCATCCGGAAATATGCAAGAAAACCGTCGGGTCGTTATTTTTGTTACGGACCCTGATTTTGAAGAGGAAAATTGAAATAAAGGCAGCCCAACGCGATGGGACTGCCTTTATTTCAACCGTTTTGCCGATTCATCCCCCCCTTCAAAATCTTTGATTTAATGGGGGATGAATCGGCTTTTTTTATTAGGAAAATAGGAAAAAAGGCTTGATAAAAAACATATGTTTGGTTCAATAGAAGTAAATCAAATGTTCGGGAGGTGACAACAAATGTTGGTACGCATGAATTATAAATACGAAATGTTTCCAACCGAAAAACAGAGGCAAACGATGGATCGTTGGCTGTCTATTTGTCGTCAACAGTACAATTCCGCTCGTTTGGATAAACAGCGTTTTTACCAAAAGAATAAGACCGGATTATCCCGACATGAATTGCAAAAACAGCAAACAAAGGATAAACAATCATGCGTCCTTCTTAAAACAATGCCTTCGCAACCTTTGCAGGAGGTATTCTTTCGCCTGGAAGAAACATATAAGAACTTTTTCGAAGGGCGCGCCCGTTATCCAAAAATCAAGAAGCATAAGGATTATACGTCAATGACATTTACACAATTTGGGGTTGAAAAACGAAAGGTAAAAAACAAGAAAACCGATGACGTCAACGTACGGGATGTGCGTTATGCCGCTTCGTTAGACGAGAACAATCATCTGCTCATTTCAAAACTCGGAGTCCTGTATGTCAATTTTCATCGTCCATTAGAAGGAAAAGTGAAACAAGTCACGATCAAACGCCAAGGTCATCGTTGGTTTGCGATCTTCAGGCGTCGAAAGACACGTAAACGAAACGGTGCGTTGATGTTGGGATTCAAACATTTGCTGTGCTATCCGGATGGAACCAACGTCGAAAATCCGAGATTCCTTTTGAAAGCAGAAAAGAAATTAAAATGGGCACAAAAGAAATTTTCCCGCATGAAACAAGGCCCAAATAACTGGAAGAAACAGCTTCAAAACGTGCAGCAACTGCACATAAAAGTTGCGAACCAACGGCGTGATTTTCTCCAAGTTATCACCTTTCGAAAATGTATAAAGTCGTTTTTGTGGAAGACTTAAAGATTCGAAATATGGTGAAAAACCGCCATTTGGCAAAATCGATTCATGACGCTGGTTGGGGGGCTTTTTGTCAAAAGCTTGAATATTAGAAAACTTGGCTTTTCGCCAAGCTTTTATGGCGAAAAGGCTTAGTTGCACTTATGCAGGTAATAAAGTTGGTTTGCACTTTATTACCTGCCAAGTGTAAAAACAATGGTAGGTCACTCGTCAAAATTAAACCTCATTATACGAGTCAAGATTGCTCCAGTTGTGGGAAGCGTGTGAAAAAGGCCCTGTCCGTTCGCACGCATGTATGCAAGTTATGCAGGACCATTTTAGACCGCGACCATAATGCGGCCATCAATATTGAAAAAGTTGGACTGGATCTTCTGGGTTTGTGTCCAACTGTATAAAGAAAATATTTCGACTGTAGGGCAAGGTCCTGTCCGAGCAGTATAAAACAAAGCCCTGGGAGATGATGTAAGACTCGGTTCACATAGAACAAAGCCATCGTCTATGAAAAGGGAAGCACCACCAAAATCTGTGATTTAGGTGGTGCGGTTCACCGTTTCTTTCATTTCTCGCCGGATATAATAGAGTGATTTTTCGAGGGTTTGTGCATTCTTTTGGTTGATTTCAGGGCGTCGCGGGATTTTCGGAATCTCGTGCTCCGGTTCTTCCCAGTATTGTGGAAGGGGATCGGTCGCCTTATCAATCCAGTGGTTTCGCCATTTTTCCGGGAGTTTTCCTTGAGCAAGCGATGCCTGGCCGCTCATCTCCAGCCAAACTTTGGACCAGGCAAGGGGAACGACACGCCACATATCATAACCACCGCCGCCAACGGCGATCCATTTGCCGTTGCAATATTGATGCGCCATGTCATGGGCGATTTTCGGCACTTGTTTAAACGTGCGAAGTGTTGTCGTCAAATGTGTAAGCGGATCAAGGAAATGGGCGTCTGCCCCATTCTGGGTCACAATAACATCCGGTCGGAAAAAGGCGCAAGCTTCCTTTACAGCGGTTTCATAACAATTTAAGAACGATTCATCTTCCGTGAACGCGTCAAGTGGAAGGTTTAACGAATAGCCGTAGCCTTGTCCGGCACCTTTTTCAGTGATTGCCCCGGTGCCCGGGAACAAATACCGGCCCGTCTCATGAATGGAAAGGGTCATGACGTTCGGATCGTCGTAGAATGCCCATTGGACGCCATCGCCATGATGGGCATCGGTGTCGATATAAAGGACACGGACATCATAGTGTTTCCGAATATAACGGATGGCAATGGCACTGTCATTGTAGATGCAAAACCCGGATGCTTTTCCGCGGAATCCATGGTGAAGGCCACCTCCGATATTTAAGGCGTGTTCGTATCGTTCTTCCATCACTTCGTCCACTGCCTGAATGGTGCCGCCGACGAGCAATGCGGAGGCATCGTGCATATTTTTGAAGATAGGCGTGTCCTCTGTGCCGAGGCCATAATTAGCGGCCGTCCCCGCAGGTAATTCTTCAATCGAACTCCTTTTTACAGCTTCGATATAGTTCTTTTCATGGAACAGCCCAATTTCTTCGTCCGTTGCTTTTCTTGGTGGAATAATATCGTTGGAAGTTAAGGCTCCCAACGATTGTAAAAGGTCAACCGTCAGCCTCAATCGCAACGGATTAAAAGGGTGGGTATCGTTAAATTTGTAGTCCAGTTGCTCTTCGTTGAATATAAATGCTGCGTTTTTGTTAGTCATAAGCGTTTGGACTCCCCATATTCGGGATGGAAGGACCGGTGATTTCGTATCCTTCGTCTTTGAGCGATGTAATGACGGATCGAATATCCATCGCCTGAACACGGAATGCTAGAATTTTATCATTGGTTTGTTTATCGGGATAGATAAGCATACCCGTCACATTAATGCCGTGATGTTTGAAGATTGCAGCCACATCGGCAAGTTGCCCGCTTGCATCAGTTACCTTTACTTCAATTTGTGAACTTGGTTGGTCAGCACCCATGAGCTGGACGAGCGTATCGAGCAAGTCTCTTCCGGTAATCATACCGACAAGTTTATCATCTTTTACAGTTACCGGGGCCCCGGTAACTTGGTGTTCACTGAGCATGGAGGCTACATCTGCCACATATTCAAGAGGGTGAACAGTGAAAACGTCGGTTTTCATGATTTCTTTTACCGGTTTTTGCAAAATGGCATCCAAGCGCTTATTGCTGAAAATGGAAAACCTGGCATCGCGAACATCCCGATCGGAAATAATCCCGATAAGGGTATCATCATCGTCGACGATCGGGATGTGGCGTAGGCGTTCCTTTTCCATGAGTTCAACAGCGCTTTCAATTTTGTCATCCATCGTTAATTTATGCACGTTCGTTCTCATAATTTCTTCGGCGTTCATCGGCTTACACCTCTTTTCAAAACAAGAATCGGTCTGTAAAGCGAATTTGATCGAAGGTTTGTACATCTTCCATCGAAACGCGGTTTCCGATCCGTACCAATAAACAATTGGCTGGATGAGAACTGATTTCCGGATCATCGGTGGCCATCCACTCTAAACCGCCTTTGTTCATCATCTTTTCCATAAATTTTCTGTATCCCCAGACGGTCGTATTGCTATTTTTTAAATCCCAGTGCCAATAATATTCAGTCGTAATAATGATATAGTCTTCCATGGCATCGTCGTACATCGATAGTTCAAGCAAGCGGCTGCCAATTTTAAATCCCCGGTATTCATGTGCGACTTCAATGGCTCCCAGTTCAAGCAAGTTATCCAACGGACTTTCTGACCAACGTTCAAGGGGATCGGGGTACACAAACGTTACATACCCAACGATCACACCGTCATCGACGGCGACGTTAATCCGTCCTTCGGGGAGCTCGGCAATGCCCATCAATGCTTTCTTTTGTTCTTTCGGCTGGCGAAACGCGATAAGCCCCGGATGGTAGTCATAACGGTCGATTTGTTCACTGGATATCGGACCTTCAAAGCGTAGATTTTTTCCATTGGTTTGTACGTCTTCACGATAATATGTTTTGATGTGTTCCATCAAATATTAGAACCACCTTTAACGAATACATTATACTTATTATACATGATAAATGCGTCAAGAGGGAAAAGATTTGTGAAGATTATATTTTTGTTTGTGACAAATTCTTTACGTTGATTCGTATTCGTTCAGATAGTATACTATAAATGGAAACTTCCCTATGGAGTTTATTTAAATCCCTTCGGTAGGAAAAACGCAATGCTATTCCCATGCGACCACCGAGATAAGTAGCTTTCATTATCGAAAGAAAGGAAGATGTGCCATGGAATTGCAATCGCTTCCACCTAAAGGTGGAGATCACAATCTACAAAATTACGAAGAAGCAGTGAAACAGTTTGATTGGGCAGAAGTCGAGAAAGCATTCTCCTTTTATGAAACAGGGAAAGTGAATATGGCGTATGAAGCTATTGATCGCCACGCAGAGAAAGAGAATAAAAAAGATCAAGTCGCTTTATATTATAGCGATGATCAGCGCGATGAGTCTTATACATTTGCCGACATGAAAAAAATGACCGATAAGGCAGCGAATGTATTTAAAGACGCCGGGATTGAAAAAGGGGACCGTGTGTTTATTTTCATGCCGCGCTCGCCTGAATTATATTTTGCCGCACTTGGAGCCATTAAGGTGGGCGCGATCATCGGCCCATTGTTTGAAGCTTTTATGGAAGGTGCGGTAAAGGACCGTCTGCAAAACAGTGAAGCAAAAGCGATTATAACGACGAATGATCTGGTCGGGCGTGTGCCCGTTTCGGATCTTCCTGCACTGGAAAAGGTATTTATCTACGGAGATACTGTAAGAGAAGAAGGAAAAACACTTGATTTTAAAACACGACTGGAAAAAGCATCGGAAAATCATGACATTACGTGGGTGGATCGTGAAGACGGCCTTATTTTGCACTACACTTCCGGTTCAACGGGGATGCCGAAAGGCGTGTTGCACGTTCATGCAGCCATGCTCCAGCATTATCAAACGGGCAAATGGGTCCTTGACTTGAAAGAAGACGATGTGTATTGGTGTACAGCTGATCCGGGATGGGTAACCGGAACGTCTTATGGTATTTTTGCACCTTGGTTGAACGGTGCTACCAATGTTGTCCGGGGCGGACGGTTTAGTCCCGAAGCCTGGTACGGGACGTTGGAAAAATACAATGTCACGGTTTGGTACAGTGCGCCAACCGCGCTTCGAATGTTGGCAAGCGCAGGCGACGACGTCGTGAAAAATTATGATTTATCGAGCTTAAGGCATATTTTAAGTGTCGGTGAACCGCTAAATCCTGAAGTTGTGCGTTGGGGACATGAAGTCTATGGCCTGCGTATTCATGATTCTTGGTGGATGACGGAAACCGGCGCGATCATGATTACAAACTTCCCGGCATTGACAGTGAAGCCGGGGTCGATGGGGAAACCGATCCCGGGCGTAGAAGCAGCGATTCTTGATGACCAGGGAAATGAATTGCCGCCGAATCGAATGGGGAACCTTGCCATGAAAACGGGTTGGCCGTCGATGATGCGCACCATTTGGAATAACGAGGAAAAATATAACGGCTACTTTGAGTTCCCGGGTTGGTACGTTTCCGGCGATTCAGCTTATAAAGATGAAGATGGCTATTACTGGTTCCAGGGGCGTGTAGATGATGTAATCGTCACCTCCGGCGAGCGCGTCGGTCCATTTGAGATAGAAAGCAAACTTGTAGAACATCCGGCTGTGGGTGAGGCAGGTGTGATCGGCAAGCCCGATCCCGTGCGCGGGGAAATTATTAAAGCGTTCGTTGCCCTGCGGGAAGGATATGAAGAGAGTGATGAATTGAAAGAGGATATTCGGGTATTTGTGAAAAACGGACTGGCAGCCCACGCGGCGCCCCGGGAAATGGATATCCGAGACACATTGCCGAAAACTCGAAGCGGGAAAATCATGCGCCGTGTACTCAAAGCATGGGAGCTTGATCTGCCAACCGGTGATTTGTCGACGATGGATGATGACTAAGGGATATGTTTTGAGACCGATAAGGATCGCCCGCGGGCGATCCTTATCGGTTTTTGCACTTTAACGAATGTTTATAGTCTGTAGACCTCGGTTCTGAGGACTCAAATGACTCGCAAGTAGCGTTTATAGTCTGCAGACCCCAGTTCTGAGGATTCAAATGTCACACAAGCAGCGTTTATAGTCCGCAGACCCCAGTTTTGAGGACTCAAATGACTCGCAAGTAGCGCTTAGAGTCCGCGAACCCTATTTTTGAGGACTCATATGAATCCCGTGCAACACAAGGAGTTCTCAAAGCCCGATCTTGAGAACCAATCTGAGCATTAGCATTCATTTTTCATGCCGGAGGGCTTTTTATGCGTTGGAGCCGATGTTTCCGCATCGATCATTATAAGCACTGCCAAGCCCCATGAACCCGTTGGTTTTTTCGGAGGTTCTTTTCGCGTTTCAATCATCCCCTGCATGCCAAGGGCTCTGAAACAGCGCGATTAGTTTGTGTTGGAAAGAAGGATGCATAAGCATCTGTTAAGGCTATACATACGTTCATATAGTGGTCATTGCCTACCTTAAATTTATTATTTTGTATTTTAAGAATGTTTAACTTTGTTAAAGTATAAGTAAACCTGAGGGTTCCACTATAAGGACCTGGTGGAAGCCAAGTTTTTCTAATGGTTGTTACGGTCGGCGGTTTTTGCATTCAGTGGAAAATTGCTATAATATGTGGCTAACTGCTGTTACCTTGATGGAAGAAGAGGGAAATGGGGAGCGTTTAATATGTCAAAATACGTTGTAGGGATCGATGTCGGTGGGACGTCAACTAAATTCGGTTTGTTTATGACTGATGGCGAAAAGATAGATAAATGGAAAATAGCGACTGACAGTGAAGATAACGGCAAGCATTTAACCGGTCACATTATCAAAAGCATCAAAGAGCGCTTTGTAGAGCATTCAATTTCTGAAGGTCGTTTGACTGGCATAGGCATCGGTGTTCCCGGTTTCGTCGATGAAGCAACCGGTGTCGTTGACATCGCTGTTAACATCGGTTGGGAAAATTATCCTCTAAAAGCGATTCTCGCTGACGCATTTCATGTGCCTGTTTTTATCAATAACGATGCGAACTTGGCAGCGGCAGGTGAACATTGGCAAGGAGCCGGCAAAAAGGAAGCTTCATCCTTCTTCGTTACCTTGGGAACCGGAGTTGGCGGTGGGATCATTGTTAACGGCGATCTCGTTACCGGACTCAATGGAACCGCCGGGGAGATCGGCCATACAGTCACGGTTCCTCATGGGCGTTTATGCACATGTGGACGGGAAGGCTGCCTGGAAGAATATGTGGCGGCTAAAGGATTGCGGCGAAGTTTGCGAGACTATCTTCGCAACTTCAAAGACTCAAGGTCATTACATAAAGATAGCGAGGTGATCGACATCTATGAGGCTGCAAAAGCCGGCGACGCTCTTGCGGCTTATATCGTCAATGAAGCGGCCTATTATTTGGCTTATGCCCTTGCAAACGCGGTCACGCTGATCAATCCGGAGAAAATTATCATTGGCGGAGGGATGTCGGCTGCCGGAGAAACACTGCTGCACCCATTAGTTGATCATTATAAACGCTTCGTTTTAAAAGAGGCCGATGAATCTTTATCATTTGAATTTGCCCGTCTTGGAAATGATGCAGGCATTTACGGCGCAACGTGGCTTGTGTTGAAACGGCTTGGCTATTTTGAATGAAACAGTGTTTGAATTATGATTTTTTTGCATTGACAGAAAACTGTCCACCATTTATTATGAATGTAAACGATTACAAATGAATGCCGATAGAGGAGCAATAGAATAAAATGGTAAATATTCAACGGGTGGCAAAAGAGGCGGGTGTATCTGTAGCAACAGTCTCACGCGTGCTACATGATCAAAATACGGTTACGGCGAAAACAAGATTGAAGGTAGAAGAAACGATTCAAAAATTGAATTATCAACCGAGTATGCTCGGCAGAAACCTAAGAAAATCCGAAAGTCGTTTGCTTTTAGTCCTTATTCCCGAGATTTCCAATCCATTCTATTTCGATATCATTAAAGGGATCGAAAGCTTCGCCATCAGTCACAATTATAATATTTTGTTATGCGAAACCGACTCAAGTCCGGAAAGGGAAAATATTTATTTCGATTTGGTGAAGGCAAAAATGGCCGATGGCATCATTTCCATGGATCCGGCTGTAAACGTTGAAGCCCTTCTGGACTTAGCCGAAAACCATGCCATTATACAATGCAGTGAGTACATGATTGAAAAAGAGATTCCTTATGTGACGATTGATAACGAAGCAGCCGCTTATCGGGCTGTCAAGCATTTAATCAAGATTGGGAATAAAAAAATTGCATTCATAAATTCGAACCAGAAATATCTGTATGCACGCCAACGGAATAAAGGGTATCAAAAAGCCTTAGAAGAGCATGGGATCCCTGTCAGAGAGGAGTATATTTTCCACACAGAACACCTGGGCTTTGAGTATGGACAGCAAGCGGCGAAGAAAATTTTGAACTTAAATGATCGTCCAACGGCGTTGTTTGCCGTATCCGATTTATTGGCCATCGGCGCGTTAAAAGAAATCAGCGCCTGCGGCTTACATGTACCGGATGATATGGCTGTTGTAGGCTTTGACAAAATCGAATTTTCCAATATGACGAACCCTGCGCTTACCACCATTTCTCAGCCAATGTATAAAATGGGGACAATTGCCGTTGAAATGCTGATCAAAAAGCTCAAAGGCGAAAAAGTAGAAAGTGTTATTTTGGATCATGAGTTAGTGATACGCGAGTCAACATAAGGTTGGCGTTCTGTTATTAAATAAAAAGGTTGATAACAGACCGCTGCCCTTATTTGTAAACGATTACAAATCCGGAGGGTATGTTTAAAAAAATAAAGGGGTGACGTTGATGAAGAAAACATGGATCTGGGGTATGGCCTTAGGCACAGCCGTCATTTTGTCCGCATGTGGAGATGATGAAGAAGCAACCGGCGAAGGTGAAAATGGTGAAGATGCTGAGGATTCGGATCTTACAATCGGAATATCTTTACCTTCTGCCACTCACGGTTGGATGGGATCATTAATTGATCAAGCGGAAACAGAAGCAAATGAAATTTCAGAAAATGAAGATATTGATTATGTGATGACCAATGCTGAGGATCCCAACGAGCAAGCGAACGACGTCGATGATTTAATTTCCCAGGATGTAGATGCATTGGTCCTTCTCCCTATCGAATCAGCCGCGTTAACGCCGGCAGGACAGAATGTGGCTGACGCGGGTATTCCGTTAGTCGTCGTGGACCGGGAGTTGGAAAATGATGCTGCAGATATTGTAGTTACAGGGGACAATGAAGGCATCGGTTATAATGCCGGTCAATATCTCATTGACGAATTGGATGGGGAAGGGGATGTCGTAGAAATTACAGGGCCGCCCAACTCGGTAACGGAACAACGTGGCGCCGGTTTTGAAGAAGCGATTGCAGGCGAAGACGGTATTGAAGTCGTTGCTTCCCAAGATGGAGATTTCTCAACGGAAACCTCTTTGGATGTCATGCAAAATATTTTACAGGCTCAAGATAATATCGATGCTGTCTATACCCAAGACGATGGAATGGCATTTGGTGTATTGCAAGCCATTGAAGAGGCAGGAAGAGAGGATATTCAATACATTACAGGTGCAGGGGGAGAAACAGAGATGTTTGACCACATTCAGGACGAGGATAGCTTGATTACGGCCACTTTCTTGTATCCGCCTTCCATGAGTGTAGAAGGGGTTCGATTAGGTGCGGATTTGGCGCAAGGGGAAGAGCCTGAAGAGACAGAAGTGGTACTGGAAGCTACCGAAATAACGGATGAAAACGCTGATGAATATTATGAGGATGCTTCATTCTAGAAAGGTCATAGGGAATACAATAGAGCGAAAAAGATGTTGTGTTCCCTTTTTGATTTTAATGGAAAGGGTGGATGACGATGTCTTCCTTTTTGTCCATGGAACATATTAATAAGTCCTTCAATCATGTGCCGGTGCTAAAAAATGTTACTTTCAACGTGGAAAACGGTGAAATTCATGCTTTGCTTGGGGAGAATGGCGCTGGAAAATCCACGTTAATGAACATATTGGGCGGTGTTCATCAACCGGATGACGGGGCCATCATATTAAACGGACAGACGGTAGAAATGGCCAATCCGAGAACCTCCCAATCTTACGGGATCAGCTTTATCCATCAGGAACTCAATGTCATCTCCGACCTGCGCGTATATGAAAATCTGTTTTTGGGCGCTGAACTTAAGAATCGGTTTGGGTTTGTAAAAGTGGAAGAGATGTGCGACAAAACAAGCGACATTCTAGCTGAGTTAGGGGTTGATATTCATCCGAAGACTTACGTCCGTCATTTGGACACGTCATACAAACAGATGATCGAAATTGCAAGAGCACTCCTACATAAATCCAGGCTGATTATTATGGACGAACCGACGACGGCTTTAGCGGAACACGAGGTCGACCGCCTATTTACATTAATGCAAAACCTTAAACAGACAGGCGTCTCTATCATTTATATCTCCCATAAATTAAGAGAGATCGAGCAAGTATGTGATACCTATACTGTATTACGCGATGGCAAAGTCGTAGGAAGCAGCCCCATGAAAGATGGACAACTGGACGAAATAACGAAGCTGATGGTGGGAAGATCTGTCTCTGAGGAGCGCTTAACAGAGCCGTATCCATTTGGACAGGTGGCATTGGAAGTCAAAAATTTAACGCGTGAAGGCTTTTTTTGGGATATAAATTTTACCGTACGCAAAGGGCAAATTGTTGGATTTACCGGTTTAGCCGGTGATGGACGCACCGAGCTTTTTGAAAGCTTGTTTGGTTACCGAAAAAAATACAGCGGGCAGATCAAAATATTTGATCGGGGTGTAACCATCAATCATCCGAAACAAGCATTAAAAGCTGGGATAGGACTTGTTCCTAAAGACCGAAAAGAGAATGCGATCATTAAGGATCTTAACGTCATCCAAAATATGAGCCTTTCATCGATGGCCCATTTCGAAAAAGCAGGATTTATTAAAGGAAGAGCTGAAAGAGAAAGATTTAACTTTTACCAACAAAAGTTAAATATAAAAGTGTCCAACCCGAAAGCGACGATCGACAAGTTAAGCGGCGGGAATCAACAAAAGGTAGTTATCGCCAAATGGCTTGAAGTGAACGCAGATATTATTATCTTTAATAATCCGACGCAAGGGATTGATGTCGGGGCCAGACGTGAAATCTATCAACATATTGTTTCATTGGCTGCCCAGGGAAAGGCTGTGATTATTTTATCGTCGGAAGCACCGGAGATCCGAAAAGTTTGTCACACTATTCATGTCATGTATCAAGGGGAGGTAACGGCACAATTTGATGGTGAAGAAGCGACAGATGACGAAATCATGAGTTATGCCACAGGCTCAAAAAGGAGGCGATAACATGACAGAGCCGGAATTCGAATCAGCTAAGAAATCGGCAAAATGGAATAGCCACCTCTCGTGGATATGGACAGAATACAGCGTGATTATCGCATTCTTCATTCTTTTTGTGGCTTCATCCTTCTTGAGTCCAAGATTTTTGGAATTTAGCAATCTGATGAATATCTTAATGCAAGTCTCCATTATCGGTGTCATTGCGTTAGGAATGACGATGATTATGTTGTCCGGCGGGATAGATTTATCCGTGGGATCGGTTTTGGCCTTAGTCGGTGTATTTTCGGTTATCGCTTTAAATGCTTCAGGAAGTATTTTCATCGCGATTTTAACTGCTTTGGCCGTTGGGGCATTTACAGGATTTCTTAACGGATTTATGGTTGCAAAATTAAAGATTGCTGCCTTTATTGCCACATTGGGGATGATGGCTGCTGCCCGCTCGATTGCCTTGTATACGTCAGACGGTGGCAGTATCTCCGGGGAAATAGACGGATTCAGCGCCATTTCCAACAGCAGTATCGGTGCGATTCAATCGCCGATTTTTATTTTCGGGCTGATGGCGGTACTTGTTTTTATCTTATTGCAGCAAACGCGTTTTGGGCGCTATGTGTATGCGATTGGCAGCAATGAAAAAGGGGCGCTTTTGTCAGGGATCCGGGTGGATCGTATAAAAATTGCCGTGTACACATTGGCGGGGATGCTCGTAAGTGTCGCCGCGATCATCGAAACATCTCGACTGAACTCTATTTCTTCCTCTAGTTCCGGGCAGCTCTATGAATTGGATGCGATCGCTGCCGTCATCATCGGTGGCACACGGATGACCGGGGGACGAGGGAAAGTCGTCGGAACGCTTTTCGGTGTGCTGATCTTGGGCATTTTGAATAACATGATGAATTTAATGAATGTTTCTCCATATTTGCAAGGCTTTGTAACCGGATTAGTCATTATTATTGCTGTTGTATTTCAAAGGCGAGAATAGCTAAACGAGGTGATTTTTTGCGTTATATCAAAGTTGGATTAATTGGGTACAAATTTATGGGGAAAGCGCATACGCAAGCGTATAAAAACACCAATTTTTATTTCGAGCCACAAGATCCTTTTCAATTAAAAGTGATTTGTGGCAGAAACGAAAAAAGCGTTAAGTCGGCGGCTCATACGTACGGTTGGGAATCTTATGAAACGGACTGGCGATCCGTTGTCGAACGTAACGACATTGACCTTATTGATATCGGAACGCCTAGTAACACCCATAAGGATATCGCGATTGCAGCCGCGAAAGCTGGTAAACATGTGTTAACCGAAAAACCTATGGCACTAAGTGTACGTGATGCAAAAGAAATGTTGAAGGCGGTTACAGATGCCGGGGTGCAACATATGGTTAGTTTTAATTATCGTCGCATACCTGCCATTGCCTTAGCTAAACGTTTGATCACCGAGGGGCGGCTCGGGGACGTTTATCATATACGCGCTCATTATTTACAAGATTGGCTTGCGAATCCCCAATCTCCGTTTGCCTGGAGATTAGATAAAACGATAGCCGGTTCCGGGGCGCACGGGGATTTAAATGCCCATATTGTCGATCTAACGCGTTATCTTATTGGTGAATTTGATGAAGTGGTAGGGATGTCTGAAACATTTGTAAAAGAACGTCCTGCCGAAAATGGTGAAGGTAAAAGAAATGTAACCGTCGATGATACAACCCTTTTTCTGGCTCGATTTGACAATGGAGCTGTCGGCAATTTTGAGGCAACTCGTTATGCTACTGGCCGTAAGAATCATGAATATATTGAAATTAATGGTTCTATGGGGTCGATTGTCTTCAATTTTGAAAGAATGAACGAGTTGCAATTTTTTTCAAAAGAAGATGAACATTACTTGCAAGGATATCGAAATATTCTAGTGACCGAACCGGAAGTTCATGAATATATGAATGCTTGGTGGCCTCCCGGTCATTTAATCGGATATGAGCATGCATTTACACATCAAGCCAGTGACCTTGCACGAGCAATCACACAACAACAACCTGTTTATCCAAATTTTGAAGATGGTTTACGTTGTCAGCAAGTTTTAGAAGCTGTAGACAATTCCATTCTATCAAGAACATGGGAAAAGGTAGAGAAAAGCAATGATTAAAAACGAGAGGAATGTACGCGAGAACGTTGAATACCTTTACGGGGTAAAAGCAAAGCCGTTCCCGTCCCTCAAGGGAAGAAAAACTGCTCCTAGAGAGGTACGGCAAACTGACCCCGTCCCTTAAATAAGATGGGTCCGCTCTGAATGGTCCGATGTAGTCTCTTGATAGGATTAAATCCAACTAGATTTTTTGATCCATGTTTGCATAGATATCTGGTTTTTATGCAGTCAAACGCCCAAAGGGAAGAATTTATGAAATATTGCGTTAGGAATTGAAATGGAGGAATGGAATATGAACTTAGGCGTGTTTACGGTTTTATTTGCTGATCGCCCCCTTGACCAAGCACTTGATCATATTTTAGAGCATGGGATTCATCATGTAGAAATCGGTTGTGGGGGTTATCCCGGTAATGGCCACTGTAACCCTAAAAATTTATTGGAAAACCCTGATCAAACGAAAAAAATGAAAGAGATGTTGCAAGAGCGATCTATGCAAATTGATGCGTTAAGTGCCCATGGAAATCCTTTGCATCCTAACAAAGATATTAGTCAATCCCACCACAATGACCTTCTAAATACCATCAAGGTGGCTAATGAGCTGGAAGTGGACACGGTCGTAACGTTTGCCGGTTGTCCTGGTGATTCGGACCACGCGCATTACCCAAACTGGGTCACATCCACGTGGCCACCTGAATATCGTGACCTTCTGGATTGGCAATGGACAGAAAAAGTCATCCCCTATTGGCAACAGATGGCTGAACAAGCTCAAAAATATGGGGTGAAAATTGCTATTGAGCCTCATCCGGGATTTGTGGTGTACAACACTGAAAATATGACCCGTCTTAGAGAAGCCGTTGGTACAACAATTGGGCTAAATTTTGATCCGAGTCACCTTTTTTGGCAACAATCTGATCCTATCGCTATGATTAAGGAATTTGGAAAAAAGCAAGCGATTTATCATGTACATGCGAAAGATACGTATTTAGATTACCAGAACATCAGTGTAAATGGCGTTCTAGACACAAAACCTTTTAGTGACATGCTTGATCGATCTTGGTATTTTCGGGCGATTGGATATGGACATGGGGAGGAAAAATGGAAAGAGATGATAAGTGCATTGCAAGCGGTGAATTATGACGGCGTTATTAGCATTGAACACGAAGACGCACTTATGACGCCTGATGAAGGCTTTCAAAAGGCGGTAGGTTTTCTGCAAAGCATCTTGATTCGTGAAAAAAACACAGCCATCTGGTGGGACTGATCCGTTGATCAAAAAAAGATCATGAGGACTATTTTATCCTGGCTAAATAATTGATAGTAAAACTAGCTGGCGAACTTCTTATTCGCCAGCTTTTTGGTTATTGATAAAGCCTTCTAACAAATGGGCAGGAATGTTATTGAAAACTAAGAACTCAGCGTTTGCATAAGGTTTTTCGTCTAAATAATCACTTAAAAGTAATTTGCTGTGCCAATATTGTTCCATCAATGCTTGTTTAGAGGGTAAATCGTTTGTAAACATACCGTATTTGTATTCGCTACCCATACTTTCCTCTTCCACATAACCAAATAAATCCGTTGAAATGTCCTTATTGAAGGCATAAACGTCATTTGTTGAAAGTGGAAAACGTAAATAATTGCTAAATGTCATCGGTGATAGAAACACTTGATACGCCAATTCAAAGTCCATCCAGCTATCCTGATCCTCCGATTTTATTTGGTTTAATAAATCAGGATATAAAGATCCACCGCCTCCCCCCCCCAATGCCTTGAATAAGTTTGTATAGTTAAGCCATTTTTCAATGCTTCACGAATACGATTTTTGTTATCAAAAGGACCGTACACATGATATAGATACATCAAAACGTCACCTTTCCAAATTTCAGAGGCTTCTTATTCAATAATGATCTTTCTTTAACGTTCAATGACCAATTTTTTCGAGTATATTTTTATTGTAATTGAAATGTGCACAAAATAAAAAGGAATTAATAAAAGAGTATTGTAATAAAGCGGATATTTAAATTTTCTGATTTTAGGGTGATTGAGTAAATAAATTCTATTTCAAAATAATCGGATAAATAAGTCGTATATATTCGTAGCGCATATAAATTCTTATTGACAACTAAAAATCACCATTGAAAATCAGCGCTAAAATAAGTTGTGATAAGGCTAGAGTATCGCTATGGACTTTATGAACGAAAGGTGCCTTTCCCTCCATGTTGTGGTTTGTGATGAGCGTTGGGAGGTCGTCGATGACAAAGATGAGGTGGTGACCAAAACCAAGCACAATGTCTGGCTATCCAGCGAACCCATCAACCAAAAAAATGTTTACGCCCGTTGCAATCTGGTCGCTCGCAAACGCTGGTTACAGGAAAACAATATTCTAAAAGAAAAGCATCAAGGTTACGGCTATGAGCATTGCTTCTCTCACAACTGGCAAGCGATACGGGGCTATCACTATCTCATGCACATCGGACTCATGATCAATGAATGCATGCTTTTTCGCTTCCCTTGGTGGCACATGTGCAAGGCGATGGGAGTCGCGCGTTTACCAAGTTTCTCTGGATCGCGATGGCTCATCGGCGTTTGGGAGTCGCGAAGATCTGAGAAATCTTGTCTTCTGCTTACCAGGTCAGGTGGGCACAGGAAGAGGATTGGGTTCAAAAACGAACAGCATGAGAAGACATCGAGAACGGTAATCTCAATCGATGAAGCTGTGCTATACGTATGTTCCCCTACGGTAGCCCAGCTATTTTCGCATGTTTAAAAAGCGTTGCCACGGAGGGATGCCATACGAAAAACCTAGCTAGACCGATGAATAGTGTTTCCTACAACGAAAAAGATGGCAAGATCTTTTTTTAAAACCTCAACTTTCGGAGCTGAAAATCACAGGTAAACCCTTATAAAATTAGGATTTGTAGCAGATTTTTTATCCGAAAAAAGCAAAAAACACCCTGTTCTTTGGTAAAATAAAGGTACAACCACCAAAACCAAAGAAAGGATGTTTTCTGTGGCTTCCATGGTACCAGATTCCTATCAAAATGACCAACAACAATCTCGGGTGATGCGCTTTTTCAAACAGGCCAAAGTTGGTACGTTTTTGCATCAATCCAATATTCATAAAGAAAAAGGGTTAACTGCGCTCGTGCTTGTACAATTTATCTTTTCCCTCGTTCTGCAAGGGAAAAATCTTTACCGGACGCTTGAATCTGACCGTCTCCCTGATGCACCGGAAAAGGATGCGGTATACGACTTGATGAAACGTGCAACGTACAACTGGCGGAAATGTCTCGTTTTGGTGAGCGCGCATCTCATAAAGACCTACCTCCAACCGTTGACGGATCGCGATGGTGTGTTCGTCGATGACTCGAGCTATAACCGTAATCGCAGTAAAGCCGTCGAACTTCTCGCGCGTGTCAAAGACAACAGCACAGGCGCCTATTTTAAAGGTTTTCGCATGCTTACACTTGGTTGGTCGGATGGCGCGACGTTTCTACCCTTGGCTTTTTCATTGCTCAGTTCGAGAAAGGAAGAAAACCGTTTTCAGGAGGTAAATCCGACCATCGATAAACGGACGGTGGGGTATCGCCGCCGACAAGAAGCACTGCAGAAAGGGACACAAACGTTGTTCAGCTTGCTGGATGACATCAACCCTGCGAAGTTTGGCGCTAAAACGCTCCTTTTCGATAGCTGGTTTGCGTATCCTTCGATCATCAAACGCGTGGTTACTCAGTATCCCCTGGATGTTGTTTGCATGGTCAAACGCTCCCCCAAGATTCACTACACCTATGAAGGGGAATCCTATACGTTGAACCAGCTTTACCAAAACGTGCGCAAGAAACGAGGCCGGGCAAAAATCCTTGCTTCCATTCTTGTTGGCCTAGGTTCGGATGAAAATGGGCAAGAGATTCAAGCTCGCATCATTTTTGTTCGTGATCGTAACCGTTCGAAACAGTGGTTAGCCATTCTCACGACGAACCTGGATCATACCGAAGAAGATGCCGTCCGCATTTATGGCAAGCGTTGGACCATTGAATGTTTTTTCAAAGTGACCAAATCTCACTTGAGATTGGCCAAGGAATTCCAATGCCGCAGTTATGATGCGCTAACGGCGCATACATCGATCGTTTTCCTCCGGTATATGATACTCGCTGTGAGCTCGCGAGAGGAAGAAGATCCTCGCACGATTGGTCAGTTGTTTTTCATGTGTTGTGATGAAGTAGAGGATCTTCGATTTTCTGAAGCCCTCTTGATGATTCTTGATGTTCTAGGCTCGATGCTGGCGGAAGAACACTTGCTCACCGACGAGCAAATTCAGCCGTTTTTGGATCGCTTGTTTGATAACTTGCCGGATTTTTTGCGAAAACCGTTACTTTCATGAGGTTAAATTAGCCTTAAATCCCTTTATATCAGGTGTTTACGTGTATTAGTCATGTCCGAAAGTTGAGTTAAAACGATATTTCGGCATCGCAAATCATCTGGACTTTTTTATGCGTCAGTCGTGTTTGCCCATGCATCCATTTGACATTTTGTTTCTTTTTGTGCTATAAAAAAAGCATTCATAAGAAAACAAACGGTGAAGGCAACGAAGTAGTTGTTTGCGCGTTGGATCAGAGAATCGGCGGTTGCTGCGAGCCGATGCAAACGCAAACGGCGAATTACATTGCCGGAGTTTTCTCGGATAGAAGAACGTAATCTCTGCGTTAAAGAGCCGAGGTGGAAGACAACGGTCTTCAACAAGGGTGGTATCGCGACAAGTTCGTCCCTTTATTTGGGGCGGGCTTTTTTTATTTTCAAGAGGAGGAATGAAAGATGTCGGAAGAGTTAAAAGCAACACCGGAACAGGAACGGGAGATCGATCAGCAAGTGAAAGCCCTGCAAAGAGGGATCGTGGAAATTATTCCCGAGGAAGCGTTCCGGGAAAAAATCAAAAAATCCGTGATCACCGGTAAACCGTTGAAAATCAAATTGGGTATGGACCCGTCAGCCCCTGATGTCCACGTAGGGCACACAGTCGTCCTGCATAAGTTGCGGCAATTCCAGGAATTTGGCCATGAAATCCAAATGCTCATCGGAGATTTCACTGGAAAAATTGGGGACCCGAGCGGAAGAAGCGAGACGCGAAAAGTTTTAACTTCCGAGCAAGTGAAAGAGAACGCGCAAACGTATGTAGAACAATATGGGAAAGTATTGGATATGGACAAGGCGACGCTTTACTACAACTCGGAATGGTTAAGTCAATTAATGTTTGAAGATGTGCTTAAATTAGCCGGCAATCTGACGGTCGCGCGCATGCTCGAACGTGAAGACTTTCACAACCGTTACACGTCCAATCAGCCGATCTCCGTGCATGAATTTTTCTACCCATTGATGCAAGGTTATGATTCCATCGCGATGGATACCGATATCGAAGTAGGGGGCACGGACCAAACGTTTAATTTACTTATGGGGCGGCAACTTCAAGAAGCTTACGGCCACGAAAAACAGGTTGCGTTAACATTGCCCCTTATTGAAGGCTTGGATGGCGAACGAAAAATGTCAAAGTCACTGAACAATTATATCGGCGTTGATGAAGATCCGAATGAAATTTTCGGAAAAGCGATGTCGATTCCGGATGACCTCATGATAAAATACTACAAGCTCGCCACTGATGTTCCGCTTGCGAATATCGACCAACTGGAAAAAGACCTTGCTGATGGCACTGTTCATCCGCGGGACGCCAAGCAATGGTTGGCGGCTAAGTTCGTGGCGATGTATCATGGGAAAAAAGAAGCCGAAGATGCGCAGCAATATTTTCAAACCGTCTTCCAGAAACGGGCACTTCCCGACGATATGCCGGCAGTGGAGTGGAGAGGGGAAGCAACGATACCAATTATTGACCTTCTCGTTGAACTGGGCATGCAACCCTCGAAGGGTGAAGCCCGCAAAATGATCCAAAATGGCGGCGTGAAAATAAACGAAGAAAAGGTGCATGACATTAAAAAGGAAGTCACTGTTGAAGACGGCATGATCGTGCAAGTCGGGAAGCGGAAGTTTACGAAGCTTAGTGTTTGAAGGGCAAAAGTCACCATATCTATGTAGAATAAGAGTAGCTGAATACTCATGTGCGGGCAATTTTGGCACATCCCTGAAATGAAAGGGGGTGTTGCCATGTCGGTATTTGAAGCACTACAATTAGCCATTGCTTTCGGTATGTTTACGTTAGCCTTGCTAACTTTAGTGTGGCTAATGCTGGCAAATTAGAAAACTTGGCTTTTCGCCAAGCTTTTATGGCGAAAGCCTTAGTTGCACTTATGCAGATCAGAAAGTTGATTTTCACTTTCTGACTGCCAAAAAATAGCCCCTCATGAGTCTTGGCAGACATGAGAGGGCTACACCCTTACCATTAAAACCAAATGCCCAAACAGGGATTCAGCTTACCGTCTAGTATTCTCAAACTAGGCGGTATTTTCATTATATGTTACGTTTCTATTTATTATACTACATGCTTACGATTATCCGCAAGGCTTCACGTCGTTTCAACAAAATCGAAAGTACGCTTTAACGTGGAGGCAACATGATCGAGTGCATTTTTGCCTTGTTCGATCGCCCCTGGCATCCAGCAGAATCCATGGATCATGGAATCATATCGAGTCTTTTCGACGGGGACACCTGCGGCTTTTAAGCGCTCGGCATATGCTTCTCCTTCATCACGCAATGGATCGAATCCGGCTGTGATGACGAAGGCAGGTGGAAGCCCGCTAAGATCATCCGCTAAAAGTGGTGATGCATATGGGTTTTCACCATCTTTCTCGTCACGGAGATAATGGTTCCAAAACCACTTCATCATCGCTGTTGTTAAAAAATAACCGTCGTCATTTTCCTCGTAGGAATTTGTATCAAAGGTGTGATTCGTGACAGGATAAAGCAAGATTTGCCGGACAATCGCTGGTCCGCTTTTGTCTCTGGCCATCATGGCGACAACGGTAGCGAGATTTCCGCCGGCGCTGTCGCCGCCAACGGCGATCCTATTCGGATCGACTTGAATGGAATCTGCATCGTTTGCCACCCATTTTGCGGCAGCGTATGCATCTTCGATTGCCGCGGGGAATTTATGCTCCGGAGCAAGTCTGTAATCGACGGAAACAACGATACAATTCGTTTGATTTGCAATTCGGCGACAAGGGACGTCGACGGTCTCCAAATCTCCGATGACCCAACCGCCGCCATGATAGTAAACGAGTGCTGGGAATGGCCCTTCGCCTTCAGGGGAGTAAATACGGACGGGTATTTCTCCGCCGGGTCCGGTGATTGTCTTGTTCGTAACATGCCCGACTTTTTCGGGAGGCCCTGCCAAGGGGCTGAAATTGGCCCCGGCTCTTGCCTCTTCAGGCGGAAGCGTTTCCATAGGAGGCCCACCTAAAGCTTCTAATTGCTCTAAAACAAACCGTGCTTGCGGATCAAGATTTGCGTTTCGACTCATCGTTTTATCTCCTTTTCTATCCTCTGTTTGTTGAGAAGCAGATAAGAGAGTGAACCCTTCATAGCCTTTGGAAGCGACTTGATCACATATTTGCCGATAGGGACCGACGCCCCCTGCGAACGCGAGAAATTCTCGTGGCTTTCCTTCTATATTTGCGCCCATATACCATGAATCTGTTTTAGATAAAAGGGTCATATCGGCAATCGCCTTGCATTGTTTTGCCCACATTTGCTCGGCTTCCGCGTTTGCCTCAATCGCTTCTACCTCATGTTCTTTAAGGTAGGCAAGGCAATCGATAATCCAATCGACATGTTGCTCGATCGAAACGATCATGTTGCTGAGCACAGACGGACTTTGCGGGCCGGTAATCATAAACATGTTCGGAAAACCTGAAGTTGCTATCCCCAAATAGGTTTGCGTACCATCGGCCCACTTCTCGTTCAGTGTAACGCCGTTTTTGCCTTGAATGTTTAACTTAAGCAAAGGCCCCGTTAACGCGTCAAAACCCGTCGCAAAAACGAGAATGTCCAAGTCATATGCCAAGTCAGACGTGCGCAATCCACTCGGCGTGATTTCTTCAATCGGTGCGGTACGCAAATCAATGAGAGAAACATTCTCGCGGTTATACGTTTCAAAATAATCGGTATTAAGAATCGGCCGCTTCGTCCCGTAATAAAAATTAGGCATGAGTTTCTTTGCCGTTTCCGGATCGTGAACCGTCTTGTTTATTTTGGAACGGATAAATTGAGCCACAGTTTCATTCGCTTCCGGGCTAAAGGCTATATCGCTATACGTATACAACAGCGAAAATAGTCCGCCCTCTTGCCAAGCTTTTTCGTAAATACGCTCTCGTTCTTCGGGTGTATCTTGAACGGCTGCACGGGTGCTGGCGGAGGAGGGGACGCCATGCATTGAGGTATACATCGTTTCTCTAATCTCGTTGAAGTTCTCTTTTGTTTTATGAATCGTTTCTGAATCGAGCGGATGGTTATGCGCCGGGCTGCTATATTGTGGGGTTCGCTGAAAAACGGTGAGGTGGCCGGCTTCTTGAGCAATGACTGGGATAGCCTGAATGCCGCTTGATCCTGTTCCAATCACACCGACCCGTTTGCCCTTGAAATCAACTTTTTCATGAGGCCATTCGCCTGTGTGGTACAACGCCCCTTTGAATTGATCGATGCCTTTAATATTCGGAATGTTTGAAGCGGAAAGAACGCCCACAGCCGGAATAAAGTAGGTGGCTATTACTATGCTGCCGTTTTCCAATTCGATTTCCCATTTTTGATTTTCTTCATTATATTCAGCGGACGTCACCCGTGTTTGTAATTGAATGTCCTTACGTAGGTCGAGTTTGTCCGCCACAAAATTAATATAGTTCAAAATTTCGTGCTGTTCGGCATACTTTGAAGACCATTCCCACTCATTCAAAAGCTCTTCGGAAAACGTATAGTTGTAATAAATGCTCTCGATGTCACAACGGGCGCCGGGGTAGCGGTTAAAATACCACGTTCCTCCAATGTCCGGGGCTGCCTCGTATACTTGTACCGAGAAACCTGCTTCCCGCAAACGATAGAGCATATACAGACCGGAGAAACCTGCCCCAATAACGATAGCATCATATTTTTTCGAGTGTTGTTCAGCAAACGGCATGGTCGATTGCCCCCTTGTAATGTAGCTGAATGTTATGACTTTTCGATAAATAGAAGATTCATAAACTTGTAACAGATCGTATAGTGCTAATTGAAGTCCGATAGCAAAAAGAGTAAGCGATTTCAATAATTGTAACACGTTAATTATGGATCGGCAATTCTATAAAACAACGTTTTCGACCAAGATGTCGGCTCTAACTCAAATTAATGAAGGGGAGAGCAAGGCGACGATCGTGCAGAAATTGAAGAAATATAATTTGTCGTAGGTGAAACACCTCGGGGGCGTGGATTGTATGAAACCCTTGCGATGGTGTTTTGTTTTTTGGTGCTCTCAGATATTATGGGGATAGCGACTTCATTACATTGAAAGTAAATATGAATGACTGCAAGGAGAATGACAAGATGAATCGTATTGTACAGTATGGTTTTACGATCAGCATTCTTTTATATGCGATATTGTACCTCTTTTCTTTTTTTATGGATAAGGGATGGATGTTGCAACTGATGTCTACAAGCGGAATGTTGGCGTTACACTTTGCACTTATACTGCTAAAACCTAAGAATAGTCCAGTTCCTTATTTTTTAACGATCGCTTCAATATTTATCGGATATATTACACTAGGCAGCGAACTATGGATGCAACTATGGGAAGGTATCCGGGAAATGAGGGGTATAATCTTGCTTCTCCTAGTTATCCCGATGATTAGTTGGGTGCTCCGTGAGGAAAATTATATTGAAGCCTTAATCGGCTCTGCGAAAAACCTTTTAAAAACGAGCAAACGGTTCTACGCCGGTGTCATGTTTATTACCCAATTTGTTGCCTATTTTCTTTTATTTAGTGCAATTCCGGTACTCTTTCAATTTATTCAGGTATTGTTAGGGAACAAAAAAGACGAAGACTGGGAATATTTTAAAGGTACAGCTTTATTGCGAGGTTTTGGACTTAGCACGATCTGGGTGATCAGTATTCCCAGCGTGGTGTTTATCATTGAAAGTACAGGTGCTTCTTTAGGTTTCACATTGTTCCAAGGATTTTTTATATCCATTTGTGGGATCTTGTTGTCCCTTTTGTTTATGATCGTTCATGAAAAAAGAAGCGGATTGGATTATACGACAGGTATTTTGCATGAATTGCACCAAAACATGCCTGTGAATGAGACGAAGCGTAACCATTTTTTGACACGTGAATTCGCATTATTGTTCCTCACTCTTTTCGGTCCGGTATTAGTGATCAATCACTTTATGGACTGGGGATTGTTAATGATTATTTCGATGTGTGTTCTTGTTTGGTCATGCTTTTATTATGTGATAAAAAAGAAATGGTCTCATTTGAAGCAACATTGTATTAATTATTTGAGAGAGGAAGTCTCCCAAAAGTCACAGGAACTGGGGATTATGCTCTCGGCCGGTATGTTAATTAACGTTTTTATTGCCTCTGGAGGAGGAACATGGGCTGTTAACACGATTATTCATATATCGGATTCTACATTTATTCATATGTTTTGGCTCCTGCCTTTTCTTGTTATTTTTTTAGGTTTTATCGGGCTTGGCCCATTAACGGTCATGGTTCTCGTTGGTGGTATTTTCCAAGGTGTTAACTTACCCTATCCCCCTGAATTAATTGTGCTCAGCTTGACGCTGGGAAGTGCCATTACGGTTTTTTTATCTCCATTTATATTACCGCTAATTGTTTTGAGCCAATCCAATCATTTAGCCTTATGGAAAAACGGATTAAAGTTTAATTTGGGTTACTCGGTGGCTTTTTACGTCATGGTGCAGGTTTATTTGTTGATTATGCTCTGGTTGTGGTAAAAGTCAGCGCTTGATTAAAAAAACAACCCCCAAAAGCAGGAGGTTGTTTCTGAAACGCCTTAACGTGAATACCACTCCACGATGAGGGCTTCGCTAATTTCGGACGGCAATTCGGAGCGTTCCGGCAAACGCGTGAACGTTCCTTCCAACTTGTCTCCGTCGAAATTAATATATTCCGGTTCGAAAGCCAACGCTTCGCGTGCGTCCGCGATCACACTCAAGTTGCGGGATTTTTCGCGAACACCGAAGGTTTGCCCCGGCTTTACTGTATAGGACGGGATATCGACACGTCCTCCATCTACGGTGATGTGGCCATGATTCACGAGTTGACGCGCGCCTTGGCGTGTGCGTGCAAGGCCGGCACGGTACACAAGGTTGTCCAAGCGTCTTTCCAGCAAAATCATGAAGTTCTCGCCGTGAACACCTTTCATTTTCCCGGCTTTTTCAAATGTGCGTACGAACTGACGCTCATTTAATCCATACATATAGCGAAGCTTCTGTTTTTCCCGAAGCTGCAAACCGTATTCACTTAATTTTTTTCGTTGGGTAGGGCCGTGCTCACCCGGCGGGTAAGGGCGCTTTGCCAATTCTTTCCCCGTTCCGCTAAGCGAAACGCCTAGACGGCGGGATTTTTTCCAGGTTGGACCTGTATAGCGAGCCATGAAAGCTCCTCCTTTATCACGTTTAATGGCGTGAAAAAGAACAACGGCAGGCAATCTCTTACAACGCTCATTTTGCTTTCACACATCTTCGCTCCGACAGCCGGGAGTTACGGGATGCACCTCGATAGGTCAGCCGCAGTCGAGGAACAAAATGGAAGGGTGCACGTTGTACGTTTACCTTGCTGTCTTTTAACACAAGTTATATTGTATAGCGAATGTATGGCAAAGTCAACCGGCGGTTTGCCGCGAGATTAGGAAATGTTATATTGAAAATAAAAAAGAGAGGCAGATAAAAATGAAGCAGAACGAACTAACCGCATATATTGATCACACCCTCCTAAAACCGGAAGCGACGAAAGCTGATATCGTGGCATTGTGCGAAGAGGCGAAAGACTATCATTTTGCCACTGTTTGTATCCCGCCGTATTGGGTAACGACAGCTGTGCAAGCATTGGAAGGGAGCGGTGTCGGTGTAACAACGGTCATCGGTTTCCCGCACGGCATGAACTTATCGGGTGTAAAGGCCTATGAAACGGAGAAAGCCATTGAACAGGGCGCGTCAGACGTGGATATGGTCATCAATGCCGGCGCCCTGAAATCAGGTGATGAGGAGGGCGTTCGAGCTGACATTGAGGCAGTCGTAATCGCCAGCGGCGGCCGGGCGCTTGTAAAAGTGATTATCGAGACAAGCAGACTAACCGATGAAGAAAAGAAACTAGCAACTCGTCTCGCGCTTGAAGCAGGTGCCGATTATGTAAAAACATCAACCGGCTTTCACACGGCCGGCGCGACACTCGCCGATATTAAATTAATGAAAGAAGTCGTCGGTGAAAACGGAAAACTTAAAGCTGCCGGCGGTGTTAAGACAGCAGAAGACGCAAGGACTTTTATCGAAGCGGGCACCGACCGGATTGGAACAAGTTCGGGTATTGCGATTGTTACGGGTGAAGGAGAGAGTGACGGTTACTAGCCGCAGTTATAGAATCCAGGCGATCGTTAAAAAGAGGAGACTGTCGTAGCTACTTTGGCACATCGCTGACACTGACATTATCACGGTTATCGCGTTGATATCGTTGAGCAGTGCTATTCTTTGCGATTTTTTAGTGTGAAAACCCTAAATTCGTGGTATAATGAACATACAAAGAAGAATTTCCGCATAATATATTAAAGACCGCAGAAGCTCCATGTCTGCGGCCAGCAATGGACCGTACCCCTGCAAGAGGGGTAACGGCTCAGTAGGAAAGGGTAACCTTCTGGCCTGCTAGCTCAAGGAGGTTACTTCTTTTTATAAAAGAAGATGAGTGTCAGCACACCAACAATTAATGATCCGCAAGCGCAGCCTGCCATGATCCATTGATATACTGTCATAGGGTCACCCCCTTCCGTTTCCGGCGTGAGAGTGAACCGTTCGCCCCCTTGAGAAGCCGATCATTGCATAACCTAACTATAACCATAGATGTCAGTGAAACTGGACAAAAACCCACCCGAGCACCGGGTGGGTTTTTCGTTCATAACACCGTGGACGCAGGTTCTGTATCCAACATCTCTGCAATGTCATTTTTTTCATCCATAATCGCAACCTTCGGTCGATGATTTTGCGCGGCATCGTCTGGCATGAGGGCGTAAGATAATATGATGACGACATCGCCTGGTTGCACAAGCCTGGCGGCGGCGCCGTTCAGACAGATGTCGCGCTTTCCGCGCGTCCCCTTTATGACATATGTTTCAAAACGTTCGCCGTTGTTATTGTTTACGATTTGGACTTTTTCATTTTCCAACAAATCAACCTCGTCCATTAAATCCTCATCGATGGTAATGCTGCCTACATATTCAAGGTTTGCCTCTGTCACACGCGCGCGATGCAGCTTTGCTTTCATCATGGTGCGAAACATTATTTCCCCTCCGTTGCAAATTGCGTGCCGTACAATCCTTCGAGTTGTTCCTCTTTCATCGTAAATGTGTTTGCCTCTTCGGGGAACGTGCGGGATTTAACATCGCTAACGTAGTTTTCCAGGCCTGCTTCAATATGCGGCGATATATTTGCATATTGCTTCACAAATTTTGGCACATGTTCGGAGCCATAGCCGATCACGTCATGGTAAACGAGCACTTGGCCGTCGGTTTCCGCTCCGGCGCCAATGCCGATGACCGGAATGTCCAAACGCTCGGCAACGAGTGCGCCCAGCTGTTTCGGAACGCATTCAAGGACGACAGCGAAAGCGCCTGCTTCTTCCAGTGCTTGTGCTTCCATGATAAGATGTTCCGCTTCCGAGGATTCCTTGCCTTGCACTTTATAACCGCCGATCACGCCGACGGATTGTGGCGTTAATCCGAGGTGGCCCATGACGGGAACGCCGGCTTGCACAAGTTTTTTTACAGTGTCGACTGTTTCAATGCCGCCTTCCATTTTCACGGCATCAGCGCCGGCCTCCTGAAGGTAACGTCTGACATGACTGGAAGTTTCGGGAAAATCTCCGTGGTAAGAAAAGAACGGAAGGTCCGTAACGACAAATGTATCACGCGCTCCTTTTTTCACTGCCTTCGTGTGAAGGACCATGTCATCGACCGTCACCGGAATCGTGGAGTTGTAGCCAAGCACAACCATGCCTAACGAATCGCCGACCAAAATTAAGTCAACACCTGCACGTTCCGCAAGGTGAGCGGAAGGCGCATCATACGCGGTGAGCATGGCAATCGGTTCCCGGTCTTTCTTCATTTTTTTCAATTGAGCTGTAGTTTTCATCTTTCTTCCCTCCGGTTTCATGTGGTATTTCAAGAACCTGCATGAAACGGCAAAAAGCCTTCTTCCAAGGGATGAAGGCAGAAAGATAGCGCATACGAAAAAGCATTTTTATCGTGCTGTCCAGGTCCTTTCCGGGATCCAAGCAGCTGGGCTTTTTGCATGTTCCCACTACACATCGGTGCCGTTCCTCACAGATACAGCCCTTGTGACAGTAGTATAGCATGAATTTGCTCGTTTGTGTCTATTCTGTGTCAAAAAATATCGTCAAAGTTGAGGGGTGAATCGGTCTCCCTCTGTCTTAACCGCGGATGAATGGCACGACCCGTTGCATAAACTTCTCCAACAACACCCCTTCTTCTTCTGAAAAACGGCCAATTTCGGGAGAGTCGATGTCGAGCACGCCGAATAACTCATCGTCGATCATGATCGGGACGACGACCTCTGACTGGGATTGTGCATCACAGGCGATGTGTCCGGGGAAGTCATGAACGTTTTCCACGACTTGCGTTTTGCCCGTTTCAGCAGCCGTGCCGCACACGCCTTTTCCGATTGGGATGCGAATACAGGCGGGGAGTCCCTGAAACGGTCCGAGAACGAGTTCTCCTTCTTTGAAAAGATAAAATCCTACCCAATTGACGCGATCGAGAAATTGATTTAAAAGTGCGGTGATGTTGGATAAATTGGCGATTTGATCTTTTTCGTCGCTCAGTAACGCTTCTCCTTGCTTGCGTAATTGTTCGTATTTTTCCTCCATATTTTTGCTGTATGTCACAGGTTCAAACATGTTTCCAGCCCTCTTTCTTTTGTTGAATGTCCGGAATTATTATAACATGCCGAAAACCCTTATAAGTAGTCGAGAAGTATTTGCAGGAACGCGCGAGGGAGAAGCGAATATAGCAAGAGAAGGACAATATGAATGGAGGCGACGAAGATGGCAGTAAACCAAGGCACGAAAGACAAGGTCGCCGAAGCAGCAATTGACTTGTTTATGACAAAAGGGTACAGCGGGACGTCCGTGCGAGCAATAGCCGATCGCGCAGGGGTTAATGTTGCGCTTATCTCGTATTATTTTGGTGGAAAAAAAGGGATGTTGGAAAACTTGATTAATACGTATCTGGAAGGATACTTAAAAGAAATCGAAGAAGCTTTGGAACAGACGTCCGGAAGCTTTGAACGTCTGCTCGCGATCATTGAAGCCGCCCTTCAGTTCCAGCAAACGCATCATCGTATGGCCAGGCTCGTTTTACGGGAATTGACGCTCGATTCCATTCTCGTTCGTGAAGTGATGGCCAGTTATTATATGAAAGAAAAACATTTATTTAGACAGGTATTGGAAGCGGGAAAAAAAGAGGGCGTATTTAAAGGCATGCGGAAAGAGTGGGCGATTTTGCATTTGCGCGGAATGGTCACGATGCCTTTTTTGCACGCGCAACATATCCGTGAAGTGTTTCATTTAGAACCTAGCGACCGCACATTTTTATATCATTATATGAAGCACGTGCGCCAGTTTGTGGAAGTGCAAATTTGCGAGAAACAATCATCGCCACCGGCAATGATGATGTTGTCCTAACAACATCCGAGGCAAAAACGCAAGCACTGGTCGGATACTAGAAGCGCCACAAACTTCCTGTTTTTAGTGGCGTTCCGTATCCGACCTCTCTTAGCAGATGCGTCTAGTAACCGACTCCTTTCCGTCGTTCGGCGATCACTTCCTCAGCCAATGATCGGTTTTTTCCTGTATAACGGCGAACGACCGATTGGGCTTTTTTGATTGCTTGCTTGTCGGTAAGCAACCGTAAACTCCCTTGATCCATCCTAAGAATTAATTCATCGCCTTCATCAAGACCCAAAGCATTACGAAATTTAACCGGGATAACCACTTTTCCTCCGTCAAAGAGTTTAACCTTCGTTTCATTTTTCATAACAACATCTCCGTGATAATCATTTTTATACCGTGTCATTGAAATTAGGTTGTGTCAATTCCGTAGGTGTTTTCCCGGCGCATCGAACGCCACCTCCGGCAATCCTACTCTTCCCTGCCCGAGTCCGTCCGGGTGATGGGCGTCGGATCCGTAGACGAGCGGAATGCCCATACGTTCGGCTTTTTCAACAATAGCTACCGGTGGGTAGGGTTCTCCGCACAACGGTTTGATGACGCCGGCGCCGTTGACGTCCAATGAAAGCCCACTTTTTTTCGTCGCGGCCAAAACCGTTTCAAGCCAGTACGCATCTTTCGGTAGCTTGAAGTTTTTACGGAACTTTCGCACAAGGCTCACATGACCGAGGCGGTGCGGCTTATATTTTCCAAGGTCGGAAGAAATGGAAAGTAGCACCGTTTCATAGTAACGTTCGACAAGCTGATCGACGCCGCCCGCTTGTTTTGCTATCTCCCCGAAGGCTTCTGCGCTATAATCAAGCAGTCCGTACGCACCCCTCGTAAAAATAAAATGCACTGAAAGAATCGCGTCATCAAGGTGTGGGCCGTATTCATCAAGAAATGCCTTCGTCCCCGTTTCAAACCCTTCAATAAAATCAATTTCCAGACCAATTTGAATCGCGATATCTTTTTTATAACGTTCGCGCACCTTTTGGATCGCTGCGATATAACCTTCCATATGGGAATGTAACATTCCGCTGTCTTTGTTCGGCGTCGGGTCGGGAAAACCCTCCGGAAGGGGAGCGTGTTCACAAAAACTAATGCCTTTATACCCAAGTGAAATGGCCTGTTCAATATATTGTTCCAATGATGCATTGCTTCCGTGTGGGCAAAATGGCGTGTGGACATGCCCATCATATTGAATTTTTTTCATTAAATTTACCTCCATACGTTTCCCTATTTATCCCCATTCCATGTTATCATAGAAAAAATGACACATTTTCCTATGAAATTAAAGGATATTGCTTTCTTATGACGAAAAATACATATAAAATAGTGATAACTTGGAATGCTACGGATAACTGGAGTGAAGCATAATGGTGTACGTTTTCATCGGAATCGTGGTAGCCATTGCTTTAGTGGTTGCATACGGCGTATTCAATCGACGGCAAATCTATCAAAGTGTTGACAATCTCGATCAACGAAAAGGGCAAATGATGAGCGAACCTGTAGCTGATGAAATCAGCCGGGTAAAAGGATTGACCATTTCCGGGGAAACAGAAGAAAAATTCGAAAGATGGCGCGAGACATGGGATGAAATTGCCGATGAGCGCCTGCCGGAAATGGAAATGTACTTGTTTGATATCGAAGAAATCGCAAATAAGTATCAATTTCGCCGTGCCAAAGAAAAACTTGTAGAAGCCGACCATCATTTAAATGCAATTGAAGAAGATATATCAACGATCCGACAAGAAGTTGAGCAACTCGTCAACAGTGAAGAAAAGAACCGTGAGGAGATCGAAAAGGTCACCGAAAAATACAAGGAAGTCCGATCTTTACTCTCTCGCCAATGGCGATCGTTAGGCGAAGCCGGCCCTCTTTTGGAAGAAAAAGTAAAACAATGCCGGGAGGAACTGGAGGCGTACGACGAAGAGACGAAAAGCGGGAACTACATGCGCGCACGCGAGCACTTGTTATTTTTACAAGAAACGTTAGAGGAGATACATGATCAAATCGAAAACGTGCCCAAATTTTTAGGTGAAATCGACCGTGGAATTCCGGAGCAAGCGAGGGAATTGCGTTCGGACATACGTGAAATGGAAGAGAATGCGTTTTCTTTTGAACATTTTACTGTTTATGAAGATCTTGATGAAATCGATGCAACGTTAATCTACTTGAAGGAAAACGTGTCTGCGTTGGAATTGACAGACGTGGAAGAGAAACTTGAGCAAATCAAGGAAACCCTCGCGCAAAATGTCGCTTTATTGGAACGGGAAAAAGAAGCGAAGCACGAGGTCGAAAATGGCTTGGCGTCTTTAAAAGTACGCCATGAAGCCCTTATTAACTTACTTTCCGATTTAGAAGACGAGCGCAGTGGTGTGGAAATAAATTATCAATTGCCCGAGGAAGATAAATCGAAGATTGAATCGATCCAAAAAGAAGTCGCGGATGTTGGTAAAGAGGAGCGAGCGTTTGAAGATTTGCATGCGAATCAAAAACAATCCTACGCTGATTTACGAGAGAAACTGGAAAATTTGAATCTTCGAATGGGCGAGATTGAGGACAGTATTAATGAATCGCTGGAACGGCTGCAAGAAATACGCGGCGATGAAACACGCGCGATAGAACTATTAAAAGAGTTGCGCGTTTGGATGATGGAAACCCAGTTTAAGTTGCAAAAAAGCCAGCTTCCGGCGGTTCCGGAAATACTCGTTGACCATCTCGACTATGCCGGGAAAGAACTTGAAAAAGCCACGGCTATGCTGGAAACGACACCTCTGAATATGAAAGTTATCCAAGAGGCACTTGAACAAAGCCGGCAAGGAATCGAGCAAGCATCCCATACGCTTAACGAAACGATCGATCAAGCCAATTGGGCTGAGCGATTGTTGCAATTCGGAAATCGCTATCGCAATCAATTTGCAGAGTTACCCCCGATCCTTAACGAAGCGGAATGGCAATTCAGAAATGGTTATTATGAGGATGCCATTAATGACACGGCGAGGGCATTGGAGCGTCTTGTGCCGTACGCATTCAGCACTCTCCAAACGGAATGGGACAAGCGCAGTCAACGGCAAATGGCTTTGGACTCTGTCAAATAAGGGAAAGGAAAACCAATCGGAAAGCGAGTGGAGCTGTTCCCCTGCTCTCCGGCGTTGATTTTATTGTACTTTAAGTATGTTTAACTTGGTAAAGAATTAAAGTATAAGTAAAACTAAGGCTTCCACCATAAGGACTTGGCGGAAGCCGATTTTTTCCAAAACTGCCGTTATTTTATGCGGGAAGCTCATTTTTTTCGATCAGCTTCATATTTCGTCAACCACCCGACGGTATGCTATAATATAGTGCCGTTGACCGAAAGTAAGCAATGTGAGGGATTGAATCATGATTTATTTAGATAACAGCGCGACGAGCTTGCCATACGATGAAGTGCTGGATACGTATCAAAAAACCGCGATTCGCCATTTCGGCAACCCGTCTTCATTACATGATTACGGGTCAGTGGCGGAACAGTTATTACGGAAAGCCAGACAGTCGATCGCGAACATTTTGGATATAAATACCGGTGAACTTACGTTTACGTCAGGAGGTACCGAAGGCAACAATCTGGCGATTAAAGGAGCCGCTTATGCCCGCCGCGGGCGCGGCAACCATATCATTACGAGTGCCGTTGAGCACCCGTCGGTGCTGGAAACGTGTCGTTACTTGGAAACCCATGGATTCGAAGTCACCTATCTCCCTGTGGATCGGGAAGGTCGTGTAAGTCTCGAAAATGTAAAAGAAGCCATCCGAGAATCGACCATTCTCGTTTCCATCATGCACGTGAATCATGAAACCGGAGCGATTCAACCGGTAGAAAAGATTGGGGAGTGGCTGAAAAGCCAAGAAAAGATCCGCTTCCACGTGGATCACGTTCAAGGCGCGACAAAAGTGCCGCTGGAACTAAAAAACAGCGGTATTGATCTTTGCACATTTTCTGCCCATAAAATCCACGGCCTTAAAGGCACGGGCTTGGTTTATATCCGTAATGGGGTCCGGGTTGAGCCTTTATTCCACGGGGGCGGCCAGGAGCAGAACGTGCGCTCGGGAACGGAAAATCTCCCGGGGATCGTGGCATTTGCAAAAGCGTTACGCTTATCTTTCGAACGGTATCAGGATGCAAAAGATTCGCTTGAAAAAAATAAAGAGCTACTCATCCAAGCATGCCGGGATCGTGAAGGGATGGTTGTCAACACACCGGACGAGATAAGCGCTCCCCACATAGTGAACGTTTCCGTACTCGGCGCTCGTCCGGAAATCGTGATTCAGGCGCTTACGAAGAAGAACATCCATGTATCGTCAAAGTCCGCCTGTGCGTCCCGTTTGCAGACGGCTAGTGAAGTACTCGCCGCCCAATTTGGCCATGAAGAACGGGCGGAAACAGGACTTCGTTTCAGCTTTTCTCATGAAACGAAGGAAGCGGACATTCGTCAGCTCCTATCAGCTCTCGACGAAATAGTACCGGAAATCCGCCGCGTGAATGAGGTGAATGTATGAAAGTGGACCACATTCTTGTGCGATACAGTGAAATCGCCCTGAAAGGCAAAAACCGTGCAGATTTTGAACGGGCGTTAAAAGGAAACATTAACCGTGCGCTTGCTGCTTTTCCCGGGGCAAAAGCACGGCGTACGACCGGAAGGTTAGTCGTGGATACACATGATGAAGACGCAGAAGCAATCATGGGAAAATTACAGTGTATTTTTGGAATCTCGTCCTTATCGTATGCACGAAAAACAAGCCATGAACTGTTGGATATTCAGGCAACTGCGCTACGAGTCATGCAAGATCAACCGGGTGCGAAAACATTCAAGGTGAGCGCGCGTCGTTCCTTTAAATCTTTTCCAATCCGTTCGCAGCAGTTGAATCACGAAATCGGAAGTCACGTCTTGAAAAACACGGAGGACATCACGGTCGATGTTCACCATCCGGATGTGGAATTGCTCGTTGAAGTGCGTGAACATGGAACGTATATTAGCGCCGGAAAAATTCCGGGTCCGGGCGGATTACCCGTCGGTTCATCAGGGAAAGTCATGCTTATGCTTTCCGGAGGGATTGATAGTCCGGTAGCAGGCTATCTGGCGTTAAAACGCGGGGCAGAATTAGAAGCCGTGCATTTTCACAGTCCGCCGTTCACGAACGAGCGCGCGAAACAGAAAGTGATTGACTTAAGCCGTATTCTCGCCGGGTACGGGACGACCATTCGTCTGCATGTGATTCCGTTCACAGAAATACAGCAATATATTCACAAAGAAGTAGCGACTAATTACGAAATGACGATCATGCGGCGGATGATGATGAGGATTAGTGAACGGGTGGCGAGAGAACGGGAAGCGCTCGCCCTCGTAAACGGGGAAAGTCTTGGCCAAGTATCGTCGCAGACGCTCGCGAGCATGCACACGATCGAGGAGGTTGCCAATTTACCGGTTTTGCGCCCGCTGATCACGATGGACAAAATCGAAGTGACGGATATCGCCGAGCAGATCGGAACGTTTGAAACGTCAATATTGCCTTATGAAGATTGCTGTACTATTTTCTTGCCGGCAGAGTCGAAAACAAAACCGAAAAGAGAAAAAGCCAATTTCTACGAGTCATTTTTAGACATGGACGAGATGCTGGAAAAAGCCGTATCAAACCGGGAAACGTTAACGATTGACGCGAATGAGCCCTTGAGCCCGGCGTTCGAGGAATTGCTATAACCCCCTCCCGCTTCTGACCGCTAGAATTGCATTTCTGGCATCTGTTTGGGAAAATAAAACGTGACAACAAAATTGTTTCATGAGGGAGACAGGGGGCCATCAATGGGGACGCTATGGTATAACGGTATTATTCGTACTATGGAGCATGCGCATGCACGTGCCGAAGCTGTTTTCACCGAAGATGGCCGTATTGTGGATGTCGGTGATTTGCAATCGCTTGAAAAAGCTTATAAGCCTCGCGTTTTTTCGAACGTTGATTTACAAGGAGCCACGATGTTCCCGGGCTTCGTGGATAGCCATGGGCATATGATGGGCTTTGGCCAAAATCTATTGCGTCTGAATCTCTCATCGGTAACGAGCAGCCGTCAACTTTTACGCGAGTTGGAAAACGAAGCAACGACGTTGGAAGATGGGGAATGGTTGATTGGAGAGGGATGGAACGAAAATAATTTTTCGGATCAGCACATGATCCGAAAAGAAGAATTGGATGAACGTTTTCCGGACCGTCCGGTTGTGCTCATGCGTATATGCAGGCACGCGATGATCGTAAACAGCAAAGCGATGCAACTGGCAGGTCTTGATCGTTCAACCCCGGATCCGTCAGGTGGGGTGATCGGCAAAGATGAAAAAGGAGCATTGACCGGGCTTTTATTGGATGAAGCGCAGGATTTCATTCAACGTGTCGCGCCCGATCCCACAGAGGCCGTGCTGGAGAAGGCATTAACGATTGCATTTGATCATATGGTTCAAACAGGCCTTACCGGCGTACATACGGAGGACCTTGCTTATTATGGCAGTTTTTCACGTGTGCTTCGAGCTTATCGGAAAACTTTTGACGAAGAGAAAAGAAAATTTCGTGTCCATCACCTCGTGAACGAGCATGTACTTGCCGATTTTCTTGCTTCGGAGCAAACATCGTCGGATTTTCAAACATTTGGTGCGGTGAAAATCTTTGCCGATGGTGCATTGGGCAGCCATTCCGCTTGGTTATTGGAACCATACACCGATGATCCGCGAAACAGAGGGGTGGCGATTTATTCACCTGGAGCGTTAAAAGCTGCCGTTAAGCGCATTCGCGAGAAGGAAATGACGGTTGCCGTCCATGTAATCGGAGACGCGGCTTTGGCGTACACTCTTGACGCCATTGAAGCTCATCCGCCGCCGGAAGGAAAAAAAGATCGGCTCATCCACGTGCAGATTGCTAGCGAAACACTGATCCGACGGATGCGGCAATTGCCGGTGGTGCTTGATTTGCAACCGCGTTTTACCGTTTCAGATTTCCCGTGGGTAAAAAAACTTTTGGGCCGAGAAAGGCTCTCTTATTCTTATGCATGGAAAACATTATTGCAGAGCGGCCTTGTGTGCGCCGGCGGATCTGATGTCCCGATTGAACCTCCTGACCCGTTGCTGGGTTTACACGCGGCAATAACACGCCGTAAACCTGGGGAGGCACATGCAGGCTTTCTACCGGACGAGAAGTTATCCGCATTTGAAGCCGTGCAGTTATATACGCGGGGAAGCGCGAAAGCAAGCGGGGATGATGCCCATTACGGATGGATTTCCCCCGGGTATCGTGCGGATTTTACCGTGTTGGACGGCGATCCGCTATCGATGGAGGACCCCGATGAACTGTTGCATATGAAAGTTGTATACACGGTTGTTGATGAAAGCATTATGTACGAGTATGGGTAGTCTAACGGTTGAAAATAAAGCCGATTTTTCTAAAAGAGAGGGATTATATGAACGTGAAACGTTGGGTGGCGCTCGTTGTTGCTGTCGCCGTCGTAGGGATTTCATTAATGTTTAACCTATTTGCAACGATTGTTAGCGCGGATTTCGACCAGGCATTTGAAGGGGCAGGCTTGGATGATCCCTTCAGGGAAGAAGTGATGGAACAAGGAAGTGATGGTCGAATTGCGGTGATTGAATTAGACGGTGTCATTCAGGATATGGGACAAGAGTCAGCCTTTATGGCCGCGGGTTATAATCACCAGCAACTCCTTGATATGCTGGACAATGCTATGGAAGATCCGACTGTCGACGGGATTGTGCTAGAGGTGGACAGCCCCGGCGGTGGTTTAATTGAAAGCGAAGAAATTCATGATAAAATCGTAGAGGCACAAGAAACGTATGAGAAGACGGTCTACTCATCAATGGGCGGAATGGCCGCTTCCGGGGGCTATTATGTGTCTGCGCCGGCGGATTACATTTCAGCGCATCCATCCACACTAACGGGATCGATCGGTGTTGTGTTGTCCGGCGGGATCGGTGGCCTGAACTTTTCCGAGCTTTTAGAGGACTTAGGCGTTGAAGATAATACCATTACAACCGGACCTTATAAGGACATCTTGAGCGGAACCCGGGAGATGGAAGAAGATGAAGAAGAAATCTTGCAAGATATGGCCGATGAAATGCTGGATGAATTTGTGGACGTTATTGTAGAAGGTCGCGATATGCCGGAGGATACCGTAAGAGATTTGGCGGATGGCCGCATTTATACAGGGAATCAAGCGTTGGATAACGGATTGATTGACGGCCTCGGCGGCCTTGACGATACGGTTGAGACGATGCAAGAAGATCTTGGTCTTGAGAGCCCTCAGGTCGTGCGTTATCAACCGGACCTTGGTGGCTTTGGTTCACTGTTTGGGGCCGGGATTGAGCAGTTTACAGACAACAGCAACGAACTGTCCGAACTCGTCGGCTTGCTTCAACAAGAAAACTCACCGAGATTGATGTATCTATATGAGCAGTAAAGGAGGGGTGGACTTTGGACATACCTTACAATGAAAACGGGGAAAGGTTTGGAGGCCAACGAGAACAAGACGAAGGCGAGTCTCTACGGAAGAACCCGTCTCATTCCGTTGAAGTGAGCATGTATGCCGGCTTCTGGATGCGCTTTTGGGCTTACTTGGTGGACCTGCTTATCGTCTTTTCCTTGAATGCTTTGTTTATCAGACCAATCTTCATGTTCCTCGATGCCTCTCCGACGTTATTTTTTGGAATCACGGTTGTCGGCCTTCTGACTTCCGTTGTCGCTTATGTTTATTTCGGCATCATGACGAAACTGGTCGGGCAAACGCTCGGCAAAATGATCTTTGGTCTGCGCGTGCAACGAGAAGACGGCAATCCCTTAACGTGGGGTGACGCGTTCTTTCGGGAAGTCGCGGGTCGCATGATCCACCGGGTGCTCGGTTTTACAAATCTGATGTACATCGTTGTCGGTTTACACCCGCAAAAAGCAGGTGTTCATGATTTGCTTGCCGACACACGGGTTGTTTTTGATCGTCGCCAGAATAAGAATGATGATGCAGAATGACGGAAAAAGAACCGTATCTCTTCGGGAGTGCGGTTCTTTGCTGTTTAAAGTGTATATTCCATACGTCCGGTTATTCAAATCGGCGAGTTTGCAAGCGTAACCTCGGACACTTTGAAGAGGGAGAACGAAAAAGAGGTTACGAATCACAGTCTGCTCGGAATTGCGAGTAATCCCTCAGGCAGAGGTCGAACTGCCCTGAAAGGAACAAGAGAGGCGAAGTAATTCCTCAAACGGAGGTCGAGCTGCTCTGAGAGGAACAAGGGAGGCGAAGTAATCCCTCAGGCAGAGGTCGAGCTGCCCTGAGAGGAACAAGGGAGGCGAAGTAATTCCTCAAACGGAGGTCGAGCCGCTCTGAGAGGAACAAGAAAGGCAAGGTAATCCCTCAAACGGAGGTTAAGCTGCTCCTAGAGGGACAAAAAGCCGTTGCGGAATGGGGCTGGGGCAGAACTTTTGAAATACGCGACTAGGCGCCACCCAATCGTCGGGTGGCGCGAGATCACTTCGTTTTAAACTGGCAGATAACAACAGCTCTCTTAACCTTTAATGGGAACGGGTGAGTTCTTGCACATTTTTATCCGAAGACGGGGATGGATCGTTCTCGTTACGCGTCAACAATCTCTCGCTGTTCACATTTAACATGTCCAGTATCGGGCAATAACGAGTGATTCCTTCCGCGACTTTCATTGCCGAATAAATCGAAACGAGCATAGGCATTGTCCGGTCATAGTGCCTGGACATTTTTGAGGCGCCCCAAACCAACCCCGTTAAACCGCAAGTGATGCGCATGATGGCATCGAGTGTTCCCACGTTTGTCTTCATGCTTTCAACCCCTTTTTTCTGTAATATTCGCTTCGCCTTTTTAGCTTCCCAATGCTTCCATACAACATACAGTGCGTTTAGCTCCTTCGAGAGATGCCCATACTGACAATGGTGATTGCTATGATTTGGCTGCTTTTAGGACTCATAATCGTTTTATTGCTCATTTTGTGCCTTTTTATCCGTGTGAGGGTCCACGTAAGCTATACCCAACAGGGCCGGGATAACGAAGGAAATTTGACGGTATCCGTTTTCCGTGGGCTCATAAAAAAACGTTGGGACATCCCTTCGATCAAAATGGATGATGACTCTTTCTCCGTGGACTATGATCTACAAACGTCCGGCGCATTCAATAAGAGAAAAACGAAGCAGTCAGAAAAGAAAGGAACGCCGACGGATGTGGAAAAACAGAAGGAAACGGCTCAGTCAGCCTTGAA
The DNA here is from genome assembly GCF_016495725.1 of Salicibibacter cibarius. NCBI lineage: Bacteria > Bacillati > Bacillota > Bacilli > Caryophanales > Bacillaceae > Salicibibacter > Salicibibacter cibarius. Next base: position 3,613,531 of record NZ_CP054705.1, on the reverse strand, counting down.
TCGTGTCACGGATTTTACGAAAATAGTCGGGCAATTTCTTAAAAACATCCGCGTGCACGAATTTCGATGGGAATCCGTTCTCGGTACCGGTGATGCCGCGACTGCAGGAACCTTATCCGGATTTGCTTGGATGGGGAAATCAGCGGTCTTTGCGCTTATTGCGAAATTGATGACAGTGAGGCATATGCCCCATTTAAACGTAACGCCTGTCTTTCAAGCAGCTTTTTTTCGCACCTCTTTAACTTGTATAGTATCTTTTTCTGTCGGGAACGCTATGCGTGGGTTGATCCGGGTTTTGATTCATGTCCGTAAAAGGAAAAAACAAAGTCCTAAACATAACCCTCAGGATCGAAATGTATCGAAGGAGGCATAGTGTTTATGTCAGAGCACCCGATTCAAGGCTTAATGAAAACAGCGATGGAAAACATTAAAGAAATGGTTGATGTAAATACGATTATTGGCGACCCCGTCGAAACACCGGACGGCAGCGTCATCGTACCTGTGTCAAAAGTGGGCTTCGGTTTTGCCGCCGGAGGGAGCCAAATCGTGACGGATCGAACAGAAGCCTACGACGATGAAGACAGTTATCCTTTTGGCGGGGGAAGCGGTGGCGGTGTCTCCATTACTCCGATAGCATTCCTCATCGTCGGTACGGCAGGGGTGAAAATGATTCATCTTGATAATCAAGCCCATTTTTATGAGAAACTGCTCGAATTTGCACCGCAAGTCGTTGAGAAAATAAAACAATTGGTCCGTGATGATCACCATGAGGCGCCTCACGTCGATGATCGGCACTATCCGCATATTGATTAAGCAATGACCGACGGAATGGCTCGCTTCGGCTTGTTTTTCTTTCCGAAAAATTGGGTATAGAGAACTGTCGGAGAAAAACAAGGAGGCGAAGATTAATCATGGCAAGCGTAACATTTAATGGAAACCCGGTGGCATTAATCGGGACAGAAGTAAAAGAAGGCAGTCAAGCGCCGAACTTCACAGCCCTTGATACGAGCATGCAGGCGCATAGCTTGGGCAACCATCAGGGGAAAGTTCGAGTTATTAGCGTTGTGCCCTCCGTGGATACCGGTGTCTGTGCCCAGCAGACACGGCGCTTTAATGAAGAGGCGGCGAAATTGGACAACGTTGAAGTGTTAACGATTAGCGTCGATTTACCGTTTGCGCAAAAGCGTTGGTGTGCCGCAGAAGGCATCGATAACCTCACCATGCTTTCGGACCATCGTGATTTTTCATTCGGAGAAGCATTCGGGATCGGCATTAAGGAAATGCGGCTGCTTGCAAGAGGTGTGTTCGTGCTTGATAGCAACGGAACGGTTACACATGCTGAATACGTACCTGAAGCCACCAATCATCCCGATTATGATGCGGCTATTTCAGCGGCAAAAGAAACAAAGTAAACAACGCAAAAGCGAACGAACCTCAGCCTACGCTGGGGTATTTTTTGGATATGGCATTCTGTGGTAAAATAAAAGTCGTGAGGTGAGCGGAATGACGGAGCAAACGGAGATCGAACAACTTTTTCATGCATTGGATCAAATGGCAATCGCCATAAGCGAGGACCACGCATATACATATTTGGATGCATTGGCGGAAGCGGGCGATATTTTATACCAGGGCACCACCGAAAAACCTTTTTCCGATCCAGCGAAAGAAAAAATCAAGCGATTTTTGAAAGATGCTCCAAAAGGGCAGCTAGATCGTGAAGTTGTGCGCAAGGCTTTTCAACTGGCGATCCTCAAAGGGATGAAGGAAAACGTCCAACCTCATCATGCTATGACGCCGGATGGTGTCGCGTTCTTTGTCTCCTACTTGTTAAAAAAACTCATCGGCGAAGAACGAGACATTCGGTTATTTGACCCTGCCATGGGTACCGCGAATTTACTGACGGCAATCCTAAATGATACGGACGGGGTGGAGGGCGCGATTGGCGCTGAAGTTGATGACGCGTTAGTCCGTATCGCATTTGCAATGGCAAATTTACAACGCCACTCCCTGCAAATTTTGCAAATGGATAGCGTTAGCCAGCGTGGACTGCCCGAAGTTGATGTCATCGTATCGGACTTGCCCGTTGGCTATTATGCAAACGACGAGATCGTTGCCGATTTTTACACACGTCCCGAAGAAGGGCGAATGCCTGTTGAATATGCAATCTTTGAAAATTCCTGGAAAGCGCTTAAAGAAAGCGGGTTTGCCATGTTTTTGATCCCGAACACGATGTTTACGCGCGAAGGCGCGGAAGCCCTCCGCGAATTTGTAAAAAGGGAAGCGGTAACGCTCGGCCTTTTGCAATTGCCGGAATCCATGTTTAAAAACGACCAGTACGCCAAGAGCATCTGGCTGCTGCAGAAAAACGGTCCGGGTGTACAGGCCCCGCCACAAGCATTATTCGCCGAACTCCCGTCTTTTACACGTGCGGAAGCGTTAAGCGATATGATCAAGCGCATCAATGAGTGGTTCGAGCAGTTTTTCCATCAAAACGGGTAAAGGAGGACGTATCATGCCATCGTCACCGGAGCAAATTGAAGAACGATTGCAGGCCATTCGCGAGTGGGAAGAACGCTATTTTGAAAATCGGGATATGCAAACGTGGTCCGTGCAAGAATTGCAAGCGGAGGCAGCATCCCGGTTGCCGAAAAAATGGCAGGAAAAATTAATCGAAGGTGTCGATCGCTTTCTTTTTTATACGCAAAGCATGATTCTGAACGCGAACGTGCAACGGGAAGTTGAAGAACGTATTCTCGCGACGGCCCGTGTGTTTCGCGACGACATTGCGACCATAACGGACGTAAGAAAATTGACGCTCGAACAAAATCAATTCATTCGTATGCAAATGGTGGCAAAACAACGGCTGTTCGCTTTCGGTCAGGGAGGCATTACCGGGTTCGGCGGCCCGTTTTTGTTGGCGGCAGACCTCCCGTTGCTCATGGCTATCAACTTACGCACCGTGCAGTTATCCGCGCTCTCGTTTGGTTACGATATGCGTCACCCGGCGGAAATGATGATCGCCTTGAAAGTGTTTGAAGTGGGAACCTCCCCCTCCTCTACGCAATTCCAAGGGTGGAAAGAACTCGAGGCGGAGGAGGAGAATATCGTTGGCGCTTTTCCGGGTTTTTATAATGGAAACGAACAAATTATTAATGAGGAGTGGCTGCATCAACCGCTTCGGCAAATCGGAAAATTGGCGATGATTTTTATGTTGCGGAAAAAACTTATTCAAGGCGTTCCTTTGGTTGGCATTGCATACGGAGCGTATAGTAACTACCGATTAGCAAAACAAGTTTCAGACATATCCGGCGTTTACTATGAAAAACGATATTTACTGGATCGTTGGCATGGCAGAGGTTAATACTGAAATTGACGCCAGCCTTTGTCATTAATGGACGCTGGCCAAGAATACATTAATATAAAAAATCATGTATAAGTATTGAGTTTCGGTAAAAACCATGATAAAGTTAAAAATAGAAATTGCAGAGGAGCTTTCGCCCTCTTTTTTTACACAACAATGCATAAAAATAACTTTAAAAGAATTTTTATTCGTATAAATTGGAGGAGATCCCATGAATAAAGAGAAAGTTGTCTTGGCCTATTCAGGCGGACTGGACACATCCGTTGCCGTTCGTTGGTTGATGGACCAAGGGTATGAAGTCATCGCGGTTGGTTTGGATGTCGGGGAAGGAAAAGACTTGGAAACGGTGAAACAGAAAGCGTTGGATGTAGGAGCGGCACAATCGTATACGGTTGACGCGAAAAAAGAATTTGCGGAAGAATACGTCTTGCCTGCCCTTCAAGCGCAAGCCATGTATGAACAAAAGTATCCGCTCGTTTCCGCGCTTTCACGTCCGTTGATCGCGAAAAAACTCGTGGAAATTGCCGAACAGACGGGTGCAGGCACAATTGCCCACGGCTGTACCGGAAAGGGAAATGACCAAGTCCGCTTTGAAGTGTCCATTCAAGCGTTAAATCCGGATCTTGACGTCATTGCACCTGTGCGTGAGTGGGGTTGGTCCCGTGATGAAGAAATTGAATATGCAAAAAAACATAACATTCCGGTTCCCGTCGATCTCGATAACCCGTATTCCATCGATGAAAACCTTTGGGGACGCAGCAATGAATGCGGCATTCTTGAAGATCCGTGGGCAACGCCGCCGGAGGGTGCTTACGACTTAACGAACCCACTTGAAAAAACACCGGATTCGCCTGAGGTTATTGAAATTGACTTCGAACAAGGCAAACCCGTTGCCGTCGATGGCGTCGCTTATGAACTCGATCAATTGATCATGCACTTGAATGAAAAAGCGGGCACTCACGGCATTGGACGAATCGATCACGTGGAAAACCGTCTCGTCGGCATTAAATCCCGTGAAGTGTATGAATGCCCGGGAGCGATGACGCTTCTAACTGCGCACAAAGAGTTGGAAGATTTGACGTTGCCACGTGAAATGGCCCATTTCAAACCGATCGTATCGAAAGAATTGACGGAACTCATTTATAAAGGGCTCTGGTTCGCTTCGTTGCGACCGGCATTGGAAGCATTTATAAAAGAATCACAGAAAAGCGTCACCGGCAAGGTGCGCGTGAAACTGTTTAAAGGCCACGCGATCGTTGAAGGGCGCACTTCGCCTTACACCCTTTATGATGAAAAACTGGCGACATACACGCCGGAGGATGAGTTTGACCACAATGCAGCCGTCGGCTTTATGCAATTGTGGGGATTGCCGACGAAAGTGCATAGCAAAGTCAATAAGAATGGTGTGGAAGTATGACCAAACTGTGGGGCGGTCGATTTACGAAAGAAGCGGAAGCCTGGGTCGATGAATTCGGCGCGTCGATCGGTTTTGACCAAAAACTCGTCGCTCAGGATATTCAAGGGAGCATGGCTCATGTGGCCATGCTCCGTTCTTGCAATATTATTAGTGAAGAAGAAGGCAGGAAGATTCACGATGGCCTTGCCACGTTGGAAAAAAAGGCAGTAAACGGGGAGCTCTCTTTTGATGTGAAATATGAGGATATTCATATGAACATTGAGAAATTGTTAACGGAAGAAATCGGCGAAGTAGCCGGTAAACTTCATACCGCCCGTAGCCGAAACGATCAAGTGGCAACGGATATGCATCTGTTTATGCGTGAAGAAACGGAAACGATCATTGCCATGATTCGCGATTTTCAACGGGTGCTCGTGAGCCGGGCCGATGAACATACGGAAACGATGATTCCTGGGTACACCCATTTGCAGAGAGCACAGCCGATATCCATGGGACACCATTTGCTCGCGTATGTAGCGATGTTGGAGCGGGACGCGGACAGGCTTAGTGATAGTTTGAAACGCGTGAACATCTCACCGCTTGGCGCCGGCGCGCTCGCGGGAACGACCTTCCCGATTGATCGCCGGCAAACGGCGGAAACATTAGGGTTTGACGCGATCTATGAAAATAGCCTGGATGCGGTCAGCGACCGTGATTTTCTAATTGAATTTTTAAGTATCGCTTCTACGATTATGATGCACTTATCCCGGTTGTCCGAAGAGATCATTCTTTGGTCAAGCGAGGAATTCAGTTTTATTGAACTTGACGATACGTTTGCCACCGGAAGCAGCATTATGCCGCAAAAAAAGAACCCGGATATGGCCGAGCTTGTTCGGGGGAAAACGGGGCGCGTATACGGTAGTCTTGTAAGTTTATTGACGACGTTAAAAAGTTTGCCGCTCGCCTATAACAAAGATATGCAGGAGGACAAGGAAGGCGTGTTTGATGCCGTCGTGACTGTCAAAGGATCATTGAAAATTTTCACCGGGATGGTCGACTCCATGGTTGTTCAAGAAAAAACAACCGCGCAGGCCGTCTCTTCGGACTTTTCCAATGCAACGGAACTTGCCGACTATCTAGCCGCAAAGGGAATGCCGTTCAGGGAAGCC